>CAVDDT010000023.1:0-69732 GCA_963607765.1 Paratractidigestivibacter sp. | reverse complement strand
ATTGCTAAAGAAAATAATAAATTTATCTTCTCTCATGTAAAAAGTGGAGCAAGAGCCAAAGATCTAGAAGATGCCTTGCAATGGCTTGTAAACGCTGGACTTGTATATAAGTTAAATATGGTAAGTACGCCAGAAATCCCTTTATCTGGAATGTGTGATTACACATATTTTAAAGTATTTATGTCTGATGTTGGACTGTTAAGACATAAATTAAACATTGATTATAATTTTATTTTAGACAACAGCAAAACAAATGAAACATTCACTCGTTTTAAAGGCACACTCGCTGAAAATTATGTAATGAATGAGTTAACTTGTTTAGATATACCACTATATTTTTGGCGATCAGATGCCGATGCTGAAAATCGACTTCCTGACAGATTATAAAAGTATAGTTATTCCAATGGAAGTTAAATCGGCTGATAATACTAAGGCTAAAAGCTTAAACTTGTTCATTCAAAAATATAAACCTAGTTTAGCCTTCAAATTTTCAATGAAAAACTATGGTGATTCCATAAACAATAACACAAAAGTTTATAGTATACCTTTATATTCTTTATTTAAATTTAAAAAATATGTACAATCTAACTAAAAATAGAAAGGTTAAGCCTTTCTATTTTTAATCTTTTCTATAATTTTAGAAGCAGTTAGTCCATATTTTTCCAAGACATCTTTAGCTTTGCCACTTTCTCCAAAGGTATCATTTACACCAATTGGATAAAGCAGAGTAGAAATATCGGTTTTAGCCTTTACTTCACTAATTGCACTAAATAATCCACCTATAACACTATGTTCCTCTAGGGCATAAGCTGTTTTATGTTGTCTTAATAGTTTGATAATTGATTCTTCATCAATCGGTTTTATACAAGATACATTAACTACAGTAGCATCTAATTCTTCTGCGGCTTTTAGGGCTTCATTAACCATTAATCCCATCGCAAATAAGACAATATCTTTTCCTTGTCTTAAGACATCAACTTTATCAAAGTTAAAAGACGAATTTTCATTATAGACATCTTCAACTTTGCCTCTTCCAAGTCTTACATAACATGGGCCATCAATCTTAGAAACATATTCAATCATCGCTTTAGTCTCATATTGGTCGCATGGAACAAATACTTTCATATTAGGTAAGCTACGCATAATAGATACATCTTCAATTGATTGATGAGATGCACCATCTTCACCAACTGATAGTCCTGCATGAGTAGCGCATATTTTTACATTAAGTTTTGGATAACAAATTGAATTACGAATTATTTCAAATGCGCGCCCAGTAGCAAATACCGCAAAAGAACTCGCAAATACTGTCTTTCCACTAATAGCTAATCCAGCTGCCATGCCCATCATATTGCATTCTGCAATACCAGCATTAAAGTGCCTTTCAGGACAAGCATCTTTAGCTAAACAAGTTTTTGTAGACTTAGTTAAATCCGCATCAAGGGCAACAATCTTCTCATCTTTCACAATAAGTTCTGCAAGCTTTTGACCATATGCATTTCTAGTCTCTTGTGCCATCGTTAACCTCCTTTAAATCTTCCATAGCTATCTTATATTCATCAGCATTTGGAGCCTTGCCATGCCAACCATATTCATTTTCCATATAAGAAACGCCTTTTCCTTTTACAGTATGAGCGATTATAACACTTGGAAGACCTTTTGTTTCCCTAGCGTTTTTAAAAGCAGCTCTAATAGAATCAAAATCATTGCCATCACACTCTATCGTGTTAGCACCAAAAGCTTGTGCCTTTTCTTTTAAAGGCAAAGGCCCGATAACATCTTGCACATTTCCATCTATTTGAAGATTATTATTATCAATAATAATTACTAGATTATCCAACTTGTAGTGACAAGCGGCCATCATAGCTTCCCAAACAATACCCTCTTCGCATTCTCCGTCACCTAAAAGTGTATATACACGATTATCATTCTTATCAATCTTATTAGCGATAGCCATACCAACAGAAGCACTAACACCCTGTCCTAAAGAACCAGTAGACATATCAATTCCCTCAAGATAAGTTACACTTGGATGGCCTTGTAACTTTGAATTTAATTGCCTAAAAGTTTTAATATCTTCATTAATTAAACCCTTTTCTGTTAGTACACCATATAAGCCAGGTGAACAATGACCCTTTGATAAAACAAAACGATCACGATTTTTAGAGTCCATATTATCTTTATTGATATTCATTTCCTCAAAATAAAGAAAGGTTAAAATATCAGCACTGCCAAGAGATCCTCCTGGATGACCACTTTGTGCTGCATAAACCATTTCAATAATGTTTCTTCTTACATTAAGCGCATGTTTCTGTAATTCATTGTTTTCCATTTGATTCCTCCGAAATAATTTTAACATATGCCTTATAATTAAATTATGATTAAGTTAGCTATATTTGATGTTGATGGAACTTTAGTAGACTCTGAATCCGTTTATTTAAAAGCCGCCATTAAAAACATTAAGACACATAATTATCCAGTAAGAATGGAAACGATATATAAAACATTTGGGGCAACACAAGCTGCTATTCGAAAACTTATTTCTGATGATTTAGGTGGGGATGATAAGTATGATGCTTATCTTTCTAATTTAAGAAAACTGATGGACGATATTTATGAAAAAGAACCAGTTAAAGTTAAAGAAGGAACTTTTGAAATACTTGAATATTTAAAAGAAAATAATGTTAAAATCGCTATCGCGACCTCTACCTATAGAGATAAACAAATGCCTGTTTTAGAAAAAACAGGATTATTAAAATACATTGATTCGATGGTGTTTGGTGATGAAATAAAAAATTCTAAGCCCGCCCCTGATATTTATTTAAAAGCGATGGAATATTATAACTTTCAAAAAGAAGAAGCTCTTATTTTTGAAGATTCAATAAACGGAATATTAAGTGGATACAATGCTGGTATAAAAGTAATCGGCATACCAGATCAAGTAGCTATTCCAAAAGATGTTCAAAATAAAACGTATGCCATGTGCAACAATTTAATAGAAGCGATAGATATCACAAAGAAATTATTATGAGTAAACCCTTA
The DNA here is from genome assembly GCA_963607765.1 of Paratractidigestivibacter sp. Taxonomy (GTDB): domain Bacteria; phylum Bacillota_I; class Bacilli_A; order Erysipelotrichales; family Erysipelotrichaceae; genus Colivicinus. Next base: position 66,690 of record CAVDDT010000023.1, on the reverse strand, counting down.
GCATATAGATTAAGACCCGAAACATTGGATGATATTATTGGCCAAAAACATCTAGTTGGGCCAAATGGAATAATTAGGAAATGTCTTGAAAAAGACACGATTTTTTCATCTATTTTTTTTGGCCCACCAGGAATTGGAAAAACTACTCTTGCGGAAGTTATCGCCAAAGTTTTAAAGAAACCATATAAGAAATTTAATGCGGTAACTGGTAACAAAAAAGATTTGGATTCTATTTTTATTGAAGCAGAATTGTCAGGGCAAATTATTTTAATATGTGATGAAGTTCATCGATTGAATAAAGATAAACAGGATTTATTATTACCACATGTCGAAAATGGATCAATTATTTTAATTGGATGTACAACAGCCAATCCATACCATTCTATAAATCCTGCCATTAGAAGTAGATGCCACCTTTTTGAACTAAAGGCATTAGATAAAGAAGACATTAAAGAAGCAATTTTAAACGCAATTAAAAATAAAGATGGTCTAAATAATGAATATACAATTGATGAAGATGCCTTAAATCTAATTGCTGATGTCGCAAATGGAGATATCAGATTTGGCTTAAATGTTCTAGAATTATCATCACTTGTTTCAAGCGATAAACATATTACTATTGAAGATGTTAAAGAACAATGCAAATATACAAACCAGAGATCTTTTGGAAGTGAAGATGGCCACTATGATTTGTTATCGGCCCTTCAAAAATCAATAAGGGGAAGCGATGTTAATGGTGCACTATATTATCTAGCTCTATTAGCACAATCTGGAGATGAAGCTTCAATCACAAGAAGATTGTTGGTTATAGCCTATGAAGATATTGGTCTAGCTAATCCAGCTCTAATAGCGAGAACTTATAATGCTTGTATGGCAGCTGAACATGTTGGCTTCCCAGAAGCAATTATTCCCCTTGGAGTACATATCATTGATTTATGCCTTTCTCCTAAATCTAGAACAGGCGTTGATGCGGTACACAAAGCTCAAGAACTTGTTTCAAAAAAAGCTTATGAAGTACCTGAATATCTAAAATTTACCCCAACAATTCCACAAGAAGATAGATATTCTTATGATCGATATGATTGTTTCCATAAAATTCAATATCTTCCAAATGAAATTAAAGATGTCGAATTTATTAATGACTTTAATCCTAATAGATATGAACAACAGCTTAAGCAAATCTATGAAGAGCTAAAGAAGAATAAACGAACAAATAAGTTAAGAGAACTATATAAATAGTTCTCTTTTAAAATTTTATTAATAATTTGAAGATGACTAAAGTTTTCTATGCTCTTCCATATATATGCGTTAATTCCTTTAAACGTTCACCGATTTCCTTAGTAAAACTATTCTCTTCTGCCATCCATTGCCAATTTTTTCCACAAGTACTAGGTTCATTCATTCTAGCTTCTTTGCCAAGTCCCAATAAATCTTGTGCTTGAACAATGACTGTATCGCAAACAGTAGACATCAAGCACCTAATCATTGCCCAATTGAATTCTTTGTCATCTGAATACCCAATATAGTCTTTGCAAAATTTTAAAGTCTCAGGACTAATCTCATCAAGCCAGCCCATTAGAGTTTGATTATCATGTGTACCAATATAAGCTATTTGATTCTTTTTTAGATTATAAGGAATATTGTCATTGCCAATAGAATCTATTGAATCAAACGCAAATTCCAGCACACCCATTCCAGGGTATTTGCTATATTCTAATAAGCTTTTAACATCATCATCCTTATAGCCCAAGTCTTCCGCAATAATATTTTCGCCAACATTATCCCTAATAGCTTTTATAAATGCTTTGCCAGGGCCAGTTATCCACTTGCCATTTTTGGCTGTAGACTCCCCATAATCAATCACATAATAAGCACTTAGTCCTCTAAAATGATCAATTCGTACATAATCATATATGCTGCATAAATGTTTGACCCTCTTAATCCACCAAGAAAAATTTGTATCTAGATGATAATCCCAATCATAAATAGGATTCCCCCATAATTGACCATCAGCAGAAAAACCATCAGGTGGACAACCAGCGACCTTTTTTGGAACCAAGTCTTCGTCCACTAGGAACAATTCGGGATTTGAGAACACATCACATGAATCACTAGAAACATACAGTGGACAATCACCAATTATTTTTATTCCTTTTTCATTCGCATTTTTTTTTAATTCAAACCATTGCCTAAAAAACAAATATTGAACCACTTTCCAAAACATGTAAGACTCATGATGCTCACTTTTAACATCTTCTAAAGCTCTAGAATCTTTTGTTTTATACTTTTTATCCCAATCGATTAAACCAACATTATTTGAAACTTCCTTTATAGTCATAAATAATGCATAATCTTCTAACCAATCATTTTCTTCTTGAAACTTATTAAAATCATTTAGATCGTTTTGATTCAAAAAATTCCTACAAGCTTTTCTTAAAATTGGATAGCGTTTATTATATAAAGCACCATAATTGATTCTACCGCTAAATTCCCAATCAACATTCTCATAGTCTTCTTTGCTTAATAAGCCATCTTTATTTAAATAGTCCAAATCAATAAGATATGGATTGCCTGCAAAAGCACTGAATGATTGATAAGGTGAATCACCATACGAAGTTGGAGATAAAGGAAGAATTTGCCAATAAGTTTGATGAGAATCACTCAAGAAATCTACAAACTCTCTTGCCTTATCACCCATAGTTCCAATTCCTGTTTTAGAAGGAAGAGAACTAATCGACATTAATACACCAGATTTTCTATCCATATTACCCTTTTACCGCCTTAACGATAACCTCTATATTTATATTTTTGACATAAAATAAGAATTAATGCAACATAAAATATAATAGCACTTATTAAGCACTCTTAAAGATATAATAAAGAAAAAGGAGAAACTCAATGGAAAACAAAAGATTTGAAACTATCTACTCACAAGGGACAATAACTAGAATAGAAGTATTTGTTGATAAAGAAACTGGCGTAAATTACCTATATAGAGCTGATGGTTATGCCGGTGGGCTTACTGTCCTACTAGATAAAGATGGAAAACCAGTAATTACCAAAGTAGAAAACTAAAACAGAGATCACCAATCGGTGACCTCTGTTTTATATTAATGAGGGAGTATTAAACTTTTTCAACATTCTTAGTTGCGATTAAATCACTACCAAGATTTAAAATATTTTCCACAACCACATCACCAACATGAACTGGTGCACTTAAAGAAATTTTATTAATCTCTTTCATAACTTCAAAGATTTTATCTTTGTCAACAGCTCTATTTAAACGCACGCTAACAAGAGGAAGAACACCGCCATTAACTCTAACAGAAGAAGCAATGGTTCTTTTAGGAGATTCTATTTCTTGTAAAGCATAAGCTTTACCCCTTGGACACAAGTTTCCTGTAACCGAAGAAACTTTTCCATCTTCAACGTCAACCTCAAGATCACAACCATTTGGGCAAATTATACAAGTCATCATTCTTTTCATAAAACACTAACCTCTATATCTTCTTTACTTACAAAACTATCTTTTTTAACAGGAATTTGAATCATTTCAGCCGGTAAAGCCTTCTTCATGAACTTCTTAGCTAACACAACATCACCCTGCTTAATCTCAATAGTACAATTTTCAAACTTTTTAGAAACTCTCATCGAAATGTTTACATCTCTATTTCCACTAACTTTCATTGGAACAGTATGATTAATACCCTTATTAGCTACAACCTTAATGTCACATTCATCAAGCTTACCATTGGTAACATATTCAGCTACACCATCTGCAAGCTTTTCAGCTTCTAAAGAAACAAAATCAACTAAATCATGAACATGTAAAACATTTCCAGCCGCAAAGAAACCCTCTTTCTCTGTTTGTAAGAATTCATCTACAACAGCGCCCTTAGTTCTGGAATCTAATGGCACACCAGCATCTAATGAAAGCTCGTTCTCCGGAATTAAGCCAACTGATAAAATGACCGTATCACATTCATATTCTTTTTCTGTTCCCTTAATTGGCCTTAAATTCTCATCAACTTCAGAAACTGTAACACCTGTAACCCTCTCTTTGCCATGAATATTTGTAATAGTATGACTTAGATATAAAGGAATATTATAGTCATTTAAACATTGTTCAATATTACGAGGAAGACCACTTGGAATAGGCTGTATTTCAAACACCGCCTTTACATGTGCACCTTCTAAAGTGAGACGTCTTGCCATAATCATGCCGATATCACCAGACCCTAAGATGACAACTTCTTTTCCAACCATTCGATTATAAAGGTTGATATAAGCTTGAGCTACACCAGCTGTAAAAACACCAGCAGGTCTTTCTCCTGGAATAGATAAAGCGCCACGCGTTCTCTCTCTGCATCCCATTGTTAAGATAACGGCCTTAGCTTTAATTTTCTTTAAACCATCCTTATTAGCAACTGTAACAATTTTATCTTCAGAAATAGAAAGAACGGTAGTATCAGTGATATATGGAATATTAAGTTCAACAACTTCATCAATAAATTTTTGGGCATACTCAGGACCAGATAAAGTTTCCTTAAATCTAGTTAAGCCAAAACCATCATGAATGCATTGTCTTAAAATACCACCCATTGTCTTTTCTCTTTCAACAATAAGCACATCTTTTATACCCTTTTTATATAGCTCTACAGCAGCTGAAAGCCCGGCTGGACCGCCACCAACAATAACTACATCTCTATATTCCATACTATTCACCATCCTTTCTAACTTCACCTGTAAATAACCAAGAATTTTGCCTTGCATAACGGACATTGGTATCCTTAACACCAAGTTCTTCTTCAATCATCTTTTCGATACGCATTTGACAATAACCACCTTGGCATCTGCCCATCATTGACCTTGTACGATACTTAATGCCAGTCATTGTCTTAACATTTAAAGGATTATGAATTGCTTGTAAAATCTCAGCCTTGCTAACCTTCTCACACCTGCAAATAATTTCTCCATAATCAGGATTTTCCTTAATCAATTTAGCCTTTGTTTCATCATCCTGAGACTCAAAACGAATAATTGACTTTCTATTAGGATTAAAATGATTATTTTCTTCTAGTTCTTGTCTTTCTTTAATCATTGAAACAACCATCTTGCCAATAGGAACAGCAGCCGTTAAACCAGGAGATTCAATTCCAACCAAGTTAACCGCATGTGGGGCAATATCGTCTCTTATTTCTATCTTAAAATCTTGTATAACGCCATTATCATCAACCCATTTAGGTAGAATACCGGAATAATTTCTAATGTAATCGCTCTTCTTTATATAAGGCCAAATATCACTAGCACTCTTAGCTAAATATTCAATATTTTCGCTAGATACTCCATAGTATTCGAAATTATTGGTCATATCTGCATTAGGCCCAATAATTACATTGCCATCAGTAGTATTTGTTACATGAATTCCCATATAAGTATTACTTGGAACTGGATAAATAGGCATCGGAAGAAGCTCGCCCATTCTTCTATCTAAAATAATATAGTCTCCTTTAGAACCAATTATCTTATATCCCTTTATGCCAAGCATATCAGAAATTTTTCCACATCCAAGCCCAGCACTATTTATCACCCAATATGTTTCATAAGTAGCCTTATTTGTCTTAACCAAATAAATATCTTCATCTTTTTTATATTCGATATCTATAACTTCATTATCCAAAAAATATTCAGCACCATTTTCTACAGCATTCTCTGCTAAAGCGATAGTGTAATTAAACGGATCTAAAATGCCAGAATTTTTAGAAAACATCGCAAATTCACCAACAGCAGTAGGACAAATTTTATGAAGTTCTTCTTTATTAATTAAAGAAAGATTGCTAGCACCATTTTTTTCTCCTTGGGCAATTGTCTTCTTTAAATTCTCTAAATCTTCGTCTGTTTTGCCAACAAGAACCTTGCCACATCTTTTAAATTCAAAGCCAAGTTCCTTAGACAATTGGTCCATCATTTTATTGCCTTCAACACAAAGCTTAGCCTTTAAAGTGCCAGTATCATAAGCAAATCCACCATGAACAACGCCAGAGTTTCTACCACTAGTCTCATAACAAACATCAAGGTTCTTTTCCAAAACACCAATATGAAGCTTGTATCTAGTAAGTTCTCTAGCAATGGCACTACCTACAACGCCACCACCTACTATCAGTACATCAAATCGTCCCATATATTTTCCTTCTTTCATGCATATTTTAGGATATTTTCAATTATTATCTTAAATTCATCCTACCAATTTACAATTTAATATTATCATACACATTGATTCTAAACAATAAAAAACAAGCAATTATTTCTTGTTGCCTGTTTCTTCCTCGTATCTATTTAAATTATAAAGCAAATGATAACGCATTTCATTTTCAGCATCTATAGGTCTATGATCTTTAATAGCTTCAAAAATTTTTCTATGAGTAATCATCGTCTTCTCAAATTCAGTCTCCTCAACCTCTTTTGCGAACACCTCAACACCACTTGAAATAACAGGAATTAAATTCTCCATTACAATATTATGTGTACATTTAGCAATCAAAGTATGAAACTTGGTATCTAAAGAAGAATAATCTTTGTGTTGTTTCATCAACATTTCCATTTGTTTTAGAACTTCTTCTAGCTTCAAAACATCTTCTTTATCAGCACATTGTGCAGCCAATGAAGCGATACCTGGCTCAATCATTTCTCTTACTTGTAATAAATCTTTAGTTAATTTAACTCTATCTTTAATCATTGAAAAGCCAAGTGGATCATCAGACACGCCCATTTTGCTTGAAACAAAACAGCCTGATCCTTGTTTAATCTCAACTATATTTCTTGATACTAATATTTTTAAAGCTTCTCTAACAGTATTTCTACCAGCCCCAGTAACTTCACAAAGTTCTCTTTCGGTAGGAAGCTTATCATGTACTTGATATGGCTTGTTTTGAATCATCTTTAATATTGAATCAGCCGTTTTTTCCACAAGAGTATTATTTGCCATATTTAAATCATACAAAAAGAAAGTAGCTTTAACAAGCTACTTTATAACCTTAATATTATTTACTGGTTTAAAATCAACAACCTTATGTTTAATGATAAAATTTGCCAACAAATCAACCATACTACTAGAAACCTCTTTGACAACAGGTGCATCCTTAATCATATAGAAATTACCACCACCAGTTGCTCGATAATTATTTACACAAATAGTAAACTCATCATCATCTTTAATTTCCTTACCATCCTTAGTTAAAGAAATGATTCTTTTGCCAACTTCATTTGATACTTTGATAGTATATTCTACCCCATCAACCATATCATAGTTGTACTTCATTAATTTAGGTGCCAAATATTTCGCAGTAACAACAATCCTATCATCATCTATATCAAAATATTCTGCATTTTTCTCAAGATATTGTCTTAAAATCTTGCCTGTAACCTTTTTAACAACCAATGTATTAGGGAAAACATAAGTACTAACAATGTTTCTCATTGTAATATCTTTGCCAAAACCCGTAGCTCTATCAAATAAAGAATTACTATTTAAATCAGCTCCACCAGCTTCTTTAGAAACAATGTTTAAGAAAGTGATAAGTTGAGCTTTATTTACTCTAGCATCATCTTCATCTATTATTCTTAAGTCAACATTACTTGTGCCAAGAGGAGTATCTAACCAGTTTTGACACATATTTTCTTCATCAATCACAAGATTCATGATGTCTTCATCTGGATTAGAATCAACAGGAATAATTTTAGCCTCTATCTTATTAGGATAGATATCTACACAAGCTATTTCGCTGCCTTTATCTTTTGTTTGTGTATAAACAGTATCAAACAATTTTCCAGAAATAGAACGATGTTGATGACCACTTATTAAAACATCAATGCCTTTAATATCCTTAAGCATTTGATAACCCTCATTCTCAAGAGTTAAATCCTCAGTTGGCTCACCAGTTTCTAAATCTCTTTCAAAACCACCATGATACACACAAATTATGTAATCTGGATGTTCGTTGTCCTTTAGATATTCAACAGTTTTTTTACAGCTTTTATAGGCATCCAAGAATTTGGAATGAATAATATGATCATCGCTTTCCCAATTAGGAATATATTGTGTAGTTAGTCCAAAGATAGCCAATCTTTTACCAGCTATTTCCCTAATAACATATGGACAACCAATTATCTTGTCCTTATATAGAATATTAGAAGTTATACACTTAGCATCCAATTGATTTAGATAAACATTTAATTCATCTTCACCGTAGTTGAAATCATGATTGCCAACATTGACATAATCATAACCAATTTCATTTAAGACATCAGCAATTGGAAAATACTCATCTTTTAAATAATGCATATGATAATACATCAAAGGAGAACCCTCTAGATTATCACCATTATCTATTAAGATAGTATTTTCATCTCTTAAAGATTTTATAAGGGTACTAATTCTAGCTAAACCAATATTTTCACTAGAATTGTTTGCATAACTATATGGGTAAATATATCCATGTACATCGCTTGTAGCTAGTATTCGAATTCTATCTTGCATTATCTCTCGCCTCTAGCAAGTCTAGCACGAATCTTTGTAGAGAAATATTCAATTAATAATACAAGTATAATCAATGCCCAAAGGAATGCGCCAACCATTGACCAACGACGTGAGTTAATTGCCATAAGCATACTAGCGCCAATACCGCCAGCACCAACAATACCTAATGTTGTTGCATCTTTTAAATTAATATCAAAACGATAAATAATAGTTGAAACAAAGCTTGCACTTAGTTGAGGAAGAATGCCACATCTAATCTTTTGAAAAGTTGTACAGCCAGATGCATCAAGAGCCTCTAAAATACCAGTATCTAAGTCCTCAATGGCCGTAATATACATTTTTGAAATCATACCAATTGAACATATTGATTGAGTTACAACGCCACAGAACGCATTAGGGCCTGTAACACGAATCCAAACTAGTGCCCAAACAAGAGATGGAATAGTACGAATTCCAAGAATTAACGCTCTAAAAATTAATGTAATCCACTTTGGGACAACATTAGTGCTAGCAAGAAAACTAATAGGTAAAGCTAAGATTCCACCTATTAAAGTGCCAAGTACTGCAATCGCAATGGTTTGTAAAACAAGATAAGGAACCCCTTCTGTTGAAGTATCAAACATAAGCGACCAATCAGGGTGTGTTAAACCAGAGAAGATACCATTAGCGGCAGTTAAATCAACTCTACTTCCAAGATCAACGCCATTAGCACTCCATATAGCTAAAGCTAACACAACAATAAATATCAAGATTCTCACCCAAAGTTTTCTAGGGCGATTATTATAAGTTTCAAGAATTGACATATGACCCCCTTAAGATAACTTTGATCTGCACCAGTTGGTGAAGATATCAATAATAAACACAAGCACAAACAAAGACAATAGAACCATGCCAAGTCCCTCATAGTCTCTCCAGCCAATTCTTTCATTAATAAGAATACCTAAACCACCAGCACCAACATATCCAAGAATACTAGCAGCTCTAACGTTCATTTCAAAACAATATAGTGAATGAGAAAGATATGTAGGAAGAATTTGAGGCATACATGCAGCCCAGAATGCTTGAAGTGTCGTAGCCCCAAAAGATTGCATGGCTTCAAAAGGCTTCATATCAATTGTTTCAATACTTTCAAACAACATCTTTGCGACAATACCTACTGTAAAAAAGACAATAGCTACAGTTCCAGCAAAGGTACCAAGTCCAAACATTAAAGCACAAACACTTGCTAATATCAAAGTTGGAACACTTCTCATAATAGATAATACCAATCTAAAGAATAATAGTGTTGGTCTATTTTTGTTAATATTGCTTGAAGCAAGTATCGCAATTGGAAGCCCAATTAAACATCCTGCAATAGTTCCAAGTAGTGACATTTGAATAGTTGCGATAAGAGGATCAACAACTTTAGAGAAATATGACCATGTTGGATTAAAAATCTTCTTTAAAATATCAAATAAATAGTGTCCTCTAGAGACGATAATTGATAAATCAAACCCTGTCATTTTAATTGAAATCACAACCGCAACAATTAAAGCAGCCAAAATCAACGGCGTTCTACTAACCGGTTTATCTACGGTATGACCATTTGAAAGAGTAAGCGTAGTTGGCTTGAAAATTCGATCAAACAAAGGCGCTTTCTTTTCTTTAAAAGCCTTCTCTTTCATTATTTATCACTCTTTTCATCGGTACTATTTGGAACAGCAGTACCATTATATATTTCGTTTAATACATCCTTAGTTACATTACTAGTAGGACCATCATAGACAATGTGTCCTTTTCTAATACCTATAACTCTAGTTGCATACTTTAGTGCTAAGTCAACATGGTGAATATTAATAAGAATAGAAATATTCATATCTTCATTAATTCTCTTAAAATCACTCATAACCACATCAGCCATAACTGGGTCCAAAGACGCAACTGGTTCATCAGCTAAAATAATACTTGGATTTTGGTTTAATGTACGGGCTAGTGCAACTCTTTGCATCTGACCACCAGATAATTCATCACATCTACTATATGCTTTATCTAAAATATTAACTTTATCCAAAGCTTCTAGTGCTTTCATTTTTTGTTCCTTAGAATAATAGCCAAATAAAACCTTATACCAAGGCATATCTGGAACATTGCTTGTTAATACATTGTTAATAACAGAACTTCTTGTAATTAAATTAAACGATTGGAAAATCATACCAATCTTTCTTCTAAATTTTCTAAGTTCCTTTCCTTTTAAAGTCATAACATCCGTGCCATCTACAATTAATTGGCCACCTGTAATATCAATCATTCTATTAATAGTTCTAATTAAAGTAGACTTTCCTGCACCAGATAAACCAATAATGGCAACAAATTCACCTTGTTCAATATTTAAATTAATATTCTCTAGGCCCTTTGTACCATTTGGATATGTTTTGGATACATTTTTAAATTCAATCATGTCAAATCCCCTCTCATCATCTATTTTACTTGGTAATTTGTGAAGATGAAAAGAAAAGTTAACATTTACAAGATATTTACAAAAAAGATAACTATATCAATGGCTCCTAATACATATTTGTCAAATAGTGGCAATGTAAAAATAAATATTTCATTTTAGTTTCATTAAAAAAACTGTTAGATTAATTTTCTAACAGCCTTACAAATCTTTAATTGAGTAAGTATTATATCCTTCATAGTAATAGCTATGATCGATGCCCTTCATAAATACTTCTCTACTATTGATATCATCGGTTAACGCTTCTTTTAAAAGAACTTTGATTTCAACATCTTTTATTGGACTTCTTTCCATAGCTAGCAAATAATCTTCTTTATCCACCCTGCTCCAATCAATAACTTTCCCAATATTGTTTTTTAATATTAAATCTAGCCAAATACGCATACTTCGTCCATTGCCTTCCCTAAAAGGATGGGCTATATTCATTTCTACATATTTTTCGATTATTTCATCAAAAGTAGATTGTGGCATTTTTTCAATGTTTTCTAAAGAACTGCTTAAATATATAAGTGGTACAAAGCGGAAATTATTTTTTGCGATATTTACTTTTCTTTTTTCTCCCGCAAAATCATATATATCTTCGAAAAGGTATTTATGAATAATTGACAAAGATTCAAAGGTTCCAACCGATAAGTTATCAAGCATGCCACTTTCAAAAAGCCACAAAGCTTTTTTCTTACTTATCTTTTCTTCTTGTCTTGCAAGTTCTGCAGAATCTATAATACCGAGTTTGTTTGAAAGTGCCATTTATCCTCCGTATCCTCCGTGTGCAACAATTATAACATGCTAATCAAAAGCCGATTGCATCAACACAATCGGCTCTCTTATTTATTTTTCTGTTTTATTTTTCTTAACAATCATCAATGCAAAAGCTAACGCTAATACACCAACTCCAATATATACCGGTAACATATTAGCGGAAGTATCTGCACTTTCCCCTTTTTTCACTTCAGGAATAACACTATAACCACTTGGATCTAATTCAACTGTCAATGGATCAATCTCTTTAACCTCTCGATATGCTTCACCTGTTTCTGGATTTCTACCATTTTTCATAGTGTTACTATTTTCACACATATACCAGAAAACATCATTCAATAGTTGACCAGCATCATCAAATGCTTTTTGTTGGACACTATTACAATAATTCGTGATATATTCTTTAGCATCCTCATCGCTTAACTCTTTCGCATTTTGCAATACTTGAGCTAAAGTTGAAGTCATGCCTTGTTCTGCCTTTTGAAAATATTCTCTTACGGGTACACCATAAATTTTATAAGTACTTTGATCAACGCACAAAGTGTTTAAAGCCTTAAAAAGATAATATGGATAACTTGTATCAAAGACATCATCTTCTTCAATACTTTGATTTAAACTATAGGGCTCAGAAATGCTAGTAGCGCCATTTGAAATTGGCACAAACAAGCCATATAAGGCAGGTCCTGTGCTCTCCCAAGTTACACAAGCATAATCAGCAGGTAAATCCTTATAGATTTGAACAGCATGTACACTTAAGGCGGTGTCTGTTCCAATAACACGCATATCTGTTCTACCAGTTTCATCTGGTGAATACTCCGTGCCCTCAAAACGATTACGTAAAATCTCAAAAACATCTGTAATTGAAACTTTATCATTAGCCTTAAAAGTTAAAGGATAAACATCTTCTTTATTGTACTCATCATAACCACCAGCTAAAATTTGATGGCCAATCCAAGTACGCATATGTGAATAGTTATAAAGAACCTCATCACCAGAATAAGTCTTTAATAAATTTAATCGACCATTTTCATCATAGACCGCAAAACCATTATCCTTAGCCAAACTCTCTAAATTATCTGAAACTATATAGTCTTCATAATCTTCCACATACTCTAGTAAGAATTCGTTGCCAAAGACTGAAACCATATCACTTGGAAGCTTAACAGCTGCATATTGATGACCATTATACATTTCAATATACCAAGCTTCATTTTGATCAGCTATAAAGGCAATATTTATTTCACTGCTTCCATATGTATCAATCAAACCAAGCAACACTTCAACACCTTCTCTTGCGGTCTTGCTTTGACATACTACAAGATCATCAGCTGTAAATTCCGATAAACCATTTTCAATTAGTGGATCAGCCTTTAACGCAGCTTCGTTTGAAAAAGCAGTTATCGACATAATCATCGAAACACCATATTCATTAACACATACTGTCGCATCAGACCCTAGACCATTTTCATCAACCGTTGAATCAAACCAAGGCGTTGAAGTAAAACGATAAGTAGTAGCTGGCAAAGTTGCAAACACTGTTTGATCATTATCAACAGGCATTGTACGACCCTCTTGATTCTCCACTCTCTCAGTAATTTTTACATAATTGCCCCAGTTAGCTTGACAATCATTTGACTTGGCAATGATTGTAGTTCCATCATCACTTGCATCACTTCCAACATATACCGCTGTACAAGCATAAGTGCTTAAAACATTAGTGCACATTAAAACAGCACATAAGATTGAAGTTAAGCAAATCTTCTTAAATCTTTTCATAAACTCCCCCTATTGTTTTTTAAATTACTATCTAGAATCTTATATTAATTAAGGCTTCTAATCTTTTTAAAAAACAAAAATTAAGTAAACTAAAAAAATTATAATAATCTTCTACATCATTTTCAATCTTTATATAAATAATATAAACTATCATATTTATTCATAAATTTAATGACCAATTAAAAAAAGATAACCCACTACAGGTTATCTAATCGCTATAATAATCAACTAATATTAATAGTTTTCTTCTCTAACTTCAAAATAGCTTTGAGGATGGTTACATACCGGGCATACATTAGGAGCTTTAGTTCCCACTACAACATGGCCACAATTTCTACATTCCCAAACTTTAACTTCACTCTTTTCAAAAACACTTGCTGTTTCGATATTTTTAAGAAGAGCTCTATATCTTTCCTCATGATGTTTTTCAATTGCACCAACAGCTCTAAACTTTGCAGCTAACTCCTTAAAACCTTCTTCTTCAGCAGTCTTAGCGAATTCTTCATACATATCAGTCCACTCATAATTCTCTCCATCAGCTGCAGTCTCTAGATTCTCACTAGTATTACCAAGGCCATTTAATTCCTTAAACCACATCTTGGCATGTTCTTTTTCATTTTCAGCTGTCTTTAAAAAGATTGCTGACATTTGTTCATAACCCTCTTTTTTCGCAACGCTAGCAAAATAAGTATATTTATTTCTAGCTTGTGATTCCCCAGAGAAAGCCTCTAATAAGTTTTTCTCTGTCTTAGTACCTGCATACTTACTTGTTTTCATAACTTTTCTCCATTTTCACAATCTTTGCATATTCCTTTAAAAAGAATATCGTAATCAAGAAACTTCATCCCATGAGTATCATGAATTCTTTCCATCATATCACTAATCTCATCCATATCTACATCAAATACTTTTCCACAGCACATGCACTTAACATGGTAGTGTCTTTTTAAAGTAAAATCATAGTAATCAGGGCCATCTGCAATCTCAATTTTCCTTATCGCTCCCTCGCTTGCAAGTATACTTAAATTTCTATAAACAGTACCTCTTCCAATACTGGAATGATCTTTTTTTATAAACTCATATACTTCATCAGCGGTAACGTGACTTCTTAATTTGAATACTGCATCCCTGACCAGCTCTTTTTGAATAGTGTTTCTTCTTTCCATGAATCTTTTATTAGGATTTGTTCCTAATAAGGATTATATATCACTTTATATCAAAATAAAAGTCCCAATTGGAACTTTTATTTAAAATCAATAACATCAAACATAGCTAATGCCATATCTGCATTACTAATGCTATCATCGCCATCATACTCGACAGACAAACAAACCTCATCGTTAAAGTTTATATACATAATAAAATCTTCTAGTGTCTTATCACTTCCTGATAAAACAATGGTTTCATATGGAGCTCCATCTAACTCCTTGTAATCAAAGGCAAACAAATTCTTTAAATCATCAAAAGATTTAATATTTAAATCATCATTATAATGAATTATTTCAAACGCAATACTAACAGTACCATTTACACTAGAATCAAAATGCAAGAAACAATAATCCTCATCTTCATCAAGATAACCAAGTTCAACCGCATTCTTTACATTTGGTGTACTATCTTCGTTATAGAAATCATAATACTCATCATTTTTGTCGGTAAAACCGCCTTCAGAGAAAACATAATAAACAGGAACCTTTATCGTACAATAATGTTCACCTGTACCATATCCTAGTCTAAAAATATCAAAATCATTTTGATCAGGATATACAGTATAGATAGTAATATCACTTACTTTACTTTTTTCATCATTTTTCTTTTTGATAACACTACAAGATGTTAAACAAAGAAATAATACTAGTAAAGGAACTATTTTTTTCATTTTTTCTCCCCCATCGCTCTATGATAAAACAAACAAAAGAAAAAGTGTAGTTTAAACTACACTTACATGGTATCAATAAAAATAAAAAACCTCTAGTTTAAAACTAGAGGTTTGATAATAGTTTTTTAAACTAATTAGTCACTAACAACTTTTAATGCTTCACGAGCACCATCGTAGTCAGCATCAACAGCCTTAGCATATCCTGTATGAGAATATACGCTGAAAATCTTTTGGCCTTCTTCAGTATTGATGATGTTGATTAGAGAATCTTGCATAGCAGCAATGAAATCCTCGTTGTATACATCTTCATTAGCCTTAGTAATAGCAACTGTATCATTATAGATACCTTCAGTAACACCGATAACATTTAATTCATTCCAAATAGAATCTTCTCTACCGAAACCTTGCTTACCAGTTTCATCAGTTTCACCTTCTGGAAGAGTCCAAGCAGCTTCATAGTCATTTCTACCATCAGCATAGCATACGATGATATCAGCAAGACCATGTGCAGCATAATCGAATGCTGTACCATATCCTGAATCTAGAGGTACAACGTTGTCTAAATCAGAAATCTTCTTACCATCATAGTTTTCCATTAACCATAAAGTTGGATAGATATAGCCAGCAGAACTTGAAGTCTTTTGAACAGCCCAAGTAGCCTTATTTAAATCATCCCAAGTAAGTTCTTCACCAGCATTA
Source organism: Paratractidigestivibacter sp. (assembly GCA_963607765.1). GTDB lineage: Bacteria > Bacillota_I > Bacilli_A > Erysipelotrichales > Erysipelotrichaceae > Colivicinus. The sequence goes on along the minus strand of CAVDDT010000023.1, from coordinate 50,547 downwards.
ACCTTAGCGGCTAATTCTTGGCCATATTCACTAGTAGTAGCATAAATTAAAGAACGGTAGTAAGTAACTTGTTCGCCATCTTTAGTAGTAGCATTCTCTTCACCATTCCAAGTCTTAGGATCAGTAGAGTCATTGCTTAAACCATTTCTAGTAGCAGTAAGAATTACATCACATTCATCAGAATATAAAGCATAAGTACCACCTGGTAACCAGCCAAGATCAATAGCACCACTAGCAAGAGCCTCGCCAGTAGCATCATAGTTTGTACCAACAGAAATCTCAACATTACCGATTTCATAGCCATGTTTAGCCATTTCATCAATAATTAGTTGGTCAAGACCCTCAGTACCAGTCTTAATAACATCTGCATCTTTTGAAGGAACAAATTCAATCTTTAAATCATCGATTTTAATTGTTTCGCTTTCTGTTGATTGGTCATCAGCTGAAGAATCGTTGCTAGAACTTGAAGAACAACCAGCAAATCCTAGAACCATTGCTATAACCAATAGTGAAGTTAATAACTTCTTCATTTTTATCCTCCCTTGTGTTTTTACACACGAATAAATTATAGTATATGAAACGATTTTTTTATAAAAATAATCCTAAATTAACAAACAATTTACACTTGTGTATTGTAAAAACACCAAACAAGCAAAGATATAAAAAGGACAAGAAACTTGTCCTAAATATGACTATGTTTAACTTTAAGTCTATTAATCGCTCTTGCCAAATTAGCCTTAGCACGTCTATATTCAATCATGCTCTTGTGTTGCATAAGTTCTTCCTTAGCATTAGCTAAAGCCTTCTTAGCTCTGTTTTCATCAATTTCCTCAGGCTTCTCACAAGAATCCACAAGAATTAAAACATCGTTGTTTTCAACCTTCATAAGACCTTTAGAAATAGCAGCGATTTTAAAATCTTCACCAGGAATCTTATACTTAAGCTCACCAGGCTCAATAGCCCCAATCATATTTCTGTGTTTTGCAAGTACACCATATTGTCCATTAATCGTAGGAACGATAAGCGACTCAAGTGGACCTTCATAGAAATTTCTATCAGCCGCCAAAATATGGGCTATAAAAGTATTACTCATCTTTAGCTCTATTCTTTACATCCTCGATAGTGCCAGCATTATAGAAAGCACTCTCAGGATATTCGTCCATTTCACCATCAACAATAGCCCTAAATCCCTCAATAGTATCTTTTAAAGGAACATAAACGCCTTGTATGCCAGTAAACTTTTCCGCAACAGAGAAAGGTTGAGATAAGAACTTTTGAATCTTTCTAGCTCTAGATACTGTATTCTTATCCTCTTCAGAAAGCTCATCCATACCCAAGATAGCTATAATATCTTGAAGTTCATTGTATTTTTCAAGAATCTCTTGAACACTTCTTGCGACTCTATAATGAAGATCGCCTACAATATCTGCCTCAAGAATTCTACTTGAAGAGTTAAGTGGATCAACAGCGGGATAAATGCCTTGTTCAGCAATCTTTCTGCTTAATACGGTAGTCGCATCAAGATGTGTGAAAGTGGTGGCAGGAGCTGGGTCACTTAAGTCATCAGCAGGAACATATACTGCCTGAACAGAAGTAACTGAACCCTTATTAGTAGAAGCAATTCTTTCCTGTAGCTCACCCATTTCATTGGCTAAAGTAGGTTGATAACCTACCGCACTAGGCATATGACCTAATAGTGTACTAACTTCGCTTCCTGCTTGAACAAATCTAAAGATATTATCAATAAATAATAAGACATCTTTATTTTCTTCATCTCTAAAATATTCAGCCATTGTAAGGCCGCTTAAAGGAACCCTCATTCTGACACCTGGAGACTCATTCATTTGTCCAAAAACAAGTGCAGTATTTTTAAGAACGCCACTTTCTTTCATCTCACGATAAAGATCGTTGCCCTCTCTACTTCTTTCACCAACACCAGCAAAAATAGAATAGCCATCTTGTTTTGTAGCTATATTGTGCATAAGCTCTTGGATAAGAACCGTCTTACCAACACCAGCACCACCAAACAAGCCAATCTTGCCTCCTTTTGGATAAGGTTCAAGCAAGTCGATTACTTTAATACCGGTTTCAAGAATTTCACCAATTGGCTTTTGTTCAGAAAACTTAGGAGGATCCCTAAAAATTTCCCATCTTGTTTCAGATTCTGGAATATCATCATTATTGTCAATTGTTTCACCAAGACAATTAAACATTCTGCCAAGAGTGCACTTACCAACGGGAACACTAATGGTCTTTTCTAAATCAACTACCTCTTGTCCTCTAAATAAGCCATCACTTTTTCCAAGCATGATACATCTGACAACATTGTTGCCAATATGCTCAGAAACTTCCATAACATATTCTTTACCATCAACATTAACTTTTAAGGCATTCTTTATTTTAGGCAAATTGTCAAAATAAACATCAACAACTGACCCAGATACTTCTTCTATTTTTCCAATATTCATTATCTTGCCTCCTTTTTATGTTTCTTTCTTAAAGCTAAAGCACCAGCCGAAACCTCATTTATTTCCGAGGTAATCTCTGCTTGCCTTAGTGTGTTATATTGTACAGTTAAGCTATCAAGTAACTTTTCTGCATTATCATTTGCGCTATTCATCGCATTCATTCTAGCGTTTTGTTCGCTGCAAAAGCTATCAACTAAAGCACTATAGATAAATCCAGAAATATAACTAAACATCACTGAATTTAACACCTCTTCTTCACTTGGATAAAAACCAAATGGAATGCTAACTTCCTTTTCGTCATGATGAGTTTGAAATTCTTTTCTATGGAAAGGAAGAAGACGAGTAGAAATAGCATTAGTTGTAAAAGCATTAACTAGGTCTGTATAAACAACAAATATTTTACTTAAATGCTTTTGTCTAAATTCATCCAATAAAATAGCCGTAATTTCTCTAGCTCTTTCCATTGTTGGATTATATGCTGTATATAAGAAACTCTTTTCTATCTCAATATTGTGCGCATCATAGTAGTGTCTGCCATATTCACCAACAACATACAGTTTGCTATCAGGATGGCTAGAATAAATCTTTTCAGCTTCTTTTAAAACACTTTGATTATAGGAACCAGCTAAGCCCTTATCAGCCGTAATAACAAGAATGCCATAAGTTCCCTTATCCTTGGGCTCACCCTCTAATGGATAAAAATATGGGCTATCAATATTGTTGCTGGTTCTAAAGATACGCTTGATTTCGGTTTTTAATGCTTCGAAATAAGGACGAGTATCATTTAGTTCCCTTTTAGCTTTAGTAAGCTTGGTAGAAGCGATAAGATACATCGCACTAGTTATCTTCTTGGTGTCTTTTACGCTAGAAATACGATCTTTAATTTCCTTAGTGCTTGCCATTGAAAAACTCACGACTAGAAGAAATGATTTCTTCTTTTATTTCATCAGTTAAAACGCCAGTTTCATCAATCTTCTTGCAAAGAGATTTCTTGTTGTTGTTGAAATAATCCAACAATTCATTCTTGGTGTTTTTAACATTCTTAACATCTAACTCATCAAACAAATGATTCATTGCACTAACAAGAATGATAATTTGATCATGTTGTGAATAAGGATGATATTGTTCCTGTTTCAACAATTCCATTAGACATTGTCCATAATGAAGTTGTTTCTTAGTAGCATCATCAAGATCACTACTAAATTGCATAAACACTTCCATTTCACGATATTGGGCTAAATCAAGTCTAATTGAACCAGTTGCCTTCTTCATTGCCTTGGTTTGAGCATCACCACCAACTCTACTTACAGACAAGCCGATATTGATAGCTGGTCTTTGACCAGCAAAGAATAAATTGGTCTCAAGGAACAATTGTCCATCAGTAATAGAAATAATATTGGTAGGAATATAAGCACTAACATCACCAGCTTGAGTTTCAACAATTGGAAGCGCGGACATACTACCACCATTTAATAAATTAGCGCTTCTTTCTAGAAGTCTAGAATGAAGGTAGAAAACATCACCTGGATAAGCTTCTCTGCCTGGGCTTCTTTCAAGAAGTAAAGACAAGGCACGATAAGCTATCGCATGCTTGCTTAAATCATCATAAACAAGAAGAACATCTTTGCCCTCATGCATAAAATACTCTCCTAATGATGTAGCTGCATATGGTGCAATATATTGCATAGGAGCACTATCGCTTGCGCAAGCGCTTAAAACAACAGTATATTTAAGGGCATCGTTTTTCTTTAGCTTTTCAACAATTCCCGCAACACTACTAGCCTTTTGGCCAATTGCACAATAGATACAGATAACATCTTTTCCTTTTTGATTAAGAATAGTATCTAAGGCAATAGCGGTCTTACCGGTTTGTCTATCGCCAATAATTAATTCTCTTTGGCCCTTTCCAATTGGGAACATTGAATCAATCGCAAGAATACCAGTTTCAAGAGGCTTATTTACAGGGCTTCTTTCCATAATACTAGGAGCATCCTCTTCAAGAGGTCTATATCCTGAAGCCTTAATAGCCTCTTTTCCATCAATTGGATTGCCCAAGGCATCAATTACTCTGCCCAAGAATTCTTCTCCTACTGGAATACCTGCAGTCTTGCCTGTTCTTTTAACGACACTTCCTTGAATAATTTCTCTATCATCTCCAAATAAGATACAAGAAACATAGTCTTTTTTTAAATCAAGGACCATACCGCGAATATTATTTGTAAATAATAATATTTCACCATATTTGACATTATTTAAGCCAGATACTGTCGCAATACCATCACCAACAGTAAGAACTCTACCTATTTCCTTAGCTAGAGCACTAGGTGTCCAACTATCTAATGAATCTTTAAGAAGTGGAATGATATTGTCATTGTTTGAATTTTTAATTCTATTCCATTCTTCCTTTAATTGTTCAAACTTATTTTTAGGATCCCAATAATAGACATCATCACCAACCACAAGCTTAAAACCATTCTTAATTTCTGACTGTATAAATTCAAATTCAACCTCGCCATATTTTTCATTTAAAAATGTCTTAAACTTTTCAAGAATACTATCAGAGGGTTTCTTACTACTATATAAAATAGCTTTCATTATTTATCCTCATTTTTTAACGCATTTAAAAATTCATTATAAGAATCATCAACATTCTTATCAATTAACTTATCACAAGCTTTAATAGCTAAATCAGCGATATCCTTATTAGCGCTTTCCACGATTTCGTCATGTTTCTTTTTGGCACTATTTTTCGCATCCTCAATAATTTGACTAGCCTCAGCCTTAGCCTTATTTAAAGTCTCTTCGCTCTTAGCCTCAGCTTCTTTTAAAGCAGCGGTTTTGTTATCTTCGATTTCTTTATCCGCATTATCTAACTTAGCCTTATATTCCTCATAAAGCTTATTAGCCTCATCGTTTTTACTATTGGCCTTATCGTCCAAATTCTTGTAGTATTCCTCTCTTTTGTCCATAAAATCTTTAACTGGCTTATACAAAAGAAAATATAATCCACAAGCTAGTATGACAAAATTAAAGAAATGCAACAAGATTTGTTGAAAATCTATATTTAAAGGTAAACTCATATAGCTCCTATAGTACGAAGATAATTAAGATCGCAACAATTAACGCATAAATAACAACAGTTTCAATAAACACTAGGCCAAGCATCATAGCTGTTTGAATTTGACTGCCAGCTTCTGGTTGTCTAGAGATACTTTCAGTAGTCTTTGAAATCGCAATGCCCATAGCTATTGCTGCACAAGCTGAAGATATGCCAACAACAATTGCAGCTGCTGTAGCCTTACTTCCAGTTTCAGATACTTCGTTTGTAGAAATAAGATTATCTTCCGCAAAAACTGGTGTTGAAACACATCCAACCATTAATACTATTGCTAAACTAATTAAAAACTTTTTCATAAAACTCCTTTTTAGGCCTTAGCCTTCTTTTCTTTCTTTTCACATGCTTCACCATAAAATAAAGCAACCAACATAGTTAATACATAAGTTTGAATTAAGGCGTGTAGAAGTGTAAATAATACCGCTACAATGACTGGCAATACAAAACTTAAGGAAATTGAATAATAGACTAATTCATTTACTAATAGTCCACTTAATAGAGCGCCAAATAAACGGAAGCTCATTGAAATAGGAAGCGAGAAATCTTTCAAAGTAGATCCGATTCCTTTAAGACCATTGTGGATTCCTCCACCAATAAGTATTACAAGATAGCTCATTACACCCATCGCAATAGCTGCATTAATATCAGCTAATGGAGCAGGTAGAGTAGTTGAATTTCCGTGGATATTAATTACTTGAATTCCAAATAATTCAAATAAAGTACTTATAAAGACATATGATCCAGCTGCAAACAAATAAAAGTTCAAGAATTTATTTGCTTCAGGACTATTCTTTGTACCCAAATCAGTAAAGTACTTAACCCATTGTTCCAACAATAATTGAAACTTAGAAGGCACCATCTTGAATTTTGGAATCACAAGAATTCTTATAAGCAGTGCAATAATTAGTACCACAACAGTAACTGTGACAGCAGAAATAAACGCTGGGTTTACTTGCATACCTAGAAAATTAACTTTTCCGGTATCATGTAATACTGCATCCTTCATAACTTCTTGAATAGTTTCTGATTTAGTAACTAAACCATTTGTAAAGACAATTCCGATAGTTATAAGCGCTATTAGAAAAATGAATAAAACTAATAAATGTATCTTTTGTTTCTTACTCATTCTAAATAGTTTTCTTCCTCCTTATCTATAACGACTAGATATTTTATTACCACTAAAAAATTCTTTCAAGAAAAACTTTTCGTTAGAAAAATAAAAAATAATTTAGTAAAATATTTAGGCATAAAAAGACAATAAATGTCGCTTTACCAATGTCGGACGGTAGGGCGGCATTTTATTTTTTATTTAGGAGGAAAAATTATGCCAAAAACAAAATTTCAATCAGTTATTTTTACTGCAATCACCGCCTTTATCATGGTCTACTTTATGACTTTGTATAACACAGTACTTGCAAGCGGAACATTTACTAATTACACATTTTTAATTGCCTTGAAAGGGATGTGGATTGAGTACATTATTATTTTCTTATGCGCATTCTTTATCTCAAGCGAAATAGCTAAAAAATTAGCCTTTAAAGTAGTAGATAAAGACACTAAACAAATTTATATTATTTTTATGATTCAAATATTCACCGTTGTAGTACAAGTAGCACTTGCATCTATCATTGGTGTTTACCATGGATATGGATTTACTAGCAACTTTATTCCTGATTATTTAGTTACTTATTGTAAGAACTTTGTAATGGCAATGCCTTTACAATTATTCATTGCAGGACCAATTGCCAGAAAACTATTTAGAATGATTTTTAATCCATCTCTAGAAAAATAATCGCAAAAATATATAAGGGGATTAATAACCAAATAGTTTTTATATAAAACAAATTATTTAATAAGGCCATCAAAAAACAACTAAGCATGAATATCAATAATAAGGAAAAGACTAAAAGGAATTCCTTTAAATCTTCTTTCTTATGTAAGATAACATATCTAGTAAGATGCTCAACAGAATTACGCATGTTGCCAATCATCATAGTTGTTGGAAGGGGCCTCTTTTCAACAGTTCTAAAGGCTTGCAAAGAAAGGGCACTATTAAATGTAATTATGCCCGCCGAAATCAAATCATATTGATCAGGTATAAAGCCCACAATGATTACGCACAATAATTCAATAAATAGCAATATTGTACGATAGTGAAATTTAGTTTCTTTTTTCTTAAACTTAACATCAACAAAAGTTCCCACTATACATCCAAGCACAAAACAAGAAAGAGGTACTAGATATCTTAAAGCTAGTTGATAGTTTCTTTGGGCAAGATTTACAGACATTAGTACCATATTTCCTGTCTGCAAATTAGCGAATATCTTATTACAATTTAAATAAGTATAAGTGTTTTGAAAGCCACCTATAAAAAACAAAATAGCAGCAATAATATACGAATCTGACTTGTGTGCATTTTTTTCCATACATCTATAATAATACCAATTTTAAAAATGGAACCACTTACATTTGCAATGTAACCGTTATCATGTTGAAACTTTCACAAAAGGGTCTATTATTTAGATTGTTGGGAGGAAAACACATGAAAAAATATTCTGTAATTCGTGTTTCAAGAAAACAAGATGCTGGCCAAGCTTGTACAGTGGAGATTACTTTCGATAATTTCTCAGATGCACAAAACTTTGCCTTTAGCCTAAATAGATTGTATAGTTCTAATGGACTAAATTGGGTTGTGGACCAATATTAATGAATTTATATACCATAATTAGGGTTCATAGAAATGATTTGGGCCAAGTCTGCAAGGTGGTAGATACTTTTGATAGCTATGAACAAGCATATTGTTTATTGTCAAAATTAAACAAACTTTATAAAACTGAATCTATGGGCTTTGTGTTAGATGCCTACTAAGAGGTTAAACCTCTTTTTTTATTACTCCAAAATGCACAAGGGCATTGTATAGACCATCTTCATCTATTCTATCAGTAACATAATCAGCAATTTCTTTAACACTATCAAGCCCATTGCCCATGCATATTCCCTTGTCTACATACTTAAGCATGTCAATATCGTTTTCACCATCGCCAAAGGCCATTGTATCTTTTAAATCAATGCCAAATTTTTCAATATATCTTTTAACTCCACTAGCTTTACTAGACCCCTTAGCAACAATATCCATGCCATCACCATTCCAAGAAGTTAATGAACATTCTTCTAGTTCTTTCTCAAGATATTTTCTCAATTCAATATTTCCATAAGATAAAGCTTGGTATATTTTTTCACCTCTATAAATATCTACCTCAGGAACAGGGCAATTAAGTGAATCATGCACCGCAATAATATTTTCATTAACATAATTTAAATAGCTTCTTTTTGCGGTACAAAGTCCAAAAGGAAATTTCTTTTCATTAAAGAATTTAATAAGTTTGTCTTTTGTTTTCTTGCTTAATTCATTTTCAAAAATTATTTCGCCTGTATCATCAAAACATATTTGTCCATTCAATAATATATATGCATCAAAATCTTTTAAATTTAGCGGCCTTATTTCTGAATAGCCTCTACCTGTACAAATAACAGTTTTGATTCCTTTTTCTCTTAATTTTCCAAGCGCAACAATACTACTTTTAGGAATGCCTTTATTCCCATCAAGTAAAGTTCCATCGATATCAAAAAACACAACTTTTATCATAGTGATTATTATACCAATAAATATATGCAGGATTTTTCTTTTATTTCGTAATAAAGAAATAGGAGGAATTATAATGAATAATACAAAATGTAATACAATTTGTAATACAAATAGTATAATTAAATTAAAGATATTCTATGAAGTTTGAATGGGATGAAAATAAGAATATCTTAAACAAAAAGAAACATAGCATTTCTTTTGAAAGCGCATCAAAAGTGTTTGATGATTATAATCGTATAGAAATATATGACAATAATCATAGCTTATTGGAAGATAGATATATCACAATAGGTATGGCACAAAATTATTTGTTAATTTTATATGTTTCCTACATATATAGAAATATTTCTGCCAGAGTTGCAAGTAAGGAAGAAAGGAAAGAATATTATAATTGTGAGAAAAGAAATAGACGTTTCAAAACCTTTAACTAAGGAACAATTAAATGAACTTGAAGAAGCTGTAAAAAGGCCAATCGTATATGATGAAGACTGTCCTAAATTAACAGAAGAACAATTAAGGTCTTTTCATCGAGTAAATGATTACAATCGTAAAACTACAAACATTTCCATTAGACTTTCAAATTCAACTTTGTCAAAAGCCAAGTCTCTTGGAAAAGGATACACTTCAATAATGAATAGAATTCTTGAAGACGTTTTAAATGATAACGAAAAACTTAAGAACTATCTATAAGATATAATTATTCTATGCAAGAAAAAATTATTAATGCTTTAAAAGAAAAGCCTTCTACCATTGAAGAATTATCAAAAGAATTAAAACTAGATTCTAGTAGTGATTTTGTATTATTAAACAAAACTGTAAATAAATTAATAGAAGAAGGAAAACTATTTGAACATAAAAATCAAATATATTTAAAAGAATATTTTAATGAAGGGGTTGTCGATATATATAAAGGAAGAGCTTATATCGATGATAAAGAACTAAAATATGACGATAATACACTTCTTTTCTCAGGAGATAGAGTTTTATATAAAGAAAATAAGTATTCACTTACTTTAATTAAAATTTTAGAAAGAAAGATTATTTATGTTTTAGGAACAATGGTTTTTAGAAGAAATAAATTATATTTCTTTTCTGATGACATTAGATTAAAGGACTTTAAAATAGTTAATCAAAAGGATTTTAAGAAAGAACTTAAACCAAATTATAAAGTTAGAGCTTATGTTTCTAACTATCAAAAGAAAGAATTAAAGATAGATAAAGTCATAGGAAAAGCAGATGAAGAAAGTACCCTAATCGATACAATCTTGCTTGAAAATGATGCACCAAAGCCTTTTAGTAATAAAATATTAAAACAATGTGAAGAAATTGATGAAACAATATCTTTAGATAATCGAAAAGACTTAAGAGAGCTTCCGTTTGTGACAATCGATGGTGATGATGCGAAAGACTTTGATGATGCGATATGTGTTTTAGAAGATGATAATGGTTATACATTATATGTATCTATTGCTGATGTGACTAATTATGTAACGGAAGATTCCCCATTAGATAAAGAGGCTTATGCTAGAGGAACTTCAATATATTACCCAGGTAAAGTTATTCCGATGTTGCCATTTAAATTATCAGACAATCTGTGTTCCCTTATGGAAAACAAAGAAAGATATACTCTAACTTGTCAAATGCATGTTGACTATAACGGCAATGTTGATGAATATGATATCTATCCTAGTGTTATAAAAAGCAAGCATCGTCTTACTTATAATAAAGTTAATAAAATTTTTGAACATGATAAAGATTTAATTCAAGAATATAGCGATGTTAAAGGAATGTTATATAGTGCATATAACTTATCTAGAATATGCGATAAAGCCAGAAAAGCTAAAGGCGGCATTGAATTTGAATCAAGTGAGCCTATTATCATTGAAGAAAATGGCAAAGTAATTGATATCAAGCCCAGAACTCAAGGAAAAGCTGAGCTTATGATAGAAGATTTTATGATACTAGCTAACCAAACTGTCGCAAGCCATATGTTTTATTTAAATCTTCCTACTATTTATAGAAATCACGATTATCCAAAAGTGGATAAAATAAGTGAATTTGTTGACACTATGAAAACTCTTGGGTATACATTCAAGGGCAATAAATTTCAAATTGAATCAAGTGTCTTACAAAAATGCCTTTCATCCTTTGAAGGCACAAACGAATATGCACTTATCAGTGATATGTTATTAAGAAGTATGTCCAAGGCATTATATAGTGCTAATTGTAATGGTCATTATGGGCTAGGAATAGAACATTATTGTCATTTTACTTCGCCAATTAGAAGATATCCTGACTTAATTGTGCATAGATGTTTAAAGAAGTTTGTCTTTAATTATTCTGAAGATACTGATTCTGTAAGGATTAAAAACGAGAGTATTGCCAACAAGGCTAACGAAAGAGAAAAATGTGCTACTAAGATTGAAAGAAGTATTGTTGATCTTAAGAAATGCGAATTTATGAAAGACAAGGTAGGTGAAGTATTCACTGGTGTAATTTCTACTGTCACTTCGTTTGGCTTCTTTGTAAAACTTGATAATACTGTTGAAGGTTTAGTTCATGTGAAAAATTTAAATGATTATTTTGAATTTGTAGATAATACTCTTACTAATGGAAAAACAACATATCGCATTGGTCAAAATATTAAAGTTAAATTAACTAATGTTGATTTAAATATGCGCAATATTGATTTTATGGTACTAAGATGAAGAAACAAGGATATTATTCCACTAGCGAGTTTGTTAAAAAAGGGCACATAACCAAGAAAACTTTACGTTATTATAATGAACATAATATTTTAAATGCTTCATTAGTTGATGAAAAAAAACAACATTTTTATACGGATGAAGATTTAGGCCATCTTCAACAAATTATTTTCTTAAAGTATCTTGGTTTTTCATTAGATGATATTAAACAAATGTCTTTTTATAGTAATGATAAATCGTTCATTTCTAACTCGCTTAATATGCAAAGGTATTTTGTGAGTGAAAGAATTGAACAGCTTCATAATATTAAGGATGCTCTAGATACTGCCTCTAACTTAATTAAAGAAGGTAAAGATATCGAATGGGATAGGATGATTGAACTTGTTAATGTTAAGGAAATGGAAGAGGCTATTAAGAAACAATACGAGGATGCTTCAAATATCGAGGCACGTATTAATCTTCATAAGGCTTTTTCAAGCAATAAAGAGACTTGGTTTTCTTGGATCTACAAGAATTTAAATATCAAAGATAATATGAATATTTTAGAACTAGGGTGTGGAGATGGTTCTCTTTGGAATGAAAATTATGATAAGCTTCCTAAAAACGTTCATATAACACTATCAGATATATCAGCAGGTATGCTTAAAGATATTGATGAAAAAATTAAAAAAGATAAGAGATTTTCTTTAGAAGTGATTAATGCTTCAAGTATTAATAAACAAGATAATTGTTTTGATTTGGTTATTGCCAATCATGTTTTATTTTATATTGATGATATCGATGCTTCTTTAAAGGAAATAAATAGAGTTTTAAAGAAAGATGGAATCTTTGAAGCAAGTACCTATTCTTCTAATCACATGAAGGAGGTTAATATGCTTGTTAAGGAGTTTGATGAAAGAATAGAACTTTCTAAAGATAAGCTTTATGAGAGATTTGGCAAAGAAAATGGAAGCGGTATTCTTTCTAAATATTTTAACAATGTTTCTTTTATTTCTTATGAAGATGAATTAATCGTTACTGATTATAACTTACTTATAAAATACATTCTTTCTTGTCATGGAAATCAAAATAGGTATATTGTTGATAAGTTTAAGGAATTTAAAAACTTTGTGGCATTAAAGTGCAAGGATAATTTTAATATTACAAAGGATGCAGGTATTTTTATTAGTGAAAAATAATGCTTGACTGTGCCCTTAGGGCACACTTTATATTGTAGTTAGTGAGGTACTAACTATGAAAGGTATTATTCTAGCAGGAGGAAGTGGCACTAGACTTTATCCATTAACCATGGTTACAAGTAAGCAATTGCTTCCTATTTATGATAAGCCAATGATTTATTATCCAATGTCTGTGTTGATGAATGCAGGTATTAGAGATATTTTAATTATTTCTACTCCAAGTGATACGCCTAGATTTAGGGAACTACTTGGCGATGGAAAGCAATTTGGTGTTAACTTATCTTATAAAGTTCAAGAAAGTCCTGATGGCTTAGCACAAGCATTTATAATTGGTGCTGATTTTATTGGCCAAGATAGCGTTTGTATGATACTTGGCGATAATATTTTCTATGGACATGGTCTTAAGAAAAGACTTAAGCAAGCAGTTAATAATGCAGAATCTGGAAAAGGTGCTACTGTATTTGGTTATTATGTTGATGATCCTGAAAGATTTGGTATTGTTGAGTTTAATAAAGAAGGAAAGGCTGTTTCAATTGAGGAAAAGCCTGAGCATCCAAAGTCTAATTACTGTGTTACTGGTTTATATTTCTATGACAACAAGGTAGTAGAGTATGCCAAAAATCTAAAGCCTTCAAAAAGAGGTGAACTGGAGATTACAGATATTAATAGACTTTATCTTGAAGATAATAATTTAAATGTTGAGCTTCTTGGAAGAGGCTTTACTTGGCTTGATACTGGTACTCATGAATCTTTGGTTGATGCGACTATTTTTGTTAAGACTATGGAAACACATCAGCATCGTAAGATCGCTTGTCTTGAAGAGATTGCTTATTTAAATAATTGGATTAGTAAAGATGATGTCTTAAAGGTATATGAGGTAATGAAAAAGAATCAATATGGTCAATATCTTAAGGATGTTGTTGATGGAAAGTACATGGAACAATAATAATGAAAAAGATTGAAACAATAATTAATGGTGTTTATGTCATTGAACCAGATGTTTTTGGAGACAATAGAGGCTGGTTTATGGAAACATACAACGAAGAAAAATTTAAGGAGCTTGGTATAACCGATAAGTTTGTTCAAGACAATATGTCTTATAGTGCTAATAAAGGTACATTAAGAGGACTACACTATCAAAGAGAGCCTTATTGTCAAAGCAAGTTAGTAAGATGTACAAAAGGAACAGTTATCGATGTGGCTGTGGATATTAGAAAAGGATCTCCTACATATGGTAAGTGGGTTAGCCAAGAATTGTCAGCAGAAAACAAGAAAATGTTTTATTTGCCACATGGCATGGCTCATGGTTTTCTTACCGTTACAGATGATGTTGAATTTCAATATAAGTGCGATAACTTATATAATAAGGAAAGCGAAGGTGGCATTAAATATGATGATCCTACAATTAATGTTGATTGGGGTAATTTATTGAATGGTATTACACCTATTCTTTCTGATAAGGATAAAAATGCTCCTACTTTAGAGGAATGCAACGCTAACTTCATATACAAGGAGAATGATTAATGAAGAAGTATTTAATTACTGGTTGTGCTGGTTTTATTGGTTCTAACTTTGTTTACTACATGTTAGAAAAATATGGTCAAGATGATATCTTACTGGTTAATGTTGATGCGCTAACTTATGCTGGCAATCTTGAGAATCTTAAAGATATTAAAGATGATAAAAGACACGTCTTTGTAAAGGGCGATATTTGTGATAAAGAACTTATTTCTTCTTTGTTTAAGCAATATGACTTTGATTATGTGATTAATTTTGCGGCAGAGAGTCATGTTGATAGAAGCATCGCTAATCCCGAAATCTTTGTTAAGACGAATGTTCAAGGCACAGTTAATCTTCTTCAATGTGCAAAAGAAGCTTGGTATGATGCATCTAGCAAATCTTGGAAAGAAAATAAGAAGTATGTGCAAGTTTCTACTGATGAAGTATATGGTGCTTTAGGCAAAGATGGTTATTTCTTAGAAACAACGCCTATTAATCCTCATTCACCTTATTCTTCTAGTAAAGCTAGTGCTGATTTATTTGTAAGAGCTTTCCATGATACATATGGCATGCCTATTAATATTACTAGATGTTCTAATAACTATGGTCCATACCAATTTCCTGAAAAATTAATTCCACTAATGATTAATAATGTTAAACATCACGAGAGTCTTCCTGTATATGGTGATGGTCTTCAAATTAGAGACTGGCTATATGTAAAAGATCATTGTAAGGCTATTGATATGGTAGCTAATAATGGCAAAATAGGTGAAGTTTATAATATTGGTGGTCATAATGAGAGAACTAATATTTTCATTGTTAAGACTATCATTAATGAATTAAGTAAGACTTTAAATGATCCTGATATCAATGAATCTTTAATTAAGCATGTTACTGATAGACTTGGTCATGATAGAAGATATGGTATTGATCCAACTAAGATTAAAAATGATTTAGGTTGGTATCCTGAAACTCCTTTTGAAGAAGGAATCATCCTTACTATTAATTGGTATTTAAATCATGAAGACTGGATGAATAATATCACTAGTGGTAGCTATCAAGAATACTATCAAAAGATGTACGAGGGTAGATAATGAAGGTATTTGTGACTGGTGTAAATGGTCAACTTGGTCATGATGTAGTAAATGAGCTTTCTAAAAGAGGGCATGAAGCTATTGGCAGTGATATAAGCGATGTATATAGTGGAGTAATGGATAATAGTCCAGTTACTACAGCTACTTATATAGGAATGGACATTACAAATAAAGATAAAGTTAGTGAAGTTATTTTTAAATTCCATCCTGATTGCATTATTCATTGCGCTGCTTGGACGGCTGTTGATTTAGCTGAGGAAGATACCAACAAGGATAAGGTTTATCGAATTAATGTATTAGGTACCAAGTATATCGCTGAAATTGCTAAAGAAATTGACGCAAAGATGCTTTATCTTTCTACTGACTATGTTTTTGATGGACAAGGTGAGAAGCCTTGGCAGCCTGATGATAAAAATTATTCACCTTTAAATTATTATGGCGAGACAAAACTATTGGGCGAACAGGCCATTACTAGTATTTTAGATAAGTATTTTATTGTAAGAATTGCTTGGGTATTTGGCCTTAATGGCAAAAACTTTATCAAGACAATGGTAAACGTTGGTAAGAGTCATGATGAGGTTAGGGTGGTTAATGATCAAATTGGCACTCCTACTTATACTTTTGACTTAGCAAGACTTCTAGTAGACATGATTGAAACAGATAAATATGGTTTCTATCACGCTACTAATGAAGGCGGATATATCAGCTGGTATGACTTTACCAAGGAAATATATAAGCAATATGGTTTAACTACTAAAGTTATTCCTGTTTCTAGTGAAGAATATGGTTTAAGTAAAGCTAAAAGACCATTTAATTCTAGACTAGATAAATCTAAATTGATTAAAAACGGATTCACTCCTCTTCCTGATTATAAGGATGCAATAAAAAGATATCTAAAGGAAGCTGATTTATAGAAGATGACAATAGTCATCTTTTTAAATATTAACAATTTAATAAAGCAAAAGGCACATTCAAGTTATATTACCGTAAAAATGTAAAAAACTATTTAATGTAATGCATATATAATTAAATAAGAGGTATTTAAAAAATGAAAACTATTGAAGAAGCACTTAATTATTTAAAAAACATTACTGTAACCAAAGAAGATGCAGGTAAAACATTTGTTGTTGATGATGATTTCTATTATCTAGTAAAAGCTAGTGCCACTAAAGATTTGAAAGATTGTAAGTTTGAATCTCATAAGAAATACATTGATATTCAATATATTGTAGATGGACATGAATCATTTGGTTTATTGGATGTTTGTCATCTTACTGCTAACACTGAATACAATGGCGATAAAGATATCATGTATTATGAAAAGCCTAATACTGACTACAGTGTTGCTACATTAAGTTCAGGTGATTTCATTACATTCTATCCACATGATGGCCATATGCCTGGAATTAAAGTAGGTGAAAGTAGCGTTACTCTAAAGGTTATTGGTAAGTTAAAAGTTCAATGATTATAACTCCTACTAAAGAAATAAAAGATTATTTAAATAGAGTTAAAAAGAATTTAGATAGTAATTACCAAAACGATTATCTTGATGGCTATGTCGATGTTAATGATGAACTAGAAGCTAAAAAAGAATTAATGAAGGCTGGCCAACAGGAATATGAAATGGATATTAATAATCCTTTATTTATCAAAGCTAGTGAATATAAAGAAAATCCCTATGTTAAGAATATTAAATTAGATTCAATTATTGATGACCATTTTTCATATGAGCTAGTTACTATAGAAAAAGGATATCTTTTTAATAGTGATGCGATAATTGATGATAAAGATAGAGAACTTAAAGACTACATGAAATTAAGAGCTCTTGATGAAGATATTAAGGCTATATTCTTATACCAAGACAATGAAGAATGGATGATGTCTGTTCCAAGTGAGTTTATTACCAATGATCCATATGCGAAAAAAGCACATGGAAATGTAGTTACTTTTGGGCTAGGAATAGGGTATTTTGTTTATATGTGTCTATTAAATAAGAATGTTGAAAGTATCACAGTAATAGAAAAAGAAAAAGAAGTAATTAATATTTTTAATAAGATTAAGGATCAATTTCCTAATTCAAATAAAATTAGAATTATTAATGGTGATGCCTTTAATTATTTTAATCAAGACTATTTAAAAGATTTTGATTATATCTATGTGGATATTTATAAGTCTAGTGATGATGGCAGGGCATTAATAGAAAAACTTCTTGAACAATATCTTCCTGACATAGAAAAATGTGATTTTTGGATAGAAAATTCTTGTTTATCTATAATCAAAACATTAATTTACTTGTATTATGACGAAAATGTTTATAAAAGGCATAATAAAGTATATAAGGAGTACCTTCCTTTATTTAATAAAGTAAGGCATTATTTTAATAAATTAGATATAGAAGTAAATGACGTAGATAATCTTAAAGATTATATGTATAGTAGGCAAGTCATTAGAGAAATATTACATACTAAAGCATCCTAATTGGATGTTTTTATATACCTAAATGATTTATAGGTATAATGTGTACTCCATCTTTTGTATAAGCTGGGCCAGTTGCGGTTATTATTGCCATAAAGGAAGGAAGATGCTTATTATCATTTTCTAATTTCTTTTTTAAACTGTGAAGATTCTTAATTCCTTCACTTATTAATTTCTCTACACCAAGTTTTATTTCAATAAGTGCATTTTCTTTTGTGCTTAAATTAGATAACGGCCTTCCTCCTTTGCAAATATGAAAGGAGTTTTTTAATATTTTCCCCCACTTTCACGTCAATATTTCCCCCCACTTTCACGTTAAAAAATAGCGTATCTATTAGATACGCTATTTTAAACATGCTATGGAAGAATTATTAAAGTCCTAATTGGTCTGCAATCTTTTCAGCTTCAATTAATACTTTTTCAAATTTATCTAAAGCAATATTAATTGGCTCAGGAGTAGTTAAATCCACACCTGCATGTTTTAATTCATCAAGTGGAGATTTGCTTGATCCCATTGAAAGGAATTCTAAGTAGTTTTTAACCGCATTTTCTTTACCATTTAAGATATTTTCAGATATCGCACACGCACTTGAGAAACCAGTCGCGTATACATACACATAAAAGAAATAGTAGAAATGAGGAATTCTTGCCCATTCGTATTTTACTTTTTCATCAATAACCATATCATCACCAAAATATAGTTTTATAAGTTTTAGATATTCATCACTTAAAGATTCGGCAGTTAAAGCTTCGCCTTTTTCACACATCGCATGCGTATCTTTTTCAAATTCCGCAAACATTGTTTGTCTATAGACAGTGCCCTTAAAACCTTCAAGATATTGATTTAATAAAGCTAATTTCTTGTTTAAATCAGTTTCTTCTTTAAGCATCTTCTCAATTAAAAGATTCTCATTTACTGTAGAAGCAACTTCGGCCACGAACATTGTGTAATCACTATATTGATGAGGCTGAGTATGGTTTGTTAGCCATGAATGTTGAGAATGTCCCATCTCATGAGCTAATGTCGAAACAGAATCAAGAGTACCTGTAAAGTTCATCTTTATGTATGGATTAGAAGTATATGTTCCACTTGAGAAGGCACCAGATTCTTTGCCTATATTTGGATAAACATCTACCCATCTATCTTCAAAAGCTTTCTTTACTCTACTTACATATTCTTCACCTAATGGTTTAACTGCTTCAAGCACCATTCTCTTTGCGTCTTCATAGCTATATTTATCATTAATAGTACTTGTAAGAGGTGTATATAAATCATAATAATGAAGATCATCTAGCTTAAGAATTCTTTTTCTAAGTCTTAAGTATCTATACATAACATCCATTCTAGAATGAACAGTATCTATTAGATTGTCATAAACAGATTCTGGAATGTTGTCGCTAGACATTCTCATTTCTCTAGAAGATTTGTATCCTCTAAGTCTAGCTTCTGTAACACCAGCCTTTACATTGCCAGTATATGTAGTAGCTAGGGTATTAATATGATTCTTATATACTTCATAGAAAGTATCAAATGCATTTTTTCTTAATATTCGATCTTTACTAGTTTGAAGAAGAATATAAGTAGATTCTGTCAATTCATGTTTGTTGCCTTCACTATCTTCTACACTTGGAAACTTGAGGTCAGCATTAGTTAAAGCTGACATAGTTTGTTCGGGCGTATTAAATACTTCTGCAAAAGAAGCTAAGATAGCCTCTTCCTTGCTAGATAACATATGAGGCTTATTTCTTAATAAATCATTTAAGTAAATTTTGTAATCTTTTAATGATTCAGCATTAATTATTTCCTTTAGTTTTCCATCATCATTAGCTAATATTTCAGGATTAGCGAAAGATAATGCAGTTTGAAGTTCAACAATTAAAGCATAAGCCTTTGAAAACATCGCTAAGGCTTCATTTTTTCTTGTATCTTCTACTTTTCTTAATGATGCATAACAAAAAACATTGCTAGCATCTTTACTAATATCATCTTTCTCATTTAAAAAAGCTAGAATATCATTTGCGTTATTTAGTTTTCCTTCATATTTCTTAAAATTACTTATTTTTGAAGAAACTTTTTTTAATGTATTTTCAAATTCTTCATCACTTTTAAATAAAGAACTTAAGTCCCACTTATCTTTTTCTTCAATATCTTTTCTTTCTTTTACAACTTCACTCATTTTCTCACCTCTAGATAATTTAATATTTCCATTGGACTATCTACCATGTTAGTAGCCCCAGCTTCTTTTAATTGTTCTTTACTTCTAAAGCCCCATGTTACTGAAAGGGGAACAAAACCGCCATTAATAGCTGTTAGATAATCAGTTTGACTATCACCTATATATAAACATTCATCATTTGAAACATTCATTTTTTCAAGAATTAAATTAGCACCCTTTGGATCAGGTTTAACATTAAAACCTTCAATATGTCCTAAAACATATTCTAAATTAATTTTAGGAAAATTCTTTTCAATTAAATGTTTTGTATATATATCGTTTTTATTAGAATTAACTCCGATTAAGATGTTTCTTTCACTTAACACATCTATTAATTCTTTAATACCGTCATATGGCTTAGTCTTTTTATCGTAATTCTTATTGTATATTTCAAGAAAAGTTTTATAAGCTTTTTCGACATCTTCTTGTTTGAAACATTGACTAATTAGATTTCTAATTCCATGTCCCACTTTGGCCATGGTTAATAAAACCGAATCTTTACAGTCATATCCTAATGCTTCATATGTTTTATTAACACTATCATTTAAATCTTCAATTGTATTTAATAGTGTTCCATCCAAATCAAAAATAATTGCCTTAATCATTGTTTTCCTTTAAAACAATATGTTTATCATCTTTATAAATACTATTAGAAGGAATAATTCCTCTAACTCTACTAACTGGGTAAATATTTGTATTTCTTCCTATTATAGTGCCTGGATTTAAAACTGAATTGCAGCCAACTTCAACATTATCTCCTAGAATTGCACCGAACTTTTTAAGGCCAGTTTCAATCTTTTCACCATCAAAGTTTTTTACCACAACAAGTGTTTTATCAGACTTCACATTTGAAGTAATGGAGCCAGCGCCCATATGAGATTTATAGCCTAAGATAGAATCACCAACATAGTTATAATGAGGAACTTGTACATTATCAAAAATAATGACGTTTTTAAGTTCAACAGAATTTCCCACAACACAATTAGAACCAACTAGAGCTGATCCTCTTATAAACGCACAATGTCTTATTTCACTGTTTGGTCCAATAATTAAAGGAGCACCTAAATAAGCACTTTCAAATACTTTAGCTGTTTTATGAACCCATACATTTTCTTTTACTTCATTGTATTCATTTTTATCTAAGGTCTTTCCTAATTTAATAATTTCATCGCTTATTCCTTTTAAGGCAAGCCATGGATATTCAAATTCTTTTAAATAATCACAAGCTAAAGTATGACTTAAATCTAATAAATCATTTGTTTTATACATTACATATTACCTTCATTTCTTTTAATTGATTTTTCACTGTCAAATCCATTTGGAAAACGTTCTTTTAATTTTTTAATATTCTTTTCCAATACTTCATCTAAACTAATATCTAACGCTACGCAACTTTCCGCAAGATACCAAGCAACGTCGCCAAGTTCTTTTATTATTTTTTCTTTATCTAAATCATGTCCTTGAAAAAGATGTTTCTTTACTAAATCAACAACCTCGCCGGATTCACCACATAAGCCCATTGATGCATTAATAAGAATATCTTCTTTTTTAATATCCTTATTTAAAGTTCGCATAGCTAATTCTTGATATTTATTTGCTTCCATCATCAATATTATACAAACATGCTTATTTAATTAAAAATAAAAGTGGAAAACTTACCCTGGAAATATTTGTTAAAAAGTTAAAATAACTAACAAATTAAATTGTTGATAAGTGGAAAACTTTGTGTGGGCAATTTTCCTTTATTTTCAACACTTTTCGCATAATCTAAAAGAAAGTTTATAATTTTATCCCCATCCACTTTTTAGACTTTTCCACATAATGTGAATAAGTGGAAAAATAAAAAATATACTTTATTTAAAGGTTTATTTTAAAAGTACTTTGTGTAAAATCTTGTGGAAAGATTTTTTTATGCACACTTTTCCACAGTGGAAAACTTTGTGGAAAAGTTTTAAACATTTAATCCACATTTAAAAGATGTGGAAAAGTGTGGAAAACTCACTTAGAAGCCTTGGTTATCTATTCTAGTGTTTTTTTAAAATGTTGAATGTGGAAAACTTGCCAACTTTTTGCCTTGAAATGTGGAAAACTCGTGTCCTATAATAACGGTACTTGGTTTAAAAGTATTATGAATATTGACTATTATTATAAAAAACTATGGAGTGATACGCTTCAAACGATATATGACACACACCAAATAGACGACAATATCTTTGATCCTTATATTGTTAATACTCGTCTTGTGAATGTTGATGAATCCGGTGCGCTTGTCGCTGTACAAAATTTCATTACTAAGTCTTTAATTATTCAATATAAAGATTTAATTGAACAAGCTTTTGAGGAAAAATATGGTGAACATGTTAATTTCTCTTTTGTAGAAGAAGAAGATTTACTTAAAAAAGTAGCTCCAATTGTCCACAATGATTTCTTTGATAGAGAGTTAGATATTAATCAAAACTTTTCTAACTTTGTTCTTGGAAGATCAAATAATCAAGCTCAATTAGCTTCATTTACTTGTGCAAAAAATCCTGGTATTGTTTATAATCCTTTATTTATATATGGCAATTCCGGTCTTGGAAAAACACATTTATTAAATGCTATCGGTAATGAAGTAAGAATTAGTTACCCTAATAAAAAAATAGGTTTTATTTCTGGTCTTGGTTTTATAGAAGCATTAGCTAAATCTAAAAAAGAAGATTGTATTGATGAATTTAAGAGTTCTTTCTATGATTTAGATTTATTGCTTGTTGACGATATTCAATTTATTGCTGGCAAGAACTGGACTCAGGAAGTATTCTTCTCAATTTTTAATATCCTTGTTAATAATCGTAAACAGATTTGCATTACCGCAGATAAAACTCCATCCGAGATTAAAGGTTTAGAGAGTAGATTATTATCTAGATTTAATCAGGGTTTAAACGTTAATATCGAATCTCCAGAATATGAAACTAGTATTCAAATCTTAAAAATGAAAATTGCAAATAATGTCGCTGTTAACGAAAAAGTAGATGATGATGTTTTATCTTACATTGCAACTAACTTTTCTCAAGATGTAAGATCTCTAGAAGGTGCTGTTAATCGTTTATTATTCTATTTCATTAATTTTAATACTAATCATGAAGATCATATTACTTTAAAATTAGCTACTGAAGCTTTTAAAGACCAAATCGTGGAAAATAAAAATGAGCTTAATATTAATAAAATAAAGAAAGTGGTATGCGATTATTACAATATTTCCAAACAACAGATAGTTTCTTCAAATAGAACTAAAAATATTGCTATTCCTCGTCATATTGCGATGTATCTTTGTCGTAAATTAATTGATTCTCCTTATAAGGAAATTGGCAATGAGTTTGGAAAACGTGATCATTCTACCGTTATGAGTGCTTGTGAGAAAGTAGAAAAATTAATTAAAACAGACCCAGCTTATTTAAAGGCAATTAATGAAATCGAAAAGCTAATTGGTTAGTCCACAAATATACACAAAATTTTCCATATTAAAAATGTTAAAATAAAGCTATATTTAAAGTGTGTTAATAAGTTTTCCACATCTTTGCACACCTTAATAATTATTAGATATATATTTATATAAAAATAAAGGAGCTGTCGCATGATCTTCAAAATTAATAAACGTGAATTCTTAGATGCCTTAGCTGTAGCTGCAAAAGGAATTTCTAGTTCAACACCTTTGCCTTCATTAAATGGAATTAAAATGATAGCTAACAATAATGATTTAACTATTATTTCTTCTGATACTAATATTTCTATTAAAATTTCTATTGTAAGAAATGAGGAAAGAAACAATTTAAATATTACTGAAGAAGGCGAAATAGTAATTGAGGCGAAATATCTTCTTGAAATTGTAAGAAAGATTGATTCGGAATATATTAATTTAGAAACATTTGATAATGCGATTGTTAAAATCTATGGTGGCAATTCTGAATTCAAGATAAATGCTATGAATAGCAGCGATTATCCTTATATTAATTTTGATATTAATAAAACTACATTTAAGTTTTCTACATATAACTTTTTAAAAATTGTTGAAGAAACTTCATTTGCTTGTTCAGATAAAGATACACGTCCTATTCTTACTGGTGTTAATTTTAAAGCTAGTGGTGGAAAACTATATGTAAATGCGACTGATTCATACCGTTTAGCTTCTAAGACTGTTAGTTTAGATGAAGATTTAGAATTTAATATTACTATTCCTCGTAAATATTTATTAGATATTGCTCATTCAATTACTAATATAGAAGAAATAGAAATTTGTATAGATAATCAAAAAATTATTTTCATGTTTAATAACACAATTATTCAAACTAGACTTCTTGATGATGAATTTCCTGATGTTTCTAAACTAATTCCTGCTTCTTTTACTCAAAAGTTGGTTGTTAAGGCAAAAGATTTATCTAGTGCAATTGATCGTTCTAGTTTTATTAAGGCTGATGGAAAAAACATAGTTAAACTTTCTATTAGTGAAACTAAAGTTGATATTACAGCTAGTGGTTCCAATGGTTCCTCTTATGAAAATATTAATGTTGTTTCTTTTGAAGGAAAACCATTTGAAATATCTTGTTCTGGTAAGTATTTAATTGATGCCTTAAAGGCTTTAAGTGCTGATGAAATCGTGATGTCTTTTTCTGGTGAACTAAAGCCACTCATTATTACTGATAAAACAGATGAAAGCGTTGTGCAATTAATTTCTCCAGTTAGAACTTATAAGTAGTCTAATTTAATAAAAATATCTTTAAAACGAAAATAAGGCCTCAAATTTTGAGGTTTTATTTTTTGTTTACTCTTATACATGCGAAACAAAACTTCAAAAAAATGATATAATTTTAATGAATATGGAAAAGATTACTATTAGAGATGAATATGTCACGTTAGGACAATTTTTAAAGATTGCAGATATTGTTTCTACTGGTGGTGAAACAAAAGTATTTCTCATGAGCAATGAAATACTTGTTAATGGCCAAAATGAAAACAGAAGAGGAAAGAAATTATATAAAGGAGATGTTATTGAAGTTTTAGGAGCTAAATATACGATATGTTAGTTAGTTCCTTAAGACTTAATAATTATCGAAATTATAAAGTAAAGTCTTTATCTTTTAAGCCGGGCTTAAATATTATCATTGGAAAAAATGGTGTCGGCAAAACTAACATTCTAGAAAGCTTAATTGTTGTGTCTAATACAAAATCATTTAGAACTTTAGATGATCGTGATTTGATTAAAAAAGATGAAGAATATTCTAGGATAGAATGTTTAAGTGATAAAGATAAATTTAAAGTTGTGATTAGTCAAAATGGCAAGCGTTTATATATAAATGATAATCCTGTTAAAAAGACTTCACAATTTATTGGAAAACTAAATTGTATATTATTTAAGCCATCTGATCTTAATTTATTTAATGATTCTCCAAAAGAAAGAAGAAGACTATTAGATATTGAAATAGGCAAAGTTAATAAAGAATATTTAAATAGTTTGCTTGCTTATAATTCTTTGCTTAAGGATAAAAATAAGCTTTTAAAGGAAGAAAAAATAGATAATGATTATTTAGAAATTATCGAAGGCAAGATGATTGAAATGATGAAAATCATTATTAGAGATAGACAAGATTTTATTGAAACGATTAATTTTTATATTAATGATTATTATAAAAAGATTTCTGGATATGATGGTGAAATAAAAGTTGTTTATAAGAAGTGCAGTGAAATTGAAAAACTGGAAGAGGATATTAAAAGAAGTCATGAAAAAGATTTTCTTTATCACTATGCTAGTTTTGGAACTCATCATGAAGACTATTATTTCTATATGAAAAATGAAAGACTTGAAACTATTGCTAGTCAAGGTCAAACAAGAATGGTTCTAATTGCGTTTAAACTTGCGCTTGAAGAATATATAAGAATGAAGATTAATGATGTTCCTATTTTACTTCTTGATGATATCTTATCTGAACTAGATAAGGAAAATAAAGAAAGATTATTAAAGATTATTCCTAGTGATACTCAAGTTATTATTACTGGGACTGATTTAATAGGAATGAATATTACTGATGATTTTAATTTAATTGAGATAAAGGAGTCTTAAAATGTCTGATACAAATATTAAACATGACAATTATACTTCTGATGATATTCAAGTCTTAGAGGGACTTGAGGCTGTTAGAAAAAGACCTGGTATGTATATTGGTACCACTTCTGATACTGGCCTTCATCACTTGGTATGGGAAATTGTTGATAACTCTGTCGATGAAGCTTTAGCTGGCTATGCAAAACACATCGAAATTACTGTAGATAAAGATGATATTGTTACAGTTAAGGATGATGGTCGTGGTATGCCGGTTGAAATTCACAAAAAGACTGGTATTTCAACTGTTGAAACTATTTTTACTGTCTTACATGCTGGTGGTAAATTTGGTGGAGGTGCTTATAAAGTATCTGGTGGTCTACACGGTGTAGGTGCTAGTGTTGTTAATGCTTTAAGTAAATGGCTAGAAGTTACTATTCATAAAGATGGCAAAGTTTATTTTGTTAGATTCCATGATGGTGGAAAAGTAGATAAATCTTTAGTTGAAATTGGTACTTGTGATAAGTCTGAAACCGGTTCTACTGTTAGATTTAAGGCTGATGATTTAATCTTTAAAGAAGGTACTGTTTATAACTATAAGACTTTATATGATAGAATTCGTCAAATGGCTTTCTTAAATAAAGGCATTAGATTTACTTTTACATGGGAGAAAGATGACGATAATAAAGGCACTACTACTTTCTGCTATGAAGGTGGTATTAAAGAATATGTCAAATTCTTAAATGATGGTGAGAATTTATTATTTAATGATGTTTTATATTGTGATGGCAGTGATGATGAAACAAATATTTCAGTAGAAGTTGCTTTCCAATATAATACTTCTTATTCAGAAAAAGTTTATTCTTTTTGTAATAATATTTTTACTCCTGAAGGTGGCATGCATCTAGATGGATTTAGACAAACTTTAGCTAGAGTTGTTAATGCTTACGCAAAGGAAAAAAAGTTATTAAAGCCTGATGATCCTAATTTTACTACCGATGATTTAAAAGAGGGCTTAACTGCTATTGTTTCAGTTAAGCATCCAGATCCTCAATATGAAGGACAAACTAAGGGCAAACTTGGCAATGCTGAAGTTAGACCTGTTGTTAATAAGGTATTTGGAGATTTCTTAAAAAGATGTTTTTTAGAGAATCCAGATGTTGCAAAGATTATTATTGATAAGGCTAAATCTGCTAGTGAAGCTAGACTTGCTGCACAAAAGGCTAGAGAAACAGTTAGAAGAAAAGATGATTTTGGTGGTAGTAACTTGCCTACTAAATTAAAGGATTGTGCTAGTAGAGATGCTTCTATATGCGAAATTTATATCGTCGAAGGTAATTCTGCTGGTGGTAGTGCTCAACAAGGTCGTGATTCTAATTTCCAAGCTGTTCTTCCTTTAAGAGGTAAAATTCTTAATGTAGAAAAAGCTAGACTTCATAGAATATTTGATAATGCCGAAATTAGAATGATGATTCAAGCATTTGGCTGTGGTTTTGGTGATGAACTTGATATTTCAAAATTAAGATATCACAAAATTGTAATTATGACCGATGCCGATGTTGATGGCCAACATATTGCTGCACTTATGCTTACTTTCTTATATAGATACTTTAAACCTCTTATCGAAGGCGGTTATGTATATATTGCTATGCCTCCTCTATATAAGGTATTTAAGGGTCAAAAGACATTGCGTTATTGTTACTCTGATGAGGAACTAGAACTTGCAAAGCGTGACTTTGGTGATGAAAAGTATGATGTTCAAAGATATAAGGGTCTTGGTGAGATGGATCCTAGCCAACTTTGGGAGACTACTCTAGATCCTGAAAGAAGGACATTAAAGAGAGTTACTATTGAGGATGCAATTGATGCAGATAGCGTATTCTCAATGCTGATGGGTGATGAAGTTGAGCCTCGTAAGAACTTTATTGTTGAAAATGCTCACTTTGTTAAGAATTTGGATATTTAAGGAGGCTTTATGGAAGAATTAGATAATCGTTTTTTCAATCATGGTAATATGAAAGAAGTTAACATTTCTTCTGAAATGCGTGAAGACTTCTTAAGTTATTCAATGTCTGTTATCATCGATAGAGCTTTGCCTGATGTTAAAGATGGTATGAAGCCCGTACATAGAAGAGTTATTTGGGCTATGTACGATGCTGGTTTTACTCCTGATAAGCCTCATGTTAAGTCTGCTAATATTGTTGGTGAAGTTATGGGTAAATATCACCCTCATGGTGATACTGCCATTTACGATACAATGGTTCGTATGGCCCAGCCTTTCTCATATCGTTATCCTTTAGTTGATGGACATGGTAACTTTGGTTCTCTTGATGGTGATGGTGCTGCGGCTATGCGTTATACCGAAGCGCGTATGTCTAAGATTAGTCTTGAGCTAGTTAGTGATATTAAAAAAGAAACTATTGATTGGCGTGATAACTATGATGCTAGACATAGAGAGCCTGTTGTTTTACCTAGTAGATTTCCTAATCTTTTAGTAAATGGTTCAATGGGTATTGCAGTAGGCATGGCTACTAATATGCCTACTCATAATTTGGGCGAGTCTATTGATGCAATTATTGCAGTGATGGATAATCCTGATATTTCTGTTAATGAGTTAATGAATGTTATACCTGGTCCAGATTTTCCTACTGGTGGTTATATTGTTGGCAGATCTGGCATAAGACAAGCTTATGAAACTGGTAAGGGTTCTATTATCATGCGTTCTAAGGTTGTTGTTGAGGATATGCATGGTGGCAAACATAAGCTTGTTATTAAGGAGATTCCTTATCTTGTTAATAAGCAAGTAATGTATGATAAGATTCATGAACTTGCTAAGGAAAAAGTAATTGAAGGAATTTCTGATATGAAAGACCTTTCTAATGATAGAAATGGTATTCGTATTGAAATTGAACTTAAGAAGGATGTTCAACCAGAGGTTGTTTTAAATCAATTATATAAATTAACTCCTGTTCAATCTTCTTTTGGTGTTAATAACAATGTGCTTGTTGATAATAAGCCTATGTTATTATCTTTAAAAGAAATTATTACACAATACATTAATCATCAAATTGATGTTATCACAAGAAGAACAAAGTTTGATTTAGATGAGGATTTAAAGCGTGCTCATATTTTAGAAGGCTTAAAGAAGGCTTTAGATAATATTGATCGTATTATTGAAATTATTAGAAATTCTAAGGACGATGATGAAGCTCTTCTTAATATGAATAATGAGTTCTCTATTGATGAAGTCCAAGGAAAAGCTATTCTTGATATGCAACTTCGTCGTTTAACTGGTTTATCTTATGAAAAGATATGTAATGAGTTAAATGAACTTTATACAGAAATTGCTGATTTAAAGGATATTCTTGCTAATCATAGTAGAGTAGTTCAAATTATTAAGGATGAGCTTACTGCTATTAAAGACAAATATGGTGATAAGCGTCGTACTGAAATTATTGAGGGTGAAGTTGATGTTGAAGACGAAGATTTAATCTCTGTTGATGATATTATTGTTTCACTTACTACTAATGGTTATATTAAGAGACTTCCTGTAAGTACTTATAAGACTCAAAATAGAGGTGGTCGTGGTATTAAAGGTATGACTTTAAATGAGGATGATGTTGTTGATCAAAATATTACAATGTCTACTCATGATCACTTATTATTGTTTACTGATAAGGGCAAAGTATATCGTATTAAAGGATATAAGATTCCTGAATCTAGTAGAAATGGTAAGGGTATTCCTGTTATTAATATTATTAATATTGAAAAGGATGAGAAAGTTAAGGCTCTTGTTCCTATTAATAGAGAATGGGAAGTTCAAGGATATTTATTCTTTGTTACTAAGAATGGTTTATGTAAGAGAGTTGAAGCTAAAGAGTTTGAATCTATTAGACAATCTGGTAAGATAGCTATTTCTTTAAAAGATGGTGATGAGTTAGTCGATGTCAAACCAACTCTTGGAAATGATGAGATTATCATTGGTGCTGCCAATGGCAAGGCTGTTAGATTTAATGAAAATGGCGTTCGTGCTATGGGTAGAAGTGCTAGTGGTGTTCGTGGTATGAATGTTGATGGTTCTTACGTTATTGGTTGTTGTACTTCTAAAGAAGGTAAACAAATTCTTGTTGTATCTAAATATGGATATGGTAAGAAGACTGATATTGAAGAATATCGTATTACTTCAAGAGGCGCTAAAGGTGTTAAGACTATTAATATCAATGAAGTAAATGGTGATCTTGTTGCTCTTAAGGCTGTTAATGGTGATGAAGATGCCTTAATTATGAGAAATGATGGTGTCATTATTAGAATAAGTCTTGAAAAAGTTTCTACTTTAGGTAGAGTTACTCGAGGTGTTAAGTTAATTAGACCTGAGGAAAATACTTATGTTAAGACTGTTACTTTAATGGAACATCAAGAAGATGAAAATATAGAAGAGGAAAGTGGCGAGTAGCCACTTTCTTTTGTTATAATGTTGATGTCTAAAACGTTGCACCTATATGGGCGACAGGGGAGGATATATTATGACTTTTTATATTACT
The DNA here is from genome assembly GCA_963607765.1 of Paratractidigestivibacter sp. Classification (GTDB taxonomy): domain Bacteria; phylum Bacillota_I; class Bacilli_A; order Erysipelotrichales; family Erysipelotrichaceae; genus Colivicinus. The sequence goes on along the minus strand of CAVDDT010000023.1, from coordinate 19,539 downwards.
TAATCACACAATGAAATATTAATTTTATTGTGTTTTTTATTTGGAGGTGTAACATGTTACTGGTTGCAGATATTGGAAATACAAACATTAATCTTGGCGTGTATGATAATGACGAATTAACTTGTACATTTAATATTAAGTCTATTATTAATAGATCAAGTGATGAATATGGAATAATTTTAGTATCTCTTTTAAATAATTTTAATATTAATAAATCTGATATTGATGGAGTTATTATTGCTAGTGTTGTTCCTGAAGTTATGCATAGTTTTGTTTCATGCATTATAAAGTATTTTAATATTGAACCATTAATTATTGGACCTGGTATTAAGTCGGGAGTTTCTATTCATTATGACAATCCTAAGGAAATTGGTGCTGATCGTATTGCGACTGTTGCCGGGGCAATAAATGATTATGGAAATAACCTATTAGTGGTAGATTTTTCTACTGCAATTACTTTTGAATATATTGATTTCAAGTCTAATTATGTTGGTGGTGTTATTATTCCTGGCATTGAAATATCTATTAATGCTTTATCTAATAGTGCTTCTATGTTACCAGATATTGAAATTAAAAAATGTGAGTCAGTTTTAGCTAATAATACAGTAAGCGCTATGCAATCTGGTTTATATTTTGGTTACCTTGGCTTAGTTGAATCTTTAATTAATAGATTTAAAAAGGAAACTAATGTTGATTTAAAAGTTATTGCTACAGGTGGTTTTGGTAAAACCTTCTTTGAAAATTCTAATGAAATTGATATTTATGACGCTAATCTTGCGTTTAAAGGATTAAAAAATATTTATTTTAAGAATAGGAAGAAATTATGAAAAATACTAAAAATATAACTACTATCTCTATGTTTGTAGGCATTGTTGTTGTCTTACAAATAATTGCTACTTTTATTAATTTTGGTGGCTTTCCAATAACACTTACTTTAATCCCTATCATTGTTGGTGGAGCTATGTATGGAGAAAAGGTTGGATCTATCTTAGGAACGGCCTTTGGTGTAGTTGTTGCCATTATGGTTATTACAGGAGCTGATCCAAGTGGAGCTACTATGCTTGCAAGCCATCCAATTATTACTATAACCGCTTGTATCTTAAAGGGTACTTTAGCTGGTCTTGTTTCTGCTTTTGCTTACCAAAAATTGAAAAATAAAAATAAGCTTGTTGCTATACTTGTAGCTTCGGCTTTAGCCCCAATTGTTAATACAGGAACTTTAACTCTTGTTATTATTTTGTTCTTCCAAGGGTCTTTTGCTACTTTTATCGCTTTATTCTTAACTGTTAATTTTGCGATTGAATTAGTTATTGATATTTTATTAGCCCCAGGTTTATTAAGAATAATTGATAAAAAAGGCTAAATTTGCTATTATGAATTTGCTTAATAAGGACTATAGTAAGAAAAACTTTGTTTAGAGAAATGACGTTTGGTGCAAGTCATTAAAAGAACTTACGAATCTACCTTATAGCTGATCCAATAAATCACGTGCGCTCGCGTTAAGAGTATAAGTTAAAAATAAAGGTGGTACCGCGATATTTCGCCCTTGAGTACTACCTTTTTTATTTTAGGAGGACATATGATTGATATTAAACTTATTAGAGAAAATCCTGAACTAGTTAAAGAGAATATTAAAAAGAAATTCCAAGATGAAAAACTAGTTATTGTTGATGAAGTTAAAAAACTTGATGAAGATTACCGTGCTTTAAGAGTTAAGGCTGATGATTTAAGAGGCAAAAGAAACACTATATCTAAAGAGATTGGTGCTTTAATGAAACAGGGTTTAAAAGAAGAAGCTGAAAAAGTTAAAGCTGAAGTAGCTAATATTGCCAAGGAAATTGAAGAATGCGAATCTAAAGAAGTTGTTCTTGAAGAAGATATTAAAAAGAAGATGATGGTTATTCCTAACATTGTTGATCCATCAGTTCCTGTTGGTAAGGATGATTCTGAAAATGTTGAAATCGAACAATTTGGAACTAAGAGAGAATTTAATTTTGAAATTCCTTATCATGTAGACATTATGGAAAGTCTTGATGGTATTGACTTAGATTCTGCAAGAAAAACCTCTGGTAATGGCTTCTATTATTTAAAAGGAGATATTGCTAGACTTCATTCATCTATTTTATCTTATGCTAGAGATTTTATGATTAATAGAGGATTCACATACTATATTCCACCTTACATGATTAGAAGTGATGTCGTCACTGGTGTTATGTCATTTAAAGAGATGGAAAATATGATGTACAAGATTGAAGGTGAAGACTTATATCTTATTGGTACAAGCGAACATTCAATGATTGGTAAATTTATTGATACTTTAGTTGATGAAAAAGATCTTCCTCAAAAGATGACTTCATATTCTCCTTGTTTCCGAAAAGAAGTAGGCGCTCATGGTATTGAAGAAAGAGGAGTTTATCGTATTCACCAATTTGAAAAGCAGGAAATGGTTGTTGTTTGTAAACCTGAAGACTCTAAGGATATTTATAATGAGCTTTGGAAGAATACTGTTGATTTCTTTTTAACAATGGATATTCCTGTTAGAACTCTTGAATGTTGTACTGGTGATTTAGCTGATTTAAAAGTTAAGTCTTGTGATGTAGAAGCTTGGTCTCCAAGACAAAAGAAATATTTCGAAGTTGGTTCTTGTTCAAATCTAGGTGATGCACAAGCAAGAAGACTTAAGATTAGAATTAAAGGTGAAAAGGGCAATTATTTCGCTCATACTTTAAATAATACAGTTGTTGCTCCTCCTAGAATGTTAATTGCTTTCTTGGAAAATAATCTAAATGAAGATGGATCTGTTAGTATTCCAAAAGCTCTTCAGCCTTATATGGGTGGACAAGAAAAACTTGTTCCTAAGAAGTAATCAAAAGAATGTTCCACGTGGAACATTCTTTTTTCTTTCTATAAATTGTTCCACGTGGAACATATGATATAACTATGATAGATAAAGCAATATTTAATTTAAATGAGATTAAATTTGATAGAGAATTAGAAATAATTTTATCTTCAAATAATAATTACAATGTTAAAAGCTTTTTTAAAGGAGTAGGAAAGACGGTTTCCCGGGACATATCAGATAAATATTCTTTAAGGTAAGAAATAATATGCCAAGAGACAACTAAAAAAGATGATGGAAAAAATCAGCCTTTAGAAGCTAGAGATTATTAGATTATTTAAAAGAAAATAAGATTAGTATAATACTCGCGACAGTACCAATTAAATATAATGTAGATTTTTATTCAATTATTGTGGTTTGAATAGATATTTATAAACATAATTAAAATGTCTAATTCTAATATGGGTAATATCATTGCTTTTGATGATTCATATGGAAGTGTTAAAAGTGGTTTAGAAGCAGGAATTAGAAAGATGGTTAGAGATAATAAATGTAATTTTAAACATTTAGATAGTCCTTAAATAATAGAAGAGATATCCGACTTTACAAAATTTGACTATTAAATCCCAAAAAAATAATATATAATTTTAATGCGCAACAGTTATGCTCTAACTTGGTCAGGACAGGAATGTAGCAGCCATACGACCCTCTATCTGTGTGCGCTTTTTATTTTGTATAATTTAGTTATGTATAAACAAGAATATATGGACTTAGCTATAAAAGAAGCAATAAAAGCATTTAAAGAGGATGAGGTTCCGATTGGATGTGTAATTGTAAAAAATGATGAAGTTTTAGCTAAAGCTCATAATAAAAAAGTAAAGAAACAAGATGCTACTGCACATAGTGAGATTGAATGTATCAAAAAAGCCAGCAAGAAAATAAACAACTGGCATTTGGATGATTGTGAAATGTATGTTACACTTGAACCTTGTTTAATGTGTGGCGGAGCAATAATAAATAGTAGAATAAAAAAAGTATATTATGCAGCTAAGGATCCAAAAGGGGGATCTTTTGGCAGTAATATTAATATTAAAGAGATTAAAAACATAAATCATTATCCGGATGGTGAGTTTATCGAATCTAAAGAGTACATAAAACTATTAAAAGATTTTTTTAAGAATAAAAGATAAATATTCCCAAGGCAATAGATAGATAGAAAATTAGATAAGGGAGTTTATTGTATAATTATCTTATGAGTTATCAGGTATTATATAGAGCGTATCGTCCAAGTAAATTTAGTGAAGTTGTTGGACAAGAGTATATTATAAAGACATTAATTAATGCGATTAAAAATAATAAAATTGCCCATGCATATTTATTTGCAGGCCCAAGAGGTACTGGTAAGACAACTATCGCAAAGTTATTCGCAAAGGCCATAAATTGTGAACATTTTGAAAATGAAGCGTGTGATGAATGTTCAAGTTGTCTAGCTTTTAAAGAAAATAATCATCCTGATATTATTGAACTAGATGCAGCTAGTAATAACAGTGTTGATGATATAAGAGAAATAATTGAACAAGTTCCTTATGCGCCAATGCTTGGAAAATATAAAGTATATATAATTGATGAAGTTCATATGCTTAGTGCTTCGGCTTTTAATGCACTGTTAAAAACTTTAGAAGAACCACCAGCACACGTGGTATTTATTTTAGCGACAACTGATCCTCAAAAAATCATTCCTACTGTTTTAAGTAGATGTCAAAGATATAATTTCTCTAAGATTTCTATTTTTAATATGAAAAAGAAGATGATAGAAATCTTAAATAAGGAAAATATTGAGTTTGAAGATAAGGCAATCGAAGAAATTGCAATATTAGCAGAGGGCGGAATGAGAGATGCTCTTTCAATCCTTGAACAAATGCTTTCTTATAATAATAATGGTGTTTATTTAGAAGATGTGAGAAAAGTATTTGGTTTATCTAGCAGCGAAGAAAAGGTTAATCTTTTATTAGATGCACATAACAATATTACTCAGGCAATATCTTTATTAAGAGAAATGTATAATGCTGGAATCGATATTAAAAGATTAGCCATTGATTTACTTGAAATAATTAAAGAGGCATTAATTTATAGTGATGGTGCTGATGAAACATTATTAAATAAGTTGAATACTATACAAGCAAAAGACATCTTGGATAATATTGGTGTTTCTAGTTTGATAGAAGATATTAATTATATTGAAACTTCTTTAAGTAAGACAAAAGGTAATCAAAATTTTGTTTCTTATTTTGAACTTGCTTTGGTAAAAATGAGCAAGAATTTAATTTCAAGAAATAAAAATACTAAAGAAGTTAAAAAAGAAATAGTTATTGAAAAACCGCAAGCAATAGGAAAAGAAATTATAAAACAAGAGCCTAAAAAGATTGAAAAAGAAATTGTTGAAGAAAAGGCTAATACAATTGTAAAAGAAAATGTAATTAAAGAAGAATATGTTGAACCAGTTGTTCAAGAAACATATCAAACAGAAGATACAAGCGTTGATTTAACATATCTTGCTGGATTACTTTTAACTGCAAATAAAAACGATAAGATAAGTGATTCAATTATCTACAATCGACTGGATATGTATAAATTTGAGCCAGATAAGCGCAAATTTTATGAGCTTTTAAAGGACACGAAATTATTTGCTAGTGGCAAAGATGTAATTATTGTGGTTGGTCCTAAGTTAGCTATTAATAATATTAATTCCAGGGAAATGAAAAATGATTTATATCAATTTTTATTAGAAGAACTCGGAATTGATAAGGTAGTTTATGGTATTTATGAGGAACAACAAGCAGAGTTGGTGTCTTTATATAAAAAGATTGCTAAGGAAAAAGATTATGTTAGACCAATTGTTAAAAAACCAGTTATTCAAAAAGAATTAACTAATGAGGAAAAGGTCAAACAATTATTTGATAATGTGAGAATTGAAGAATGATATACCCTGATAATTTTCAAAAAATAATAGACATCTATGAAAAATTGCCTGGAGTTGGAAATAAAACAGCTAGTAGGTATGCTTTTCATTTGCTTGATTTGAGCAGTGAAGAAATTGATGAATATGTTAATGCTTTAAATGGTATTAAAAGTATTAGAAAATGCAATAAATGTGGCTTTATTTGTGATGATGAATTGTGTCCTATATGCAAGGATGATAAAAGAGATACTTCTACTATTATGGTGGTTGGATATCCACAAGATGTTATTGCCTTGGAAAAGACAGAAACCTATAATGGACTTTATCATGTTTTAAATGGGCTCCTTTCTTCTAATAAAGGTCTTTTTCCAGAAGATTTAAATATTGATAAGTTATTAAATAGATTAGATGGCATAAAGGAAGTAATAATCGCCACATCACCAACTATGGATGGAGAAATGACTGCTTTATATCTTGATAAAGTTTTAAAGAAATATGATGTGTTAGTCACAAGATTAGCTCATGGCTTGCCTATGGGTGCTAACTTGGATTATGCTGATGAACTTACTTTGATAAAGGCAATGAATAATCGTAAGGCTATTGAAAATGAGTAAGAGATTAATAAAGGCTTTTGATGATCATGATAATTTTAGCAATGTGATTGTTCCTTTAAGTTTGGATATTGAGTCAGTTGTTTATGTATATCACCATGAGATAAACGAAAATAAAAAAGAGAATTGTTTAAGAGTTATCAAAAACCATAAAAATATCGAAGTTAAGTTTTTAAAAATAGAAGAAGATGAAATTTCAAATCTAATTAAAGATAATGAAATAATTGATGTTAGCGCAAATAAATATATTTCTTTAGTATTGTGTGAATGTGCTTTAAAGAATGATTTGGAAATAATTTATTATGATGGCTTGGATAGAATTATTAAAGAATACCATAGTCACAAGATTATTTGTGATGAGTTGGTTAAATTATCCATTGAAGACCTTTTAACTTTAAATGGAGGAAGAATTGTTTCTAGTTTACATAGACCATGTAAAGACAAAAAAACAGTTGAACTAATTTACAGCGCTATCGAAAAGAATAAAAAAGATTATAGTATTTTTACTAATTATGTTTCAAAGATTAATAGTTTAATTATTAATTGTGAGCATAAAGATGATATCTACTATATAAATGACAATATTAAAAATAAGATTACTAGTGATGAAAACTTTCAAAGATATAATGAACTTGGTTTATTTAAAATAGAAGATAATAAAGTAATCTTTTATAACACTGAAATCAGAAAACTATTTTTAGTATCTGGCACCTTCTTAGAAAACTATATTTATCATAAGTTGATTGATAGTAATTTATTTGATGATGTAAAGATGTCGGTAACCATTGAATTTAATAGCGAACAATGGCGATATCCAGTAAATTGTGAACTTGATTGTTTGGTTTTAAAGGACAATAGTCTCCTTTTTACTAGTATAAAATCTAATAAAGTTGAAACTGATGATTTAAATGAGATTAAAGTTCATAATGTGATGTTTGGGAATGAATATTCAAAGCCGGTAGTTTGTATAAATAATGATTTGAATATTAAACGCCCTAATATATACGCAAAAGCCGAAGAACTTGGGATTTATATAATAGATGAAACTACTTTCTTAAACGGAAATATAGCTAGAGTTTTCTTAAGTATTATTGATGGTACTTATAATTATGAAAAGATAGGAGGGTAAATGGCCGCCATAGCTTATATAGCTGATCATAAAATGCTTGAATTTCATCGCCTTAATTCTAGTAAGGTGATGTATTTTTGGCGTCTTTCTATCAAAAATAGTTTTAGTGATTTTAAAGAAGGAGATATTATTTTCTTTCTAGATAAGAAGATTAAAAGAAATAAGGAAAAGGGTATTGTTGGTTTTGCAAGACTAGATAGAATTTATGTGAACGCACCTAAGACCTTGTGGAATAAATATAAGAAGGGCAATGGTTATAATTCTTTCAATGAATTTAGAGAAGCTATTTGTAGAGTAAGCAAGAATCATGAGCTTCCAAAACAAATTACTTCTTTTTGTCTAAAGGATGTTATCTTTTTGGGTGGGCCTATTTATCTTAGTGAGTTCAATATTAATATTTCTAACAATCTAGAATCTTATGTTTATATCAAGCCTGAGACAATGGTATTGGATATGCTTGATAGGGCAAAAGACATTATTGATGTGTGGTCTTATAGTGAGGATATGGATAAGATATTAGAAGATGAAAAGATAGCTTATTCTTTAAGGCTTATTAATAATGAATATGGTGATTATCCTTTAAGAGAAGATAAGTATAAAAGAGCTCATAATTTGATGAAAAAACTAATTGAAAGAAATCCATTATGTAATTTTATTGGTAATTCTAAGTTGGATCTTTATTATATTGATAATAAAAATGTCTTAATAGTTTTATATGCTTCTAAAAAGGTGGATATTAGATATGTGATAGGTCAAGCAGAGCTTTATCGAAACAATATTTATCGTTATTATAAAGATTCTTATAAATTATATTTTAAAACTAGTAATGGTGATAAAAAGCTTGAGGCAATTTTAAATAAACAATTCTTATAATATAATATTCCCATGAATAAAAAACGGTACATATTATTGTTTGTCACAATTGTTTTAGCGTGCTTGTTAAGACTTTATATAAATAATACTACCTTAATTGTTGATACAAGTGTTAAAGCACCAAATGGCTATCTAGAAATAGATGATTATGTCTTGTTAGACTATCAAACAAGTGAAATCATTTCTCCAATCAAATCATTTAAGTCAAGTGAATCTTACTATGATTGGAACAGAGATTATAATGAAAATCCTACTTATATAACAACAAAAGGTATTAGTGTAGATTCTTCGTTTGAAGATTTTGTGAATGCCTATGGTGATTATACTCCATACTATATTAGTTGTTTAAGATATGATTATGATAGTGCTGATGAAAAGTCTAGTTATATGTTTACTTGGATGACTGTAAAAGAATTTTATGAAAAATATGTTAAGACAAATGAAATTTCATTAGATGACTATGATATAAATATTTATTTTAAAGTAACAACTAAATTGAATAATGTTTACTATACCGAAGCTCAACAACGTAAAGCTTATAATAAATCTTTGTTCAACAATTTTAATGCACATGAATTTGATTTAGGCTTTTCTTGGCAATGTAAGAATAATACTTACAATGATTATGGTTATAGCCATTTTGATTACATTTGTACATTTCGAGATATATATTAAAGAAAAAGGTGATTATATTAAACATAATCACCTTTGTTTTATTAATCTCTATCTTTACCAGGACCACAAATTCTTCTGGTTATTATTCCAACAATCATTGCGACTGCAAGAGAAGTTATTGAAATAAGTGATCCACCTGTAGCTGGATTATAGCCAAAGTCCAATACTAAGCCACCAATACCACACACAAATATTGCGGCTACTGGATATAGATTTCGATTATCGCCTAAGTCTACTTTAGATAGAAGCTGCAGACCACTTGCGGCAATAAATCCATATAGAGCTACACAAGCACCACCCATTACGCATTTTGGAATTGAATTGATAAATGTGATAAATGGTGTGAAGAATGACAATAGGATGCAGCCAATAGCAGTATAAAATAGTGTACTTACTGAAGCATTTCCAGTAATTGCGACACAAGCTACTGATTCACCATATGTAGTGTTTGCACAACAGCCAAATACAGTTCCTACAAACGAGCCTACACCATCACCTAATAATGTCTTATCTAGACCTGGTTCTTCAATTAAGTCTCTGTTAATAATATTGCTTACGTTTTTGTGATCACCGATATGTTCACATAATAGAACTACTGAAAGCGGAGCAAATACTAGAATTAGGTTGATTATAGCTGTGGCATCAATTGGAAGATATTGACCATTTGTCTTGATTGCTTGCAAGATATAAATCTTAGGATAATCGATTATAGAAGTAAGCCTAAATGGCACGAATGTTTCAGTGAATATTGATAAATCTAATACTTGTAAAGCGGTATTTCCGGTTGCGTTTCCAATCAAAGTACATACTAGGGAAATAATATAGCCAAAGCCTATTCCTACAACAAATGGGAATAACTTAGTTGTTTTGTTTCCTTTAACACTTGCAAATACTATTGCAAAGAAAGTAATTAAGCCAATAGCGATTGTCACAAGCGAATATTCAGATCCACCATTGCTGCTCATCCATGAAGTAGCAGTACTTGATAGTGATAATCCAATAAGTGATACAATTGGTCCAGCTATTACAGCAGGTAATAATTTATTAACCCAAACAGATCCTACTGCTTTTATAATAAGCGCAAAGATTACATATACTAGTGCAGCAATTCCTACGCCGACAATAATTCCCCAATATCCATATCCTGCACTTATTGAAGTTGAATAAGCGCCAAGGAAAGCGAATGAACTTCCCAAGAATACTGGACTTTTCTTCTTGGTGAAAAAGATGTAGACAAGTGTTCCGACTCCTGCGCCAAATAATGCAGCTGCTGGATCACTTGGTAGACCATATTGGCTCATTAGGATAGGTACTAATAGAGTTGCGGCCATGATTGCGATCATCTCTTGTAAGGCAAACATAAGATTTTGTTTTACAGGAGGTTTGTCTTGAATGTCGTAAATTAGTTTCATGTTTATTCCTCTTATCTAGATAAATAAAAACGCCCTGCTAGATTTAGCAAGGTAGAGTGTTCCTATCATTGTTTACGCTAAGCCTTGCTGATATCTCAGTATCAGATTTAAAGATGCTTTATTTATCTCTTGCATAGTAGCATTTATTTAGTTAATATGCAATTAATTGTAAAAAGAAACTATAATATATTGTATGAGTAATGTACAGTTATTTGATGAAATTGCAGTAAATAGAGCGCTTACGCGTATTTCTTTTGAGATTACAGAAAAAGCAGAAGATATAAATGATTTGGTTTTAATTGGTATTAAGACAAGAGGTGTTCCCATCGCTAAAACTCTTCAAAATAAGATAAAGGAACACAATGATATTGATGTAGAGGTTACTAGTCTTGATATTACATTCTATCGTGATGATTTATCTAAACTATCAGATATGCCTACTGTAAATAATAAACTTCCAGGTATTGATGTAACTAATAAGGAAGTAGTTATTGTTGATGATGTTATTTATACAGGAAGAACGGTTAGGGCAGCTATCGAAGCCATTTTTAAGATGGGCCGTCCAAAAAAGATTTCTTTAGCGGTACTAGTAGATAGAGGCCATCGTGAACTTCCTATTAAGCCAGACTATGTTGGCAAGAATGTTCCTACAAGTAGAAGTGAGATCATTAAGGTTAAATTAAAGGAAATCGATGGTGTCACTGAAGTAGATTTGTATAAGAAAGATAATGGCTAAGATTCTAATTAGTGCTTGTCTTTTGGGATATAAAACAAGATATGATGGAAAATCTGTTTTATATAAAAAAATAAGAGAATTAAGCAAAGATAATGTTTTGATTCCTGTATGTCCTGAACAACTAGGGGGTCTTCCTACTCCTAGAGTTAAATCAGAAGTTTCAGGTGATAAAGTATTTAATTATGAAGGAGTAGATGTTACTTCTAATTATCAGGATGGTGCAAATATTGCCCTGGACATAGCTAAGTTAAATAATGTAGATTATTGTATATTAAAGAGTAAGAGCCCAAGCTGTGGAAAAGATAAAATATATGATGGATCTTTTGATGGAAAACTAATTGATGGTGATGGAGTTTGTGCTAAATTACTTAAGGAAAATGGTTTTATCATCTATACTGAAGAGGATATAATAAATAGGTTATGAAGAGTAAGTATGAAAACGTCGGATTAAATTACGACATGATTATAGGTAAGTTTCCTGATATTAATGAATATGAAAATATTGTTAATATCTATTTGGGCGATGAATTTTTTAAGGGAATTGGCAAGTATTTAGAAGATGAGGATTATGCTTTGGCTAAGGATGCCACAAAAGGTCTATTTATCTTAGCTCAAGATTTGTGCTTATATCCCTTATATATTGCGCTTGTTGAAATATATGAAGATTTACAAGAAGAAACATATGGTGATGTTTTAAAACATTATGATGAAATGCTTATTGAATACAATAAGATAAGAGGTGCTTTTAATGTTTGAGGCAATTGTAGTTGGTGCAGGGCATGCTGGTGTTGAAGCTGCGATGGCTTTAGCTCATGCAGGAAAAGAAACCGCATTAGTAACTATATCTTTTAATCATATAGCTAATATGCCATGTAACCCATCGGTTGGTGGTCCAGCTAAGGGGATTGTGGTAAGAGAAATAGATGCTTTAGGTGGCGTTATGCCTAAGGTCGCTGATAAAACCGCATTACAATTTAAGATGCTTAATACCACTAAAGGTCCTGGTGTTTGGAGTATGCGTGTTCAATCTGATAAGGAAGCATATTCTAAGACCATGCAGGAATTGTGTAAGAATACTGAGCATTTGACTTTGTTTGAGGATATTGTTGAAGAAGTTATTTGTGATAATAAGGTATTTAAAGCTGTTAGATTACAAAAACAGGGAATTATTGAAGGCAAAGTTTGCGTATTAACTACTGGTACTTATATGGATTCTTGTCGAATGATTTCAGCTACCGTTACTCCTGGAGGTCCTGATAATGAACCTACCACCAAGAATTTAAGTGAGTCTTTAAGAAAACTTGGAATTAGATTGTTTAGACTTAAAACAGGTACTCCGCCTAGAGTAAAAACTAGTTCAATTGATTTTTCTAAGACTAGTTATGAGCCTGGTACTAATGATCATATTAGGTTTTCAGAAGATAGTAAGTGGGAGGATTTACTTCCTTTTGATAAACAGATGCCTTGTTATTTAACTTATACAACAGACAAGACTAAAGAGATTGTTCAAAAAAACTTAAATAAATCTAGTATGTACTCTGGTGTTGTAAAGGGTGTAGGGCCTAGATATTGTCCTTCTTTTGAAGATAAGATTGTTAGATTTTCTGACAAAGAAAGACATCAACTTTTCCTAGAGCCTTTAACTAAAGATAATGATCTTACTTATGTACAAGGTTTTTCTACTTCAATGCCTACTGATGTTCAAGAAGAAATGGTCCATTCAGTAATTGGCTTAGAAAACGCAGAAATTGTTAAGTACGCTTATGCGATTGAATATGATGCGATAGATCCTTTACAAGTTAAGGCAAATCTTGAAATGAAAGAGATTTCTGGGTTGTTTATTGGTGGTCAAATACTTGGAACTTCAGGATATGAAGAGGCTGCAGGATTAGGTATTATGGCTGGCATTAATGCTTATCGTAAACTTGAGAATTTAGAGCCTTTAATTTTAAAAAGGGATGAAGCTTATATTGGCGTAATGATTGATGACTTAGTTACTAAGGGTACTAAGGAACCTTATCGTCTTCTTACAAGTAGGGCAGAGTATCGTCTTTTAATGAGACATGATAATGCGGAAAATAGATTAATTAAATATGGTTATGAAAATAAGCTTATTAGTGAAGAGAGATACCAAAGATATCTTGCTAAAGAAGAAAGTGTTAATAATTTAATTAATTATTTGAAGGAAACTAAGGTTAGTTATGAGACTGGCGTTAATGATTATTTAAAGACATTAGGCTATGAGGAAAATGATAACACATCTTACAATGCCTATGAGTTGGTTAAAAGGCCTAGTGTAGAAACTAAGAATGTTTTAGCTTTATTGCATAACGACAATTATGATAGTGAGACGATTAAGAACGCTCAAATCGAAATAAGATATGAGGGCTATATTGAAAAGGCTAAAAAAGAGGCTAATCGTATGCTTAAGATGGATAGCTTAAAACTTCCTCAAGATATTGATTATAGCCATGTGGATAATTTGAGGCTTGAGGCTAGACAAAAACTTAATCAAATTAAGCCATTTACTTTAGGCCAAGCTAGTAGAATTTCTGGTATTAATCCAGCTGATATTCAAGTTTTGGCGGTGTTTATTAAACAATTGGGTACTAAGAATGCGTAAGTCAATTGGTGTACTTGGAGCTGGTACTTGGGGTATTGCCTTGGCAAGACTTTTGGCTAATAAAGGATATGATGTGACTGTTTGGTCACACAATGAAAATGCTGTTTTAAATTTAAATAAGACACATATTCATCCAAATTTTAAGGATATTGTTTTACCAGATTCTTTAAGATTTACTTTTGAAATTAAGGATGCATGTCTTAATAAAGATATGGTTGTTTTTGCGGTACCTTCTGTTTGTATTAGAGAAACAGCTAGAAAAGCTAAAGATTACATTAGTGATAATCAATTGATTGTTGATGTGTCAAAAGGTATTGAAAAAGAAACTTTAATGACCCTAAGTGAAGTTATTTACGATGAGGTTAAGAAGCCAAACATTAAACTAGTTTGTTTAAGCGGTCCAACTCATGCAGAAGAGGTTATAAAAGATATGCCTACTGCTATTGTTTCGGCTAGTAAGGATGAAGAAAGCGCAAAGTTAGTTCAAGAAATTTTTTCTAATAGTTTCTTTAGGGTATATACAAATAGCGATATTCGTGGCACTGAAATATGTGGCGCTCTTAAAAATATTATTGCTTTAGCTGCTGGAATGTCTGATGGCTTAGGTTTTGGTGATAATGCTAAGGCGGCACTTATCACAAGGGGCCTTCAAGAAATAAAGAGACTTGGCTTTAAACTTGGGTGTACAAATGAGACTTTTAGTGGCTTGGCTGGTGTTGGAGATTTAATTGTTACTTGCACTAGTAAGCATAGCAGAAATAATAAATGTGGTTATTTGATTGGCAGTGGTGTTAATCCAAATGATGCCGTAAAAGAGATTGGAATGGTTGTTGAGGGAATTAACGCTTTGCCTGCTGCACTTAAATTGAGTAAGGAAAATAATGTTGAAATGCCTATTGCCTATACTGTTAATGAAATTATTTATAATGGTTTAAGTCCAAGAGAGGCTGTTTCTAGACTATTTGCTAGAGAATTAAAAAATGAAGCTATTTAAGAAGATGTAACTAATCTTCTTTTTATTTTGCTTATAGTGATTTGATATATATAAACAAAGCCATACTAAATGTGTGGCTTTGTTTATTTCCTGCTGATTATTAAATCAACTAACTGATTATTATCGATTGTTTTGATGAACAGATTTATTAAGTTATCAATTGAATCATCACGCATATAGTTGATTAAATCTCTTCGGATAATATTTACGGCTAATTGTTCTTTTTGCGTTAGTAATAAATCTTCTCTTCTAGTGCCAGATTTTGGAATATCGATAGCTGGGAATAACCTTCTTTCTTGGAGTTTTCTTGATAAGATAAGCTCCATATTACCAGTTCCCTTAAATTCTTCATAAATGACATCGTCCATTTTTGATCCAGTGTCAACAAGAGCTGTTGCCAATATTGTAAGAGAACCTTTTTCTTTAGTATTTCTTGCTGCGCCGAAGAATCTTTTTGGCATATATAAGGCATTTGGATCTAAACCACCAGATAAAGTCTTGCCACTTGATTGTTCAGTTAGATTGTAGGCTCTTGATAATCTAGTAATAGAATCTAGTAAGATAAATACATCTTCTCCCACTTCAACAAGTCTTTTTGCATGTTCAATTGTCATTTCAGAGACATATTTATGACGAGAAGGTTGTTCATCAAATGTTGAATAGAATATTTCAACATTATCTCCTTTAATTACTTCTTTTATATCGGTTACTTCTTCTGGTCTTTCATCTATTAGTAAGACGATTAGATGTGCCTTTGGGCATGATGCCAATATTGATAAAGCAATGTCTTTTAGAATTGTGGTTTTTCCAGCCTTTGGAGGAGATACAATAAGACCTCTTTGTCCTTTGCCAACAGGAGCAATTAAATCAACTACTCTCATCGCAAGAGATTGACCGCTTCTTTCTAGTTTTACTCTTTGATTAGGAAAAATAGGTGTTAAATCTTCAAAAGACACTCTATTTCTAATCATATCTGTATTTTGATAATTAATTTTGTCGATATAGATTAGAGAATAGTATCTTTCGTTGTCTTTGGGATCTCTTTTTTTGCCAATAATATGGTCACCTTGTCTTAATCTAAATTTTTTGATGAATGTAGGAGATACATAAACATTTTCGTCATCATTAGAAAAGTTATCACTTCTAATAAAACCAAAGCCATCTTCTAGTATTGTAAGGATACCTGATACAGGATAGCTATTTTCTTTCTTTTCTTCTTTTTTCTCGTATATTGAAGATAATTTATATACGATTTCATCTTTTTTAAGACCAGCTACATCAATATTATTTTCTTTAGCTAGTTCTTTTAATTCTGTTACTTTTAAATTAGATAATTCTTCTTTATTCATAACAACTATTATATTTCATAAAAGGTTATTTTGGTTTTATTATTTCTTTGGTTTTGGTATATGGCTTTGAATTAGAGAAACTATATATTCAATATCATCTTGGCAATCGTTTTCTAACCAGACTTTAATAATGGCGCTAATTCCATCTATATAGAAACGAATAATATATTTATGATCTTTTTCTAAAACGTTGTATTTGAATAATATTGGTGTGAATATATTTTTAAACATTTTGTCGTAGATATTGTATGAATTTAAAAGTTCATAGTTTTCTGAAAAAAGTCTATATATCTTTCTATTATCTTTAATATAGTTTAAATAAGGAATAAGATATTCCGACTTGATAAAATATAGTTCTAAATTTGAATCGGTATGTAAATTAACGGCCTTTTTACCAATATTGTTATCCATATAAGTGAAGAAATCATTGTTTAAGTTTTCGATACTTTCTACTAACAAATCATTTATGGTTTCATAATGAAGATAGAACGTTGATCTATTTACGCCTGCTTTTTCACATATTTCTTTTACCGTAATAAAAGGAAGGTCTTTCTTTTCTAATATTTTAATAAATGCCTCGTCCATTAGTTTTGCGGTATTAAAGTATTTGCTTTCTGATTTATTCACGTTTATTCCTTACCGGTAATTTGCTTAGCTAGTTCAATTATTTCAAAAGCATACTTTTCTTTTCCTTTAACTAGCATTTTTGTATAAAGTGGGTAGTTAACACATATTCCAACTATTCCAATTATACCGATGATAATTCCACCGATAAATGAGGCATTACTTCCATTTCCAATAACTTTCATAGATAGGCACATACCAACTCCCAATAATAGTGTTGAAATAATGCCAAGAGTATAAGTAAAAATAGTAGCTGGTAATTTAGCTTTCTTATCAAGTTTTTTTAAAGCTACCACTTTAGAAGTGTCCTTTGGTGCATATTCATTAGCAAGTTGTTCAGCATAAATTTTATCTGTGTTCATTTTGTTTCCTCCTGTCTTTTGACAATAATAATTTATATTTTTTTAAGTTTTAAACAAACAACACAAATAAATAAAAATGTTGATTTAAATTAATTCTTTTGTTTTGCTTACTAGATAAAGAGGAATATTTGTTATTTCACCATCTTTTCTATATCCCATAGTCGAGTATCTAATCGCAACAGTAGGATTTTTTTCTTTAATATATTTTTTAAATGAAGTTGCCTTTTTATTATTACCAGCCTTTACCTCAATAGGGATGATATTTGTCTTGTCTTGAATTAAAAAGTCTAATTCTCCATTTTTATTTGAGTAGTAATGAGGTGGAACTGTAAATTCATTTTTAATTTGTTGAAGAACGTAATTTTCAATTAATGGACCTTTAAATTGATATGCGGTGTCTAGGAGTATTTCACCATTATCTAGTCCTGCCATATTTTTTAAAAGTCCTGTATCAAAGAAGTATAGTTTAAATTGGCCTAAAATATCAAAGGCATTTAATGGATATTCTATTTTAGAAATATTAACAACTCTATTAATCATGCCAGCTGAGACAAGCCATTCAATTGCTCCTTCAAATTCTCTAGCTCGAGCTCCTGACTTAACGGTCCCATAAATAAATTTTTTGTTTTCTTTGGCTAATTGAGATACTATGCTTCTAAATACTAATAAAATTTTTCCAGCATTTACGTTTCCATTATGCTTTGAAAAGTCGTTTTCATATAATTCAATGATTTCTTTTTGAATTCGCCTTATTTTTTCGGGGTCTTTATATGTAATCCAAGAGGAGACACATTCTGGCATACCTCCAACTATTAAATAAGTACTGAAAACCTCAAGTAATCGATTATGAAATATGTCATCAATTAATTGATCTTTTTTAATTGATAAGTAGTAACTGTATAATGATTCATCAACCGCACATAAAAATTCATCAAAAGTCAAAGGATCAAGATTTAATGTATTTACTTGTCCAACTGGGTAAGATTTCGGTTTAGCAAGCAATGTGCCAAGTAGGCTTCCAGCGGCAACTATATGATATTCTTTTGCGTTTTCATTAAAATATTTTAATGAATTTAGGGCATCTGGACACTCTTGAATTTCATCGAAAATAATTAGTGTATTATCAGGACTTATTTTTTTATTTTTGAGCAAAGATAATTTGTCGATAATAATAGCTGGATTTTTTGTGTCTTTAAAGATAGATGCTAATAGCGGTTCTTCGTCAAAGTTAAAATAAACATAACCATCTTTAAAAGTTGAACCAAATTCTTTCATAATCCAAGTTTTTCCAACTTGTCTAGCACCTTTAATTATCAAGGGTTTTCTATCTATATCATCCTTCCAAGCTATAAGTTTATTTAATATATTGCGTTTCATATCACACCTCAACTTAATTTTACACATTTTTCCTGGAAATTTATATGTAATTTTACACATTTTTCTTAAATTTTCTTTAAAATTTAAATATTTTTAGGAATATTAAAAAAGTGCCTCAATAAAGGCACTTTGAGAAATATTGTTTTATATGATAGTTAAAATTTACACATTTTTCTAAACTTTTTAGCTATCATTTTACACAATTTTCCAAATTACTCGCTTCTAAGTGCGATAACTGGATCTTGTTTAGCGGCTTTCTTGCTAGGAATAAATCCAGCTAGAACTGTTAGTACTACTGAAATAATAACAAGTATGATTGCAGGCTTTAATTCTAATACAGCACTTATTTCGTTTGTTCCAGCTAGTTTATGGATGATGCTGTTAATTGGGATTGTTAGTAAATATGAGACACCAACACCAATCGCACCTGACAATAGTCCAATAATAAATGTTTCCGCATTGAATATTGAGCTTACATTATGTTTACTAGCGCCCATTGCTCTTAATATACCAATTTCCTTTGTTCGTTCCATTACACTTATTAGAGTGATTACTGCAATCATAATACTTGATACTATTAATGAAATAGATACAAAGGCAATTAATACATATGTAACACCATTAACTATAGTTGAGACTGATGACATCAACATGCCTGTAATGTCTGTATAGCTAATTTCTTTTTCTTCATCTACTGAATCATTGTAGTCATTGATGATGTTTAAGAAATGTTCCTTAGTATCAAAACTATTAAAGTAGAAAGAAATACTTGTAGGTTCATCGGTGTTTTGATAGCCAAGTGTAATTAAATTGTTCTTATATGAAGCACTAGAACTTGTTAACATACTAGACATTAATCTAGATAACTCATCTTCATCCATATTAAAGTTGAATGCACTAGAGAATGCATCGGTATCTACCGAGAAGGCGTTTTCCATATTTGAGAATAGTTTTGTGAATGGTGAAACGGATTCAG
>CAVDDT010000022.1:0-7004 GCA_963607765.1 Paratractidigestivibacter sp. | reverse complement strand
TTTCCTTTTAAAATTAAGAAAAGTTCTAAACCTAATTTTATGAAGAATTTAACTGAAGATGAATTTTTAGCTATTTAGAAGAGTCTAGAAGACAAGCTAAGAATGGCGAAATGTGTAATGCCAAAGAGGCTATTAGACAGTCTAAGATTAAGTATGGCTTATAAAATTAAATAACCCAGGATTGATTCCTGGGTTATGCTTATGCGTTGATTACTTTTAAGTAAATAGCTTCAAGATCTTCTTTTGTACATACTTTAATAGTATTTGAAGGAGATCCTGAGTCCATGGCATCTTGAGCCATCTTTGGAATATTATTTATAAAGTCTTCTTTGTTTACGCCAAATTCTTGAAGAGTGCTTACATGACATACTTCAACTAGATGATTGATGGCTGTTAGCATTTTCTCTGCTGCAGTTTTATCATCATCTTCATTATTAGCAACGCCAACTTCTTTTGCTAGCGTGCCAAATTCTTTATAAGCACCATCTAAAGCAAATGAGAAACATTCTTTAATTAGCATTGCATTACTTAAGCCATGTGGAACATGGTACAGGGCACCAATTGGACGAGACATACCATGAATAATTGTTACAGATGCATTGTTGAAAGCAATTCCGGCTTCAAGTGCTGCAATAGACATTTGTTCACGAGCTTCTACATTGCTTCCATCTTCATAAGCAACAGGCAAATATTTTAAGATTCTTTTTACTGCTGAAACGGAGAAACTCTTTGAAAGAGCTTGAGCTTTTCTTGAAGTATATGATTCTACCGCATGACATAAAGCATCTAGTCCTGTTGAAGAAGTAACTGATTTTGGTGCGGTTAAAGTAAATTGAGGGTCGATTATCGCGATGCTTGGAATAAGCACTTTACCACTCAACAACATCTTAATATTCTTTTTGGTATTGTTGATGATAGTGAATTGAGTAGCTTCACTTCCAGTGCCTGCGGTAGTAGGAATAGCTACTAGAGTAGGTGTAGGAACTGTTATTGTTTTACCTAGATAATCATCGATTTCACCACCATTTGTGATAACAGCTCCAATTGCTTTCATGGTATCAATAGGGGAACCGCCACCAATTGCTACTAAGAAATCACAATGATTTTCTCTATAGGCATTAACGCCTTCTTCAACCATTAAATCAGTAGGTTCACCGGTGATATTGTCAAATAATGCATATTCAACATTTTGTTTTTCTAATACATTTTTAACTTTATCAACGTTGCCAAGCTTAGACATCATTGGGTCGGCTACAATTAAAGCCTTCTTTCCAAGCTTAAGATCAGCACTTTCTAGTGCACCGCTGCCAGTAATAATGTGTTTTGGAACATAAAAATCTCTAGCCATATATCCTCCTAAATTCTAGCGATCATTTCGCCATATTCCTCTTTTGTTTTCTTAATAAATTCCTTAACTTCTTCAGTTGTAGGAAGATCATCAGAACAGTTATTGCTTCTTACCATCATACTTGCTTCAGCACTACCAAACTCTAGGCAATCAAGGATTGGCCATTCGTGATAGATTCCATATAAGAATCCAGAAGCATAACCATCGCCTCCACCAAATCCTTTTCTAGATTTAACTGGGAAAGGCTTAATTGAGAAGCTTTCACCATCGTTTAAATAAGCGGTAGAACCTTGCATACCATGTTTAATAACAACAACCTTAGCACCTTGATTGTGCCAATAGTTTGCGGATTGCTTATCATCCATTCCTTGTTTAATTAATTTTTCAGTTAGATCAAATTCTTCTCGAGAACCCATAATAATATCAGCGTTATGAGCTACAGTAGAATAATAGATTGATATTTCATCATCATTTTTCCAATTATAAGCACGATAGTCGATATCAAAGATGATAGGTGTATCAGTTTTTTTGGCTAACATAACAGCTTTTAAAACAGCTTCTCTACTAGGACTTTGTGCTAGTGCTGTACCTGATACAAGAATTGCCTTGGTGCTTTTAATGTATTCTTCATCAATATCTTCAACGGATAATTGAAGGTCAGCTATTTCATTTCTATACATTAGAATATGACTTTCAGAACTAGACAACATCTCAGTGAAAGTTAAGCCAAGCTTTTCACCATTCTTACATCTAGTCACATGACTAGTATCGATTCCGTGTTTATCAAAGTATTCAGTGACAAAGTCGCCAAATTGATCATCTGAAACTTTCGCAAAAAAACCAGCTTTCATTCCATGTTTTGTAACACCACAAGCAATATTGGCAGGTGAACCGCCAACGTATTTTTCAAAATAATGTACATCTTTTAGTGGCTTAAAATCCTCAGTAGTGGCAGGATTAAAGTCAATTGCGATACGGCCGATCATTACGATATCAAGTGGTCGACTGTTGTCAAAATTTAAATATTTCATAATTTTGCTCCTTCACTCATATAATACAACTTTTTGTACAATATTGATAAACTTTTTAGTAAATTATGAGTAATTTTTGATAATATGTAAGTATGAAATATGATCGTATAAGGGAAATAGAAAATTATATTAGAGAAAAAAGAAGCGTTAGCTTAAATGAACTTTTGGATAGGTTTGATGTTTCTATTCAAACTTTAAGAAGAGACTTAAAGGAATTATACGCTAAGAATGTTATTGATAAAGTATATGGTGGAGTAATATACAAAGATAATCAAGTGATCGATGTTGGAGTTAGAGAAACTGATAATCTTGATAAGAAAAAGATTGTAGGACAATTAGCTTCTTCTTTAGTGGAAGATAATGATGTAATTTTTGTTGATTCAGGAACTACAGCCTGTCAAATTATTCCTTTTATTAAAGATAAAAATGTTACGGTTGTAAGTCATAGCTTGCTTGTTTTAAGAGAATTAGAAAATAGAAATGATATTAAATTAATAGCTCTTGGCGGACAATATCGTAGAGAAGTGAAAAGCTTTATGTTTGACGCCAATGAAGTTTGTTACAACTTTAGTAAAGTATTCATTTCAACAGTTGGCTTAACTATTCAAAAAGGATTAACTAATAATGATTATTTTGAAGGTGAAGTTAAAAAGAAAATGATTAGTAATTCTAGGGAAAATTATATTGTATTAGATGATAGTAAATTTGATAAGGATGCGTTTATTACGTTTAATAATTTAGAAAAAATAACCGGTGTAATCACTAATAGTAAACCTAATAAAAAGTATTTGGATTATTTTAAGAAAAAAGGTATAAAGTGTTTTTACAAATAATCTATAATAATTAAGAGGTGGCTTATGGAAACGATTATTTATGGATTATGTGCATCTATTGTATTATTGTGGTCAGTTAATGCGATAAGATTTTATAAAACACAATATAAAAATAAGTTCTATAAATATATCTACTCTAATTTCTTTGAATATTATTTTAAGTTTACAAATAAACATGATGCATCAAAGAGTTCATATATTAAAAATAGAGTAGGTGAAAATAGAATTATTTTTAATTCTTATCTTAATGACAAATATATTCCTATTCATGAATTAGTTACAATTATTACGAGTAAGGGAATATTGGCTTGTTATATTTTCACATCAAGTGGAGCAGTAATTGGCAGAGATAGTGATTCTTATCTTTATATAAAAAGAGATGGCAAGAACTATCGAATTCAGGGTGTTAAGGATACCATGGATAAGCATATTAAAAACATTAAGGAAAAGTGTAATGTTGATAATGTAGATATTTGTTATTTCTTTAAGAATGATTGCAATTTTGAAAATTTTAAGACAAAGGAAAAATGTGCGATTTATAAGGATGCGATAAAGATTCTAAATGAAGAGAATGGTTCAATTAGCAGTGAAAATATTGAACTTTATTATAAAGAACTTACTACTCATCTAAAGGAGAATAAGAATGGTTAGATATTTAAAGTATGTTGCGCTGGTTATTGGCTTTGTGCTAATTTTGATGACGAAGTTAACTTATCAAAAAAGAATTGCCAACAATCCAGATAAGTCTACTCCATATGATAAGAATGAAAAGATTATGTTGTATACTGGCTACGGATTTTGTGCACTAGCAATATTGTTTGTAATCTTGTGGAACTAAAAAGGAAGCTAATTAGCTTCCTTTAATTTTGCGATTGCTTTTTGCACGCCAAGCTCAGGAGATGTTAGAACTGGAACCTTTGTTTCCTTTAAATAAGGAAGGATTGCCGTCATGGATCCTTGAGCTAAGACGATTACATCATGATCTTCGCTAGCCTTATTGATAGCGTCAATTACTAATTTATTGTGCTTTTCAACATTCTTTTCTTTCATAAGAATATCTAGTGCTCCATCAACAAGAATTTCATCAACAACACAGTCCTTATTAGCTTCTTTAGCTTTGGTTCTTACAAGCCTTGTGCTAGGACCAACGGTAGAAGCCACGGTAGCGATAACAGCGATTTTATTTCCCATGCTTACAGCTTTTTCGGCCATTGCTTCATCAATCTTAACAACTGGAATTTTTACGCATTTGCTTGCGATATCACTTGCCTCACCAACAGATGAACATTGATTAAAGATTAAATCGGCACCTAAATCTTCAGCTATTTTAAAGTATGTGCACATTCTAGAAATTATCGCTGGTGTAATATGACCATTAGCTTTTACTTCATCTAGAAGTGAATCATCAACAATATTGTGGTATTCAATATCATTTCCATACTTAGCAAACAAATCTTTTAAATCATAATAAGAGACGTTTGAAGTATGAATGGCAAATATCTTTTTCATTATTTAACCATTGAATCTACGTAAGCCTTGATTTCATCATCTTGACAGCCTGCATAGAAACATTCTAAGAATCTAGGAGTTAAAGCATTCTTTACTAAGTCTTGGTCAATTGATTTAAGTGCTTCAATTAAAGGCTTAGCAATTTGCTTCTTTGTTTCAGCTAATTTAGCAGCATTTCTATTTTGAGATTCTTTTCTACCTGGTTCATTTGGATAACCCATACCTGATGGAGAAGAGAATGCAGTTTCAAAAGTAATTTTTAGATTAACATCAGCTCCCCAACCGAATCCTTTAGCGAAAGGAAGTGATAAACAGTTACCATTATTAATTTGCAAATATAAGTAAGCATCACTTGGATCAATACAATATCCGCATACTACACCTGGCATCATATTACATGCCATTAGAGCACCTTGTCCTGTTCCACATCCAGTAACAACGAAGTCTACTGCCTTAGAATTCAATAATAATGCAGCTTGTACACCGATATTTAGGTATGTTAAATAGCCTGGTTGGCCAACAGTTAAAGAAGCATCTTCACTTGACATACCAGTGTTATAAACAGTGTGTCCCATTGGTTCTACCACTTCTTTTAAAACGTTTAAAACAGTTGAGTTCTTACTTGATTGTGAGAATTCATTGATTAATGCAATTTTCATATATAAGTCCTTCTTTCTATTTTAATAATACAATATTTTGTATAAGTTTAGAAAAGAAAAAGCCTAGAGTATTCTAAGCTTTTTTTCAACAACCATTTTCTGTGTATCTAGTACAGTATTGATATTGATTAGAGTCCTTAAATAATCGTTTAAGAAAGATGATTCTTTCAAGACAACGATAACAGCTTCATTATCATCACCGTTATCAACATCTACATCAACATGATTGATTTTAATGCCTGAATCATTTATTTCATCAATATTGGTGACTACAGCATCTATTTCACCATTTATAACTTTTGAAACAGCCTGGTAGTATTCCATTGGTACAAAAGTTACTTTCTTTCCTTCACATAATGATTTAGTTATTTTGGCTGAGTCAAAAGATAAAGAATCAAGTCCAACTTTCATACCGTCTTTTATTTCAGTGGCTTTTTTATCATGAAAACAAATAATATGTTTAGAAATATACGAATAAGTTCCAAGATTCATTAAAATAGTAAGATCGTCATTTTCTTTGATGTATTCACTAGCCGCAAGCTTAGATACGATGGCAAAATTATATCTACCTTGTTGAACCATTTTCATTCTTTTTTTAGCACCACGCATATATGCTAAATAAACAGGAATTTCATTTTTTTCAAGAGTAACAGTAAGGCCACTAGCTAGCCCTTCATGTCTTTTAGAATAGGGGAAAGGCATGATTCCTGAAATATCTTGGATACCACATATTTCTAATAATGCTTTGTTATCTTTTTCTATTATTGTGGTTCCTTTGTATCCGTTAGCTTGTAATTTTATAGCATTTAAATCAGATAAATTTTTTATCGCATTTTGAACGGTTCCCCTTGGAAGGGAGTAGTCTTTGCTGATTTGGCTAACGGTAGGTATCTTGTCTTTTACGTTAAGGCTAAAAAACATTTTAGCGATTTTTATTGAGGCGATACCGCTTTTATTCATTAATTTGTTTATAACTGTCATGCCTTTATTTTATAACAAAATGATTATTTATTTAATAATTAAGTAAAACGCTTTCATTGTGGACCTAAATTATTATTCATAATTTTGAATATTTAGAAAATGCCTATTTGTAGGATGAATTTTGTTATGTGAAATAAAAAATTTAGTATGTACAAATTTATGTATGGATGGTAATATATGTAGTGTAAGCGCTTTTATATAAAGCAAAAAGGGGGTTATTCATTTATGTTTGATATGAAAGATTTTAGTCTTGAAGGAAAGGTTGCTTTAGTAACTGGTGCAAGCTATGGTATCGGTTTTGCGATCGCAAGTGCTTTTGCGAAAGCTGGTGCAACTATTTGTTTTAATGACATCAATGAAGAAAAGACACAAATGGGTGTTGAATCTTATGAAAAAATAGGAATCAAGGCTCATGGTTATGTATGCGATGTTACTAAGGAAGAAGAAGTAGCTGAACTTGTTAAGAAAATTGAAGAAGAAGTTGGCACAATTGATATCTTAGTAAACAACGCTGGTATTATTAAGAGAATTCCAATGTGTGATATGACTGCTGAACAATTTAGACAAGTAATTGATGTAGATTTAAATGCACCATTTATTGTTTCTAAGGCAGTTATTCCTGGAATGATTAAAAAAGGACATG
>CAVDDT010000021.1:0-48095 GCA_963607765.1 Paratractidigestivibacter sp. | reverse complement strand
ATAGTGAACTTATTTGTTCTAACTCGCTTAGAAGTAACGATGTTAATAATGCTGTTGGTTTATTAAAAGAAGAGATGCGAATTCTTGACTCTTTAATAATGGAAGCTGCTGACAATAATTCGGTAGATGCTGGTAAAAGCCTAGCTGTTGATCGTGTCGCTTTCTCTAAATACATCACTGATAAGATTAATAATCACCCAAATATTGAGGTAATACATGAGGAATTCACTCATATTGATACTAGTGTTCCAACAATTATTTGTTCTGGCCCATTGTGTGAAGGCGAACTATCTAGTGAAATTAAAAAGCTCGTTGGTAAAGATTATCTTTATTTTTATGATGCAGTCTCTCCAATTGTTGAAAAAGACAGCATCGATTTTTCAAGTGCTTATTATAAATCAAGATATGATGAAGAGGGAACTGGCGACTACATCAATTGTCCTTTAACAAAAGAGGAATTTGATGTTTTTCAAAGAGAAGTTGTTAATGCTAAAAAAATAGAAGTCCATTCAATTGATGATGAAATTTATTTTGAAGGTTGCATGCCTTTTGAAGAAATGGCAAGAAGAGGTGTTAAGACTTTACTTTTTGGCCCTATGAAGCCGGTTGGCCTTGAACATAATGGAATTAGACCTTATGCGGTTGTTCAGCTTAGAAAAGATAATGCAATTGATACTCTTTACAATATTGTTGGCTTTCAAACTCATTTAACTTTTGGTGAGCAAGAAAGAGTATTAAAACTTATTCCTGCTTTAAAAAATGTTTCAATTGTTCGCTATGGCGTAATGCATAGAAATACATACATTAATTCTCCTAAAGTGATTAATAATCGCTATCAATTTATTCATTATCCAAATGTATTTGTTGCCGGACAAATCAGTGGTGTTGAAGGATATGTTGAGTCTGCTGGCAGTGGACTATATGCGGCAATAAATATGTATGAATATTTAAACAATTTAGATGTTACTTTGGGAAGTGATACTATGATTGGAGCGATGGCCAATTATATTTCTACAAGTTCTATCGAGAAACTTGTGCCTATGAATGCTAATTTTGGCATATTTAGACTTGAATATAATGGTCCTAAAAAAGATAAGAAAACTTTTTATGTAAATCATGCTTTAAAGAAAGTACATGAATTTAAGGATACATTATGTATAAAATCCTAGATGATTTTATTAATTATTTGAGCAGTAAAAGAAGTGGTTCTAAAGATACAAGCGATGCCTATTATAGAGACATCGCTCGTTTTATAGTGTTTTTAAAAGACAAGGGCATTAATGATTTTAAAGAAGTTGATAGTGATTTAGCGTATGAATATTTAAGCGTTTTAAGAAGTGGTGAAATAACTAGAAGCAAACTGTCTAATTCTTCTTATTCTAGAAATCTTAGTTCACTTAGATCTTTTTTTAAGTATTTAAATATTATGCACCTTGTAGATAAAAATCCCTTTCTAAACTTTAAGAAAGTTTCCATTGATAAACATTTGCCTGATGTTTTAACTTTTGATGAGATTATCAGAATTTTGGATTCTTTTGATTTGAATAATCCGATTGAAATAAGAAATAGAACAATCATTGAAATCATTTATGCTTGCGGCCTTAGAATAAGCGAAGCCTGTGGCATCAAAATTAATGATATTGATTTTAATGAATGTACTATTCGTGTTATTGGAAAGGGCAATAAAGAGAGAATGGTACCTTATTATGAGGATTTAAATAATTTATTGTTTTTGTATATCAAAAAATATCGTAATTTATATAAGAAAGATGATACTTATCTTTTTATTAATAATAGGGGGAATAAACTTTCTGTTAGAAGTGTTCAATTACTTTTGGAAGATGTTAGTAAGAAACTTGATTTTAAGGTAAATATCCATCCACATATGCTTAGGCATTCCTTTGCCACTCATTTATTAGACAACGGGGCAGATCTTAGAACAGTACAAGAACTATTAGGCCACGAGAATCTTTCAACAACTCAAATTTATACACATTTAACTTATGATAAGTTGAACAAAACTGTTCGCAATTTTCATCCTCATTCTCAAGTTAAAAAAGATATTGATAAATGATTCACAAGTTTATATAATAACTTTGTCAATAAATTGACAAGCTATTATGGAGGAAAATATTATGGCACGTTTTACATTACCTAGAGATGTATATCATGGAAAAGGTTCATTAGAATCTTTAAAGACTTTCGAAGGTAAGAAAGCAATGATTTGCGTTGGCGGTGGTTCAATGAAGAGGTTTGGCTTCTTGGATAAAGCAATTGGTTATTTAAAAGAAGCTGGTATGGAAGTAGAAGTATTTGATGGAATTGAATCAGATCCTTCTGTTGAAACTGTTATGCGTGGTGCTGATGCAATGTTGAAATTTGAACCAGATTGGATTGTGGCAATTGGCGGTGGTTCTCCTATTGACGCAGCTAAGGCTATGTGGATTAAATATGAATATCCAGATACTACTTTTGAAGATATG
The DNA here is from genome assembly GCA_963607765.1 of Paratractidigestivibacter sp. Classification (GTDB taxonomy): domain Bacteria; phylum Bacillota_I; class Bacilli_A; order Erysipelotrichales; family Erysipelotrichaceae; genus Colivicinus. Next base: position 45,612 of record CAVDDT010000021.1, on the reverse strand, counting down.
TGCAAAGTATTTGGCTTGCCAAAGTTAAGAACTAAAGCTCATTTCTGTGCTGTATCTAGTACATCTGGCACAGCTACTGAAGTGACTGCTTTCTCAATTATTACTGACTATCAAAAAGGTATTAAATTTCCAATTGCAGATTTTGAAATTACACCTGATGTTGCGATCGTTGATCCAGAACTTGCCGAGACTATGCCTAAGAAATTAGTTGCTCATACAGGCATGGATGCTCTAACTCACGCTATTGAAGCTTATGTTTCTACTGCTAATTGCGATTATACTGATCCTCTTGCAATTCATGCTATCGAAATGATTCAAAAGGATTTAGTTGATTCTTACAATGAAGATATGAAAGCTAGAGATGAGATGCATAATGCTCAATGTCTTGCGGGTATGGCTTTCTCTAACGCACTACTTGGAATTGTTCATTCAATGGCTCACAAGACTGGTGCTGCTTTTGCTGACTATGGCGCACATATTATTCATGGTGCTGCTAATGCAATGTATCTTCCAAAAGTTATTGCTTATAACGCAAAAGATGAAACTGCTAAGAAAAGATATGGTGTTATTGCTGACTATATGCATTTAGGTGGAAATAACGATGATGAAAAGGTTAAACTTCTAATTGACTTTGTTAGAGGCATGAATGATAAATTAAACATTCCTCATTGCATTAAGAATTATGGCCCTGATTCATATCCAACTGAACAAGGGTTTGTACCAGAAGATGTCTTCTTAGAAAGACTTCCTGAAATTGCAAAGCTGGCAATTGGTGATGCGTGCACAGGTTCTAACCCAAGAATCCCTACACAAGAGGAAATGGAAAAACTATTGAAGTGCTGCTATTACGATACTGAAGTAGATTTCTAATTATAATTTTAAGTTAAGCTTGGAATTTCCAAGCTTTTCTTTTGGATTGTGTTTTTATTATATTTTTTATCAGGTGCTAAGATAGAAACGAAAAGAGGTTTATTATGAATATTATTTCAAGCGAATTATTAGATAGTTTAAGAGAAGAGTACAATGCAAATGATAAAAATAGAATTGTAAGAAATGCTTTAACCAAGAATGATATAAATTCTATTTCTAGAGTACTTGATGGCGAGAATTCTAATCCTAATATTTTTTCTATAGATTTAAAGACTATGTCGGCAACAAATCAACAAGCTAGTGGAAGATGTTGGATTTTCTCTTCAATGAATTTTTTAAGAGAAAAGATTGGCAAGAAATTTAATATTAAGGAATTTGAATTATCACAAAATTATATTGCTTTTTATGACAAACTAGAAAAAGCTAATTGGTTTATGGAATGTGCTATCAAGGAAATTGATAATCCGATTGATTCTACTAAAATGAGATATTTGTTAGATTTTGCAGTAGGTGATGGTGGCCAATGGAACATGATTCAATCTTTGGTCAAAAAGTATGGTCTATGTCCTAAAACGGCTATGGTTGAAACTTATCAATCTTCTCATACTAGAAACATGAATTCTCTTTTGAATAGAAGGCTTAGAAAGTTTGTTATTGAGATTAGAAATAACAAGAATGATATAGAAAACTTAAAAAATCAATGTTTAAAAGATGTCTATTCTTTGTGTGCTAATTGCTTTGGACTTCCTCCTAAAGAATTTGCTTTTGAATATGTTGATAAAGACGAGATGCATCATTGTGAATATCATTTAACACCTTTAAAGTTTTATCAAGAATATTTAGGTTGCGACATTGATGATTATATTAATTGTATTAACGCACCTACTAGCGATAAAGAATACTATAAGACATATACTGTTGAATATCTTGGAAATGTAGTTGGTGGTAATGAGATTTGCATGTTGAATCTTCCTCTTGAGGAATTTAAAAACGCTACTATTAAACAATTAAAAAGTGGTGAACCTGTTTGGTTTGGCTGCGATTGTGGCAAAGATGGTGATCGCGAATCCGGCCTTTGGGATGATAAGCAATTTGATTTTAACAATACTTTAAGTATTAACTTTGATATGAATAAAGCAGATATGCTAGATGCTCATGAATCTGCAATGAATCATGCAATGATGTTTACTGGTGTAAACATTGGTGAAGATGGAAAGCCTAATAGATGGAAAATCGAAAATTCTTGGGGTGATAAGCCTGCTAATAAGGGCTATTACATTTGTTCAGATACATGGTTTGATAAATACATGTACGTTGTTGCGATAAATAAAAAGTTCTTGAGTCAAAAAGCATTAGATGGTTTAAAGAGAGAGCCAATTGAAGTTGCTCCTTGGGATCCATTTGGGACGTTGGCTGATTAAGTGAAGTTTTGCTTCACTTTTTTTAATTTTGTGTTGTATATAATTTTCTTGTCATATATAATAAATAGGCATTTGTATGCAAATACACACACAGCGGATTCATTATTCCGTGGCGAAAGCTTAGTAATGATCGAAACTGTGGAGGAGAAACGGAAAGAGAGGAAAAAATTTAAATGTCACAATTAGTTTCAATGCGTAAACTTCTAGAAAATGGTGTTCATTTTGGTCATCAAACTAGAAGATGGGATCCTAAATGTAAACCATTTATCTATACTGCAAAAAATGGTATTTACATCATCAATCTTGAAAAGACTCAAACTGAGTTAAAGGTAGCTTATGATAAGCTAAAAGAAATTGCTGAGAATGGCGGCAAGGTACTATTTGTTGGTACTAAGAAGCAAGCTCAACAAATCGTTTTAGATGAAGCTACAAGGAGCGGTAGTTTCTATATTAATCAAAGATGGTTAGGTGGTACTCTTACAAACTTTAGAACTATTCAAAAGAGAATTAAGAGACTTATCGAAATCAATGAAATGGAAACTTCTGGAACTATTAATGTTTATACAAAGAAGGAACAAGCTTTAATTCGTAAGGAAGCTTCTAGACTTGAAAACTTCCTAGGCGGTATTAAGGATATGAAGAAACTTCCTGATGCTGTTGTTGTAGTTGATCCTATGGAGGATCACAATGCAGTTCTTGAAGCAAAGAAGTTAGGCATTCCTGTATTTGGCTTAACTGATACAAACTGCAATCCTGCTTTTGTTGATTACGCTATTCCTGCTAACGATGATGCTGTTAAGGCTATAAAATTAATGATTTCTTTATTAGCTGATGCAATCGTAGAAGCTAAAGGTGGAATTCTTCAAGATGCTTATCAAGAAGATGAAACTGTTGAAGATATCACTATGGCTGATGTAATCATCAATGTTGAAAAGCATGCAGAAGAGCAAGAAAAGAGAAGAAAAGCTAGAAACGAAGAAAGAATGAGACAACAAAATCAAAATAGAGGTCGTTTCAATAGAAATTCTGAAAGAAGATATATCGGCAAGAAGGAAAACACTGCTGAAGAAACAGCTAGCGAACCTGCTGAAAAGAAAGAAGAAGTAGAAGCTAAGGAGGCTGAATAATCATGGCTATTACTGCTGCTCAAGTTAAAGATTTAAGAGAAAAAACTGGCGCTGGTATGCTTGATTGCAAAAATGCATTAAGCGCTACTGATGGCGATATGGATAAGGCAATCGATTGGCTAAGAGAAAAAGGCATTGCTAAATCAGTTAAGAAAGCTAGCAGAATTGCTGCTGAAGGTCTTACAAAAGTTATTGTTGAAGGCAATAAAGGCTGTGTTGTTGAAGTTAACTCAGAAACAGACTTCGTTGCTAAGAACGAACAATTCTTAAACTTAGTTGATACTGCTTGCAAGACTATCCTAAATAGTGATGCTAAAACAAACGAAGAAGCTTTAGCACTTTCTGTTAATGGAAAGACATTAAATGATTTATTCATTGATGCTACAGCTACCATTGGTGAAAAGATTGTTCTTAGAAGATTCGCCCTTGTTGAAAAGAGCGACAGCGATATCTTCGGTTCATATATTCATATGGGTGGTAAGATTTCTTGTCTAGTAGTTATGGAAGGTGGAAACGAAGGATTAGCTAAGGATATGGCTATGCAAATTGCTTCTATGTCTCCAACTTATGTATCTAGTGCAGATATGCCAAGTGATGTTGTTGAACATGAAAGAGCTGTTCAAACTGAAATCGTTAAGAATGATCCTTCTTTTGCTGGCAAACCAGAAAAAGTTATTGAAGGTGCTATTAATGGTAAAGTATCTAAGTCACTTAAGGATATGTGCTTAGTTGACCAAGAATTTTTCAAGGATCCAGGCCAAAAGGTTGCTGCTGTATTAAAGAATGCTAATGCAACTGTTAAGAGCTTTGTTAAGTACTTAGTTGGTGAAGGCCTTGAAAAAAGAGAAGAAAACTTCGCTGAAGAAGTTGCAAAACAAATCGGTTAATTAAAACTTATATAGGGGGACTTTTAGTCCCTCTTTTTTTAGGAGAAAAATATGTATAAAAGAGTCTTATTAAAACTTTCAGGGGAAGCTTTAGGAAATCCTTTTGATACTAAAGTATTAGAAGATATTGCTAGCCAAATTAAATTAATGGTTGAACAGGGGATTGAAGTTGGCGTTGTTGTAGGTGGCGGAAACATTTGCCGTGGTCGTACTTTTGAAAAACTTGGTTTAGATAGAGAAAATGCTGATTATATTGGCATGGAAGCTACTGTTATTAATGCCCAAATGCTTACTGCTACTTTAAATAAATTAGGAGTTGATGCTTTAACTTTATCTACGATTAAGGTTCAAAGAGTAGAGGACTATGATGTCAGCAAAGCTAATTCTTTATTATCAAATAAAACTGTTTGCGTATTTGGAGGAGGAACAGGTAAGCCTTTCTTTTCAACAGATACAGGCAGTGCTTTAAGAGCAAAGGATATCAAGGCTGAAGTTATTTTGATGGCTAAAAATGGCGTTGATGGGGTTTATAGTGCTGACCCTAAAATTGATCCATCTGCAACTAGATATGACGAACTAAGCTTTGATGATATAATTAAAAAAGAATTAGCAGTTATTGATTTAGATGCGGCTAAGGTCTGCAAGGAAAATCACATTGAAGCTTTCATCTTTGATATGGCTGTAGAAAACAATATTCTAAAGGCTTGTACAGGTGAGGCTATCGGTACTGTAATTAGATAGGAGAAAAAATATGGATATTAAAGTAATTGAAACAAAGATGCAAAAAGCTATTGAAAATCTTGAACATAGCTTAACTAAAGTTAGAACTGGTCGTGCAAATCCTAATATATTAGATAAGATTGAGGTTGACTATTATGGATGTCCTACCCCAATTAATCAAATTGCTTCTATTTCTGTTCAAGAAGGTAAGACACTTTGTGTTAAGCCTTATGATGCTAGTAGTTTAAAAGATATTGAAAGAGCAATTAATTCAAGTGATTTAGGTTTGCCACCTTTAAATGATGGAACTTGTGTAAGAATCACCGTTCCTTCTTTAACCGAAGAAACAAGAAAAGGTTTCTGTAAAGATATTGCCAAGTATGGCGAAGAAGCTAAGGTTGCGGTTAGAAATGTTCGTCGTGATGGTAATGAAGAAGTTAAAAAGGATAAAACTATTCCTGAAGATACTCAAAAGGATTTACAAGACCAGATTCAAAAGCTTACTGATAAATATGTAACTAAGTGCGATGAAATTTGTAAAGCTAAAGAAAAAGAAGTAATGACAATCTAATGAACACACTAAATCATATTGCTATTATTATGGATGGCAATGGTAGATGGGCTAAACAGAGAAATTTGCCTAGGACCATGGGCCATAAACAAGGTGTTGAAAAAGTTAGAGAGATTGCGATTTATGCAAATAAGTTAGGCATTAAATGCCTAACTCTTTATGCTTTTTCTACGGAAAATTGGAAAAGACCTGAGTCTGAGGTTAATTATCTAATGTCTTTGCCTAAAGTTTTCTTCAAGTCTTATTTAAAAGAACTTATGGAGAATAATATTAAAATTATGATGATTGGCGAATTAGATAGAATTCCAAGTGAAGCTAAACAAGTTTTTATTGATGCGATTGAAGAGACAAAAAACAATACTGGCATGATTTTAAATTTTGCGCTTAATTATGGCGGCCAAGATGAAATTGTTAGAGCTTGTAAAAAATATGCAGAGGATTACAAATGTGGTGTAGTTTCTGATTTGGATGAAGATTCTTTTAAGAATTATCTTTATACAAAAGATTTGCCTGAAGTTGATTTAATGATTAGAACAAGCAAGGAACAAAGAATTTCTAATTTTCTTCTTTATCAGCTAGCTTATTCAGAATTTATCTTTTTAGATACTTTATGGCCTGATTTTTCTAATGATGACTTGGATGCTTGCATAGAAGAATTTAATAAACGTACAAGACGTTTTGGAGGCTTAAATGAAACAGAGAATAATTAGCGCTGCTGTTGCCGTTGCAATATGCATTTATCCTTTATTATTTGGCGGAATTTCTTTAAACATTTTGATGATACTAATTGGCATGATTGGTTGTTATGAATTTGTTAACTGTATTAAAAAACCGCTTAATTATATTCTTCTAATAATAATGGAAGCGACATATTTATTTAATGTATATTCTTCTTGTTTGTATTTAATCTATGCATTATTTGCTGAAATTATAATTCTGTTTATAATAGCTATTTTTAATGAAAAAGTTGATATCAATGATGTATTTGGCATAACCACTATGTCTCTTATTTTTTCATATTGCATTTCATTGATTATCAATCTATATAATCTTGGTTACGGCAAAGTATTCTTTTATATTTTGATTGCTTCTTTATTAACTGATACAGGAGCATATTTTATTGGATCTAAATTTGGAAAACATAAATTAAATGAAAGAGTTTCACCCAAAAAGACAATCGAAGGATCAATTGGCGGGGTTGTTTGTGGACTAATTTGTTCACTTGTTTACGCCTATTTCAATAATTTTATGGGTTTATCAACAAACCTAGTAATCGTTTGTTCAATCTTCCTTCCAATTATTTCTGAAATTGGTGATTTAGCTTTTTCTTTAATTAAGAGACATTATGGAATTAAGGATTTTGGAAACATCATGCCAGGGCATGGTGGGGTACTAGATCGTATTGATTCTGTTATTTTTTGTTTATTATTATTTGCTATTTTGAATACAATTATATTATGAAAAAAAGAATTTTATTGTTAGGCGCTAGCGGTTCTATTGGCAAGCAAAGCATTGATGTTATTAAGCAACATCAAGATGAACTAGAACTAGTTGGCGTTAGCGTTGGCAAAAACACTACTTATCTAAGAGAATTATTAAATGATTTTAATTTAAAGTTTGTTTATTCTATCGATAAAGATGAACGAATTATAAGCGACTATCCCAATACTATCTTCTATTATGGTGAAGATGGTTTAAACCAAATAGTCGACGAAGATGACTATGATTTATTAGAAAACGCTTTAGTTGGTTTTGTTGGTTTTATGCCTACACTTTTAGCCATTAAGAAACATAAAAATATTGCTTTAGCTAATAAGGAAACTTTGGTGGCTGGTGGCGATATCGTTAATGCTGCTATTAAAGAATGCGGTGTTACTTTGCTTCCTATCGATTCCGAACATTCCGCCATCTTACAATGCTTGCAAGGTCATAGTAAAAAGGATGTTAAGCGTTTATTAATTACTGCTTCTGGTGGCGCTTTTAGAAACAAGACTAGAGCTGAACTTAATGATGTGACTTTACAAGATGCTTTAAAGCATCCTACTTGGTCAATGGGTAATAAGATAACTATTGATAGCGCAACAATGATGAATAAAGGCTTTGAGATTATGGAGGCTCATTATTTGTTTGACATTCCATATGAAAACATTGTTCCTGTCATTCATCCTGAATCAATTGTTCATTCAATGGTTGAATATAATGATGGAACTATTATGGCTCAATTATCTAGCCCAGATATGCGTTTACCTATTAGGTATGCGTTGCTTTACCCTAATAATATTGGTGATGATTGCGCTAAACATATGAATTTTGAAGATGCTTTATCTCTTAATTTTGCTCCTGTTGATTATAATCGTTATCCTTTAGTTAAGCTTGTAAAGGAAATAGGTTCTTTTGGTGGAAATTTTGGGGCGATCTTAATTGGTGCAAACGATGAAGCTGTTGATTTATTCTTAAATGGAAGAATTGAATTTGTGGAAATTGAAAAATATATTATTAATGTTTTGAAACAAAGCCATTTTGTTAAAAAAGTGACCGCTGATGAACTGATTAGTTACAATAAACAAGCTAGAGAACTTGTTAGAAATTTGTGGGCAAATAATTAATGAGTACGATTATTAATATTATTTTATTTATATTGTTGTTGATTATCATTGTTTCCATTCATGAATTTGGGCATTTTATCGCTGCAAAGGCATTTAATGTTTATGTTCCTGAATTTTCTATTGGAATGGGCAAGTCTTTATTTCAACATAAATTTAAAGAAACTACTTTTTCAATTCGCTGCTTGCCTATAGGTGGCTATTGTGCTATAGCTCAAGATGAAGAGACTGTTGATGAGACTACTGATGTAGAAATGATTAAAGTCGATAAATCTCGTACAATGTCGGGCATTAGTAAGATAAAGAAGATTATTATTTTATTAGCCGGTGTATTTATGAATGTTGTCTTAGCGGTAGTTATTATGTCTATGGTTTATTTAAGCATCGGTCAAACTCATGAGTCTCCAAGAGCTATTGTTAATGAAGTCACTGAAAATAGTCCTGCAGAGAAAGCTGGTTTACAAAAAGACGATGAAATTATTAAAGTAACTTTTGAAAACGGTTATTCGATATCTCCTAGTACTTTTTCTGATGTATCTGATTTTATGTCACTTTATGAAAGCGGAGAAGTTACATTTACTATTAAAAGAGCTGATGAAACAATAAGTGTTAAGATTACTCCTGAAAAGAGCGATGAGCGTTATATTATTGGCATTCAAGCATATGATTCAACTATTGTTTCGATTAATTTCTTCAATTGTTGGAAATATGGGTGTCAGTATTTAACAGAAATTACTAAGCTGCTTTGGACAACAATTCTTGGTTTATTTAGAGGCGTTGGCTTAAATAATATAAGTGGTCCTGTTGGTATGTATTCTGCTACCAGCCAAGCTATTTCGTTGGGTAGTGTTTATTATTTTGTTTATATTGCAATGTTTTCTTTAAACATTGGCATATTTAATTTAATTCCTATTCCCGCACTTGATGGGGGAAGAGTTGTTTTGACTTTAATTGAAGCTATTATTAGAAGACCTATTAGTAAAAGGGTTGAAGAATATATAATGGCTGCTTCTGTTATCTTGTTTTTGCTTATATTTGTTTTTGCTACAGGACAAGATATTATAAAATTGTTTAAATAGGAGAAAATATGTTATCTAAATACCTTATTGTATTCTTTGTTTCAATGGTTCCATTGATTGAACTTAGAGGTGCTATACCTTATGCAGTAGCTTTTAATTTACCATTGCTTCCTAGCTATATTATCGCAATAGTTGGTAATATGCTTCCTGTTCCTGTTATTTTCTTTTTTGCAAGAAAGGTACTTGAATGGGGCAAGGATGTTGGTTTTACACCTTTTGCTAAGTTTTGCCGCTTTTGTATAGAAAAAGGAGAAAAAGGCAAGAAAAAATTATTAGCTACTTCAAAAAACGGCATCTATATTGCCTTATTCTTATTTGTAGGCATTCCTTTGCCTGGTACAGGAGCTTGGACTGGAACACTTGCTGCATCTTTCTTGGATTTGGATTTTAAGAAATCAGTTTTAGCTGTTATTTGTGGAGTTATTTTAGCTGGAATTATAATGGGACTTCTTTCAAGTGGAGTTCTTGGTGCGATAAATTTAGTTAAGTAAAAGGAGAATTTTATGAAAATTTTAGTTACCGGTGGAACTGGATATATCGGTTCTCATACAGTTGTTGAACTTATTGAAAATGGACATGAATGTATTATTGTTGATAATCTTTACAATTCTAGCATTGGTGTTCTTGATCGAATTAAGGAAATCACTGGTGTTAAACCTACTTTCTATAATTGCGATATTAATGATTATGATGCTTTAGAAACTGTTTTTAAAGAAACTAAAATTGATGCGGTTATTCATTTTGCTGGTTTAAAAGCTGTGGGAGAGTCTGTTAGACTACCACTAGCTTACTATAATACTAATATTGGTGGTTCTGTTAATCTTTATAAGTTAATGGAAAAATATGATGTTAATAATTTAGTTTTCTCTTCTAGCGCTACTGTTTATGGTGATAGTTTCCCTGTTCCTTTTAAAGAAGAATATGGTAGAGGCAATACAACTAATCCATATGGTACAACCAAATTAATGAATGAAGTTATTATTGAAGATTTTGCGAAAGCTTATGATAAACTAAGCGCTGTTATCTTAAGATATTTTAATCCAGTTGGTGCTCATAAATCTGGTTTGATTGGAGAAAAGCCTAATGGTATCCCAAATAACTTGATGCCTTATATTGCCGAAGTAGCAACAGGCAAAAGAGATCATCTAAATGTATTTGGTGATGATTATGATACAAAAGATGGCACCGGAGTTAGAGATTATATCCATGTTGTTGATTTAGCTAAGGCTCACGTTTTGTCAATTGAATATGCTAGTAAACATAAGGGAAGCGACATCATCAATATTGGAACTGGTGTTGGATATTCTGTTCTTGACATTGTTCATGCATATGAAAAAGCAAACAATATTAAGATTCCTTATGTTGTTACTCCAAGAAGACCTGGTGATATTGCTACTTGTTATGCTGACACTCAAAAAGCTTCCAAGTTATTAGGATTTAAAGCTCAATATGGCTTAGAAGATATGTGTGAAGATTCTTATAATTTCATTTGCAAGAATCCTAATGGCATACAGTAGGATATAAACAATTTTTGTTGTAAAATAGTTTGATGGAGGTAACCAATGGCTAAAAAAAGAAAAGTTAGATATGATCGTTTAATTGTTGTTGGCCTAGTTGCCATCTTACTTTTAATAGCGCTTATATTTGGGATAAAAACGCTTGTTGGACTATTTTCTAAAAATGATGAAAATTCATCAGATGTTAGTCCTATTTCACCTAGTGTTGATTCTAATGGTACGACAATTGAAATTTTGAAGTATTCGGTTTATGAAGATAAAAATAGTGAATTAGGGTTTAACTTTGTTGTTGCTGAAACAAAATTTATGAATGATGATGGTGTCAGCTATGATTTAGGCAATCTAGTAACTAGTGAGAATATTTCTCTTGATTCATATTATGATTATGAGAAAAAGTTCAATGTTTTATCATATGATTTTGCTTCTTTGGGTACCGTTTCTACAATTAGTAGTTCAGAAAAAGAATATACATGTAAATTATTTATTCCATATACCGATACTAAAGATTTACTTACTGTAACTGATAAAATATCAAATAGTTCTTTAAAGATTGATTTAACAAAAGATAAGGGTGATATTGATACTTTAAAGAAAAAAGATAATTCATCTGAAATAAATTCTAATGATTATAACATTTCTGTTTCTAATTGCTATATTTCCGATATGATGAATCATAACGGTGAGAGCTATGATGCTTCTATGCTAGCTTTCTATACGTTTGAACTTAAAGTTAATTCAATTAGTGACGATGTTAAAATTACTGATGCAGTTTTTAAACAAACTTCTACTGGTGAAAGTTATGATGCTCTTGATGATTCGTATAGTTCTGTTAAGATTGATAATATTATCAATAAATCTTTAAATGTAGGTGATGTTTATGCTTTGTTTTTTGAGGTATATTCCGATCCTGATGAGAAACCAACGTATGAGGGTACAATAACTCTTTATTTCTCTGACAATACTTCCGTTGAAATTTCTGCTATTTTAAATTAATGAAAAAATTGCTTACGATATTACTTTCTATCTTTATATTTGTGCCAGTTATTGGCACTTTTGAAAGTGAAGAGGTAAATGCGTGCGGTGGTTATTCTGTTGAATATATAAATGATGATGGAAGCTTTAGTGAGGAAAGCTGTCATAGTGATTTTGCGAGTGCTAAAGCAAGAATGAAAGAACTTGGCGGTGATGTTGTTGTTAGACATAGTTCTTCATATTCGCCAACCAAGATAATTGCGATGAATTCTGGTATTGCTTATTCTTACCCAAGAACAAGTGCTACTTTAAATATTTATCAAAATGTTTCTAACCATTCTATTTATTACAAACAAACATATGTATCAAGACATTACGAATTAAATTATGTTGATACTGAAAGATATTTGGGAAATGGTACGGGCATGATTGAAGTAAATGTGAATGGCTTTCATGGCTTTACTGATCTTGAATATGTTGACCTTGTTCCTAGTAAATTTATTAGAAATGGTATCGCGATTACTTTAGGCGGCAATAATTCATATACAGGCGAAGGGACTTTTACTGTTGTTCCAAGTCAAAATTATTATGAAGCCGTAAGAAGCGGCAATTATTATGAAATTGTGTATCATATTTTTAGAGGCTATCCAAAAAATGGCACGACTCCAGTTAGTGAAAGCATTGTGATAGGTCCCGCATCAAACGATTGGGTTGAGGGATCTAAATATTATTCATATGATGGCAATACTTTTTACACTGATGCTGATTTTAAAAACTTTGCATTTACTTATTATAACTATTATCAGTTTTTGCCTTTGCGATCTAAAACTTCAATTAGTGCTGATGTTTTAAATGCTTATATTAGCAGTGTTTCTGGTTCTGTAATGCAAGGGGCTGGCCAAACTTTTATTGATGCGCAAAATAAGTATGGAATCAATGCGTTAATTTTATTTGCGATGGCTTGCCACGAGTCAGGAAATGGAACTAGTGGCTATGCTACAAAACGATATAACTTATTTGGCTGGAATGCAGTTGATGCTGATCCTAGCAAGGCAAGCTATTTTAACAGTGTAGCTGATTGTGTTAATGAACAAGCTGGCGTTAATTTAAGAGGTTTTGTTGATATAACTGATGGCAGGTTTTTCTCTTCTTCTCTAGGAAATAAGGGTAGTGGTTTAAATGTTAAATATGCTTCTGATCCTTATTGGGGTATGGAAATTGCGAGCATTTGTTATGCAATTGATAAACTTGCCAATAATAAAGATGGTAATTTAACCGATTATGATACGTATTCTTTGTCTGTTATTAATACTTTTGATGCAGAAGTTAAGGCTAATGCTTCTGAGAGCAGCAATACTTTATATACAACCGCTTATGGTCCTTATTATCAAGAAAAATTTATTGTTATTACTTTAGGAATTGATGGAGACTATACAAAGATTCAATCTACTAATCCTATCGATAGTTCTGGTAATATAAAAACGCATCGTACGCCAATTACTACCGGTGAATTAAATCCAATTAGTTATGGAGAATACGACTATGATTTAAGCGTTGGCTATATCAAGTCATCACAGTTAACTACTATTAATAGAGATAATAATACTGTAATTGAAAAAGATGATTCTAATTTATCTTTGATGTATTTGATTGATGGTATAAAAATTGAAAACAATAATTTATATATCAATGGTTGTGCATTTATTAAAGGAAAGAGCGCTAGCGATATAAATAATATTAGTGACACTGTTAGTATTATGAATAATATTAATGATAGTGTTTATAAATCATATAAAGCTAATGTTAGTGAATATAGTGGCATTACTTTTAATGATAATCATACTTATAAATATATTGGGTTTGATGTGACCATTCCGTTAAGCGATATTGAAGAAGGATCCTATTATCTGAATATTTCAGTTACTAATGGTAATACTACTTTATCTAGTAATTTAACAACGATGGAATCTTCGTTCAATAATCAAAACGCAAATATTAATGGTAATGAATATCATTTATCAATAAATAGTTATTATAATTATCGTCTTGATCTAGATGTAAGCAGTCTTCCATCAGTGATTAATTATAGTTTAATTAATAAACCGTTTGATTCTACTAGAAATTCTATGTTTAATTTTGACACATTGACCGTAGATGAAAATTTAAATTTGTATATGTATGGCCAAGCGATGATTTATTATACTGATTATGATAATCAAAATAATGTTAAATATACTATTTACTTAGTTGACAATGCAAATAATTATTTGGAGATTGTATGCAGTACTTTAAAGTCTAATTTTGATTATAAGACTTTGCTAGATTCTTCATATAATTTGGATTATATTTGTTTTGAAACAACTGCTAATTTAGCAAATCTTTCAAAGGGCACTTATTCTTTGATTATGAAGATTGAAAATGGTTCTTACATTGATTTTGTTGAAATGAATAATTTGGGTGGAGTTAGTTTACCTAGCGGTTCTAATTATCGTTTTTTTACAAGTTCGATTAGAAATAGATTGATGTTAGAAATTAAATAAAAGGGGGATGTATGAAAAGATTTTTTAGTAACAAGATTAACATTTTTGTGACAATTATTCTTGTCTTAACAATCGGTGTTGCGACTTTCTTTGCACTTAATTATTTTGGCGTTATTGGCAAAGAAATTATCGCTGTTGATTTCTCTGGCATGAATAAGACTGAGGTTGATGCATGGGTAAAAGAGGAAGGACTTGATGAGAATTCTTATAACTATTCTTATGCTTATGATGAAACAATTGAAAAAGACTATGTTGTTTATCAATCAGTAAAGGCTGGTGAAGCTATAAGCAATGGCCTTACAATTGTTTATTCAAATGGCAAGGACCCAAATGGTTCTGTTGATATCGAAAGCATTATTAAGAATATGTCTTATGGGGATATTAAACAATGGTTCATTTCAAATGAATATAGCAATGTAAGCTATACTTTTGAAACAAATGAGAATTTTGAATTTGGCAAAGTCATCGATGTTACTCCTGCAACTGCAACAAAATCTGATGCAATTACTGTAGTAATTTCTTATGGCAAGAATATTGAAGATATTAGTACTACTGTTCCTGATTTTTCTTCTTATTCTAAAGAAGAAATTGAAGATTGGGGCAAAGAATATGCGGTCACTGTTAAATTTGATTATGAAACTTCTACTACTGTTGATGAAAACGGATTTATTTCTCAAAGCATTACTTCAGGAAAGAACGTTAATGGTGGCTCTACTGTAACTGTTACTTTGTCTTCTGGCAAGAGCAATAGCAATACTGCTACAATTCCTGATACTTTGCTTGGCACAAGTGAATCTGACTTTTTAGCTCAATTGAAGAAATTAGGCTTTACTAGTTTTAATAAAGATAGTGAAACTTACTATGCCGAAAGCCTTGCTAAAGATACTATTTATTCTTATGACGATGGCACTTTCAAAACTAGTAGAACTATTTACTATGCTTTATGCGCTGGAAAATATTCATTCAATGCCAATGATTTCAATGGCAAGAAGAAAGCTGATGTTGAAACTATAGTAGCTAATTTAAAGAAACACAATGCTAGAGTTGATGGCAAGTCAGTAAGTGTTGAATTTACAACTGGAGAAAAGAACTCTAGCAAAGCCAATACGGTTTATGACTGCAACATTTCTTCAAATACTATTAGCTGTAAGGTTTACGCTAGTGAAGATTCTTCTAGTGCTACTGCTATTATCCCAACTGATGGAAGATATTTAGGCAATAGGGAAGGCTACTTTATTTCTGCTTTAAAAGAATTAGGTTTCACTAATTTTGCTAAGTCTGATATTACTTATTATTCAACTACATTACAAGGCAATACTATTTACTCTTATGACGATGGTGAAATTGCTTTAAATAAAACAATCAATTATGCATTAACATGTGGTGCTTATGAGTTTGAAGCTACTGAATTTATTGGCTTATCAACAGAAGAAGCTAATTCTAAAATTAAGAGTTTAAGAAATAGAAATGCTAGAATTAATGGCGATTTAATTTCTATTAGTTTCACTGATGGCGTTGCTGATGATAGCATGTATGGCAAGACTTATGATTGCTCATTAAAGAATTCTACTGTTGCTTGCAAGGTTTATACTTCAACTAGTGGTGGCGGATCTACTGGCAAAACAGCAACTATTCCAGGCAATCTATTAGGTTATTCTGAATCTAAATTCTTAAGTTATGTTAAATCTTTAGGATTTACTAATTTCAGTAAATCTAGTACAACTTATTATTCAACTACTTTAGCTAGTGGCTCTGTATATTCTTATGATGATGGAACATTTGATACTTCTAAGACAATCAATTATGCATTATCATGTGGTCCTTATACTTTTAATGCTGGTGACTACAATGGTTTAAGCCAAAGCGACGCAACTAATAAAGTTGCTAGTCAAAGAAGTAGAAACGCAAATAAGGGCGCTTTATACATTAACTTTACAAGTGGTACAGCAAGTTCATCTAAGGCTGGCACAACTTATGATTGTAGTTTTGGCGGCAATACTATTTCTTGTTACCTATATACAAATGGGTCAACTACAACTGATGTTGAAGTAACAAACTATGTTGGCGGCAATGTAGATAACTTCAAGAGTTGGTGCTCATCAAATGGCTTATATTATAGTATTGAGGAACAATATTATTCCGGTGCTGAAAAAGGAAGAATTATTTCTCAATCTCCTTCTTCAGGTACTGTAGCTGTTGGTTCTTATATTAGTGTTGTTGTTTCAAAAGGACCAGAACCTGCCGAAACTGCAACATTATTAAGTGCAAGTTTTATTAAGCAAAACTATAAAGGAAATTCTTATAGTGAAACGGAATCTTTAATTAGTTCATATCTAAATAATTCTGGTTTTACAAATTATGCAATTGAGGGTATAACTAGTACCAGTCCATTATATTCAATTGATAAAATTTATGTTGGTGGATACGAACATACTTCTCAAGCTGAATATGCGACTGATGCAAGCATCGTTATTCAAATCGTTAGTAAAAACCCTTGATAATTGATTATGTATTATATTGAACGTTTATTTGAAGTTGATTGGAAAAAAATGTTTACTACTATTAAGAAAATTTCTGATAGGAGTAATAAACTTTATATCTATATATTGTTTGATGTAGTTATTTGTTCTATTAAATATGGAGCAGGGTATATGGATTATTTCCAGTTCTTCTTTGAAAATTTAAATGGAAAACAAAGAGCCACTTATATTAATCGTACCGTTAATAATAGGTATCACAAAGCTTTAAATAATCGTAGTTATTTTCATTTATTTAATAATAAACATGAATTTTTGACTACCTATAAAGATTTTATTAAAAGAGATTTTCTTTTATTAGATGATTGTTCTTATGATGATTTTGTTAGTTTTATTAGTAAACATAGGGAATTTATCGCAAAACCTGATAATGGCCTTTGTGGGATAGGTGTTGAACTTATCGATTCGAGTAAATATGATTCAAAGGTCTTATATGAGAAATTAATTTCTAATAAGCAGAATTTGTTAGAGGAAAGAATAGTTCAAAATAAGGAAATGGGTATTTTATATCCTGATTCGATTAATACTCTTAGAGTTGTTACTATTAATTCTAATGGCAAAATTTCTGTTCCTTTTGTAGCTTTAAGAGTTGGAACTGGTGGCAGACATGTGGATAATTTTCATGCCGGAGGATGTTTTTCTCCAGTTAATGAAAATGGAATTATCACAAAACCTGCTATTGATAAAGAAAATAGAGTATATGATGTCCATCCAGATACAAAAGTAAGCTTTATAGGTTTTAAGGTTCCAATGTTTGATGAAGTAGTTAGTCAATGTATGAAGATGGCTGCTTTAACTCCTGAAATTGGCTATACGGGTTGGGATATTGCTATTAGTGAAAAAGGGATTGATGTTGTTGAAGCTAACCAACTTCCTGGTTATGATATTTATCAATCTTATCCTCATTTAGAGAAAGATTTGTATGGCCTTAAACCAAGATTTGATAAAGCTATCTATGGTGAAAATTTAAAATAATAATTTTTGTATAATCCTTCTGGTATATAATAAATACAAATACTAGGAGGATTTTTTTAATATGGGAAAAGTATTCCAATCAATGGATGGTAATACTGCTACAGCTCATTGCGCCTATGCGTTTACTGAAGTAGCTTGTATCTATCCAATTACGCCTTCTTCTCCAATGGCTGAAGTAATTGATACTTGGTCAACAGAAGGACGTAAAAACATTTTCGGTTCTACTGTTAAGGTTGTTGAAATGCAATCTGAAGGCGGTGCTGCAGGTGCGTTACATGGCGCTTTACAAGGCGGAACATTAGGTGCTACATTTACAGCTTCTCAAGGATTCTTGTTGATGATTCCTAACATGTATAAGCTTGCTGGTGAATTATTGCCTGCTGTAATTCATACTTCTGCAAGATCTCTTGCTGGTAGAGCTCTTTCTATTTTTGGTGATCATCAAGATATTTATGCAGCTAGGCAAACTGGTATGTGCATGCTTGCTTCTCATTCTGTTCAAGAATGTATGGATTTAGCTGGCGTAGCTCACTTGAGCGCTATTAAAGGTTCTTTACCTTTTATTCATTTCTTTGATGGTTTTAGAACTTCTCATGAAATTCAAAAAGTTGAAGTAATGGACCAAGAATTCTTAAAGTCTTTAGTTGATATGAAGGCTGTTGAGAGATTTAAGGCTAATGCTTTAAACCCTCATACTAATCCAGTGACAAGAGGTGGAGCTGAAAACGATGATATTTATTTCCCTGCTAGAGAAGCTGCAAATAAATATTATGAAGCTATTCCTGATATTGTTAATGACTATATGCAAAAGATTTCTGAGCATACTGGTAGACAATATGCACCATTTACTTATTATGGCGATCCTAATGCTAATAGAGTTATTGTTGCGATGGGTTCTGTTACAGAAACTATTAAGGAGACAATTGATGCTTTAGTTAAGGCTGGAGAAAAAGTCGGTTTAATCAAAGTTCATTTGTATCGCCCATTCTCTGTTAAATACCTTGAAAAGGTTTTACCTGCTTCTGTTAAAAAGATTGCTGTTCTTGATAGAACAATTGAAGCTGGTGCTAGAGAACCATTATTCTTAGATGTTTGCGATGCTTTAAAAGAACATAAAGATCTTACTATCATTGGTGGTAGATATGGATTATCTAGTAGAGATACAGCTCCTAACCAAATCAAAGCTGTTTATGATGAATTAGCTAAGGATTCTCCTAAAGAAGAATTCACAATTGGTATTGATGATGATGTTACTCATTTATCATTAAGCGTTGATCCTAATTTCCATGTTGAAGCCGACTATACTTCATGTTTATTCTTTGGACTAGGCAGTGATGGTACTGTTGGCGCTAATAAGTCTTCAATTAAGATTATTGGTGATAATACTGATCAATATGCTCAAGCTTATTTCCAATATGACTCTAAGAAGGCTGGTGGTGTTACTAGATCTCATTTAAGATTTGGTCCTTCTCCAATTAGATCTACTTATTATATTAATAATGCAGATTTCATTTCTTGTTCACTTGATGCTTACTGTTTCAAATACGATATGGTTAAGCAATTAAAAGATGGCGGTACTTTCTTATTAAATACTAGTTATTCAAAAGATGAGATTGTGTCTCATTTGCCTAATAGAATGCTTGCTGGTTTAGCAAAGAAACATGCTAAATTCTATATCATTGATGCAACTAAGATTTGTGCAGAAATCGGTATGGGTAGAAGAACTAATACTACTTTACAATCTGCTTTCTTTGCATTAAATGAACAAATTATGCCTTATGATAAAGCTCTTCAATTAATGAAATATATGGCTAAGAAGTCATATTCTAAGAAGGGCGATGATGTAGTTGAAATGAACTACAAGGCAATTGATGCAGGTAAGGATGGCTTGGTTCAAGTTACTGTTGATCCATCTTGGGCTAACTTAACTTATGATGCTAACAAGAATAATACTGGTGATCCATATTTTGATAATCACGTTTCAGTAATTAATTCACTTGATGGTTACGATTTACCAGTTTCTAATTTCTTGAATTATGGTCTTCCTGATGGCTCTTTACAATCAAATGTAGCTTTCAAGGAAAAGAGAACTATCGCTGTTAAAGTTCCTAAGTGGGATGCTGAAAACTGCATTCAATGTGGCTTCTGTTCATTCGTTTGTCCTCATGCAACTATTAGACCTGTTTTATTAACTGATGAAGAAATCAAGAATGCTCCAAAAGAGTTTGATACTATTCCTGCTATGGGCAAGGGCGTTGAAAACCTTAAGTTTAGAATTCAAGTTTCTCCAGCTAACTGTGTAGGATGTGGTCTATGTGCTGAAGAATGTCCTGGCAAAGCTGGCAAGAAGGCTCTTGAAATGGTTGACGTTAATAGCGAACTTGAAAACGAACCTCTTGCTGATTATATGTTCAAAGAACTTGAACCTAAGACTGAATACTTCGCAAAGAATACAATCAAGGGTTCTCAATTCTTAAAGCCTTACTTTGAAGTATCTGGTGCTTGTCCAGGTTGTGGTGAAGCTCCTTACTACAAATTAGTTTCTCAATTATTCGGTAGGGACATGCTTGTTGCTAATGCTACAGGATGTTCAATGATTTATTGTTCAAGTGCTCCATCTACTCCATTTGTTAAAGATAAGAATGGCGAAGGTGTTGCTTGGGCTAACTCGTTATTTGAAGATAATGCTGAATATGGCTATGGTATGGCTATTGCTCAAAACTACAAAGAATCTAAGATTTTAAGCATTATGGAAGCTAATTTGGATTCTGATTGTGGTGAAGTATTCAAAGAATATATTGCTGCTGGTAATAATAGAGATGCACAAAGAGCTGTTGCTCCTAAGGTTGTAGAAGCTGTTAAAGCAAGTTCTTGTGAAGCTGTTAAAGAATTACTTGAATTTGAAAGAGATCTTGTTTCTAAGTCTATTTGGATCGTTGGTGGCGATGGCTGGGCATATGATATCGGTTATGGTGGATTAGACCATGTTCTTGCTAATAATGTTAATGTTAATGTATTAGTACTTGATACTGAAGTTTATTCTAATACTGGTGGCCAATCTTCTAAGTCTTCTCAAGCTGCTTCAATTGCTAAGTTTGCTGCTGGTGGTAAAGCTACTGCTAAGAAAGACTTAGGTCAAATCGCAATGGCTTATGGCCATGTATACGTAGCTTCAGTTTCAATGGGTGCTAATAGAATGCAACTTCTAAAAGCTTTGCAAGAAGCTGAAAGCTATGATGGACCATCTCTTGTTATTGCTTATTGCCCATGTGCTGAACAAGGCATCAGAAGCGGTTTAGCTAGTCAACAAAAGGTTCAAGCTAATGCTGTTAAGTGTGGTTATACTACTCTTTATAGATTTGATCCACGTAATGAAAAACCTCTTACTATTGATTCTAAGGAACCTAATTGGGATGAATTTGATGCATTCTTAATGAATGAAAACAGATATAACCAATTGCCTAAGATTAAGGGTGAGGAAGCTGCCAAGGCTGCGTTTGCTAAGACAAAGAGTGATGCTCAAAAACGTTATAAGAGATTAGTTGCTTTAAGCAAAGAATTCGAATAAGTCTTATGATTAAGGAGGAATTAAATTCCTCCTTTTTATTTGCCTATTTCTTGTATAATTTAAGTAATGAAAATTGGAATATTTACTGATACTTATTTGCCAGATATTAATGGCGTTGTTTCTAGTGTTGAGCTTTTAAGAAAACAGCTTGAGAAACACGGTCATGATGCTTATGTAATATGCACTTATAAAGGCGTTAGTAAGGTTAAAAAAGAAGGGAAGATTATTAGGCTTCCTGGTGTTGAAGTTAAAAAATTATATGGTTATGCTTTAGCTAGTCCACTTCATTTTTTATATATTGAGGAATTGAGAGAACTTAATCTTGATTTAATTCATGCTGAAACAGAATTTGGTGTAGGCATTTTTGCCAACATAGTTGCTTCTACGTTAAATTTGCCTCTTGTAAGAACATATCATACAACTTATGAAGATTATACGCATTATGTTAATTTTATTAATTCTAAAACGTTGGATAAAGGACTAAAAAAAGTTGTTGCTAGTGTTAGCAAGCTATATTGCAATAACTGTGTCAAGCTGATTACTCCTTCAAAAAAGACGATGGATATGCTTATTTCTTATGGAGTAACAACACCGATTGATATTATTCCAACTGGCATAGAACTTGATCGTTTTAATAAAGATAACATAGACCAAAACAAAGTCAGAGAAATAAGAGACTCTTTGAATTTAAATGGTTTCAAGTTATTAACTTTTGTGGGTAGAATTGCGGAAGAAAAATCCATTGATAGTATTATCAAAGCTTTTAAGAAAGTAAAAGAAAATAATATTAAAGTTAAATTATTAATTGTAGGAGCTGGGCCTTCTTTAGATGATTTAATGAAATTAAGTAATGATTTAAGTTTAGACGATTATATTACTTTTGTTGGTAAGAAACCTTTTGAGGAGGTCCCTTACTATTATAGTGCTTCTGATGGCTTTATAAGTGCTAGTACTAGTGAGACACAAGGCATGACTTATATTGAAGCCTTAGCTAGCGGGCTTGTTGTGCTAGCCCACTATGACGAAGTTTTAACTGATATTGTAACACCTAACTATAATGGTTATTTCTTTAATTCGACTAATGAAATATATGATGCTATATTGAAGTTTGATTCATTAAGCCAAGATGGCTTAAATAGTATGAAACAAAATTGTATTGATTCTGTTAAAAACTATGATGCGGATAACTTTGGCAAAAATTCAATTAAACTATACGAAGATGCAATTGAAGACTATAAGCATTCTTATATATTAGAAAAGACTAGTTTGAAAGATGATTGTGTAGCGTTAACTTTTAAAGATTTTAATAATATCGAAAATAAATTAGTTGTTTCTCTTGATACCTATTATGAACTTGGACTTAGAAAGGCATCTCGTTTAAGCCAACTGAACTTTAATTTACTAAAACAATTTGAAGTGTATGCTTTAGCTTATAAATCTTGTTTAAAAAAACTTTCTAATAGAGATTATTCTGTTTGCGAAATGCGCGAATATATTAAGAGCAAGTTTGATCTAAGTGATGCAGGAATCAATGTTATTATTGAGAAACTTTTATCCAAGAATTTGTTGGATGATTATCGTTATGCTTTAAACAAGGTGAGCGGTTTTTCCTCTAATTTTTATTCAAAAAATACTATGCGAAGAAAACTACAGTCAGTTGGAATCAACAATGAAATTATTGATAAGGTATTAATAATTGATAAAGAAAGCGAATTATTAAATGCTAAAAGACTTGCAAATAAATATTTGAATACAATAAATAATAAGTCTTTAAACGCTAAGAAACAAACAATATATGCAAAACTTATAAATGCTGGTTTTACAGGCGATGTGGCAAGTGAGGCGATGTCTATTTTGGATTTTTCAAATAGCACACTTCAAGAAAAAGATATTTTAAGAAAAGAAACAGGCAAGCTTATTAAAAAGTATTCTAAGAAATATTCTGGTACCGAGCTAAGAAATAGAGTTTATGCTTCCTTAGTTTCAAAAGGATTTACTTATGATAATATTTTTGCCATTATAAATGAAATGGAGTTGTAAAAATGGAAAAAAAATTAGTAAAGGATTTCAAAGAGGGCGAACATATAAGTGCGAACTTGTTGGTGTCTTCTTTAGTTAAAGGTGTTACAAATTCTGGTGCTCCTTATTTGTCTTTGCTTTTACAAGATTCTAGTAAAGCTATTGAGGCTAAACTATGGGATGTAAAGGGTGAAATTGAAAAACAATTAGCTGTAGGTAAGGTGTTTAATTTTGAGCTTGAAGTTTATATGTATCGTAATAACTTACAAGCAAAAATCATAAAAGTTTTTCCAATTTCTCAAAATGAAATTAATTTGATTGACTATGTCTTTAATTCTCCTGTTAGTAAAGATGAATTAAGAAAAAACATTGCTGATGGCATTAATCAAATTAATAATGAAAACATTTCTAAGATTGTGAATGCTATGCTTAATTACTACAATAAGGCTGTATATGAATATCCTGCTGCTAGCAAGATTCACCATAATTTCATTGGTGGTCTTGCAACTCATGTATCTGGCATGCTAAAGGTGGCTAATGCTTTGGCTGATATTTATCCAAGTGTTAATCGTGATTATTTAATTGCTGGAGTTATATTGCATGATTTAGGAAAAATAGAAGAGTTCACGAGTCCTGTTTTGACTGAATATTCTACGAAAGGCAAATTACTTGGTCATATTTCAATAATGGATGCTAGACTGCTTCAAATAGGCAGTGAACTTAATCTTGAAGATAGTGAAGAACTTCTTTTATTAAGACATATGATCCTTTCTCATCATGGCCAACATGAATTTGGTTCACCAGTTCTTCCAGAAACTTTAGAAGCAGAATTGTTAACTTATATAGACAATATTGATTCTAAGGTTGCTGTTATCGATAAAAATTTAGCTGATATTAAAGAAGGAGAGTTTACTCAAAGGATTTTCTCTTTAGAGAATCGTTGTTTCTATAAACATAAATAATTATGAATTTAAGTATTAAGTATTTTGTAAATGATGAATTAAATCAACTAGAAGGGGATTTGGATCGCAATCTTTCTTTTCAGGATTCTAATCTTGGTGTTTTTTGTGATTTTAATCAAGACTATCTTAAAGTAAAAGTTTATCCTAATTGTGAAATTAAAATTGAAGAAATTAAAGTTAATTATCCATGCAGTTTTAATGATGATGATTATATTTTCTTTAATGGCTATTCTGATTGGACGTATTCTTATGAAAGTGGTTTAAACACTATTAACTATGGTATTAATAAAATTCCTTTTAAAAAAGCTATTTTAAACAAGTATCATTTTGATCGCTATGGTGATTATAATTTTGCCGAATATCCATGCGAGAGTGGCTATAATCATGGTTGGACTTACTTGTATATAAGAAATAATGATGACTATAAATTTTATGGTTCTTTAAATGAAGATTTTGCGTTTACACGTTTTGTTTTTGACAAAAATTATGGCCTATCTTTTATACCTGATTTAAACGGCTATACAACCAGCGATTCTTTTACTGCTATAAATATTTGTTTATTAAATGGAAAAGAAGATGAAGTGTTTGATAAATACTTTGAATTGTTGAATATTGACAAGCCAACTTGTGATCCTTTAAGAGGCTACACTTCTTGGTACAATCATTATCAAAACATTAATGAAAATATTATTTTAAGTGATTTGGATGGCCTGGATTATTTAGATGATGATGCGAATATGTTTCAAATTGATGATGGCTATGAAACTTATGTCGGAGATTGGCTTGAAGTTGATTCAAATAAATTTCCAAATGGTTTAAAGCCAATAGTTGAAAGCATTCATGAAAAAGGCTATAAAGCAGGACTTTGGCTTGCTCCCTTTAGCGGTGAAAATAAATCTAAATTATTCAACGAACATAAGGATTGGTTTGTTAAGGATGAAAGTGGTGATCCTTATTATTGTGGATCTAATTGGTCTGGTTTTTATGGCTTAGATATCTATAAAGTAGAAGTTAGACAATATTTAAAGAAAGTATTTGATACTATTTTTAACGATTGGGGCTTTGACTTAGTTAAGCTTGATTTCTTATATTCATGTTGTGTTTATTCAAGAAGCGATAAACCAAGAGGCCAAGTCATGGCTGATGGCATGAGATTTTTAAGAGAATTATGTAAAGATAAGCTGATTCTAGGTTGCGGTGTTCCTTGTGCTAGTGCTTTTGGAAGAGTTGATTATTGTAGAGTTGGACCAGATGTTTCTTTGGATTATGACGATAAATTTTATATGCATTTTATGCATAATGAACGTAATTCTACTTGGCATACGATGCTTACTAGCATTTTTAGAAGACAACTTAATAACCGTGCTTTCTTAAATGACCCTGATGTGTTTATTTTGAGGGATGATAATACTAAATTAACTGACGAACAAAAGAAACAATTAGCTTTCGTTAATGGATTATTTGGTTCTGTTTTATTTACTAGTGATGATTTTAGTAAATATAATGACGAACAAAAGGAACTTTATAAGAAGGTTATCAATCTAAAAGGAAAATGTGTAAGTGTTGATATTTTAGACAATAAAGTCAAAATCGTCTATAAATATAACGATGTTTTAGAAGAACTATATATTGATATCGCTTAGTATGGAAGAATTTAAGGTTTCGATTATTGTTCCTACTTACAATAATGATAGATATATTAGAAAGTGCCTTGATTCTTTAATTGCTCAATCTTATTCAAATATTGAAATTATCGTTATTAACGATGGCAGCTGCGACGGCACTAAAAGTATTATTGAAGAATTTGTCTTGAAAGATCATCGAATCATTTTTATTGATAAAGAAAATGAGGGTGTTTCAATCGCAAGAAATATCGGAATTTCTAAGGCAACTGGTTATTATTTAACTTTTGTTGATGGAGATGATTATGTTGGCAAAAACTACATAAGAGATTTTGTTTTAAAGGCAAGAGAAAAGGATTCTGATTTTATTATCACTGGATTGAAATATGTTGATATAGATGGCAACCTTCTAAAGGAAATTGTTCCCGATAAATACATAAGATTTAAGGATGAACAGTGGGCTTTTAAACTTTCTTTGGTTGCTTGTCATCTATATAAAAAATCTCTATTTGATGACAATGATATCCGTTTCTATGAAAGTAAAGATGTAAGAGAAGAAGATATACCTATTTCTTTATATTTTTCTGGAGTTTGCGAAAAGATAGATGTGTTGCCTGCAAGCGAATATTATTATGTACAGCATTCTTCAAGCGCGAGTCATAATTTACTTGGCTTAAAAACATATCGTTTGCCTTATGCATCACTTGAAGAAGCTATTTTTAAAGCTTTCAAAAAAGGCATTTGCAATAGCAAAGAGTATTTTGAATTATTCGTTTTTATGGTTCTTGGAAAATTTGCGTATCTTTCTAAAGGAGCCTCTAAAAGAGATTTGCATGAATTATGCGACTTTATTTATCATATAGTAAATACTTATTTTAAAGATTATCGTAAGAATCATTTATTAAAATTATTTAGCTCACTTGATATACCACTTTTACAAAAGAAAACGATTTTTAAATTACGTTTGGCAATTAGAACTAGAATATTGTATTTCTTTTTGTGGATAAGATGGTTTAGGTATTAAAAAACTATTGAAATAAGTACTATTTCATAATAAAATTTATAAGCATGTGGAAGGAGAGCAACTTCTCCGTTAAACCCACAACCATAAGGAGGAAAATATATGGCAAAGAAGGTTGCAAAAATCTGTAAGTTGCAATTCGCAGCTGGTCAAGCAAAACCAGGTCCTGCTCTTGCAAGTGCTGGCATCAATATGCCTCAATTCTGTACTCAATTTAATGATCAAACTAAGGACAGACATGGCGATATTGTTCCAGTTGTTATCACAGCTTATGAAGATAAGTCATTTGATTTCGTATTAAAGACTACTCCAGCTGCATTTTTACTAAAGAAGGCTGCTAATATCCAAAAAGCAAGTGGTACTCCAAATAGCGTTACTGCTGGTACTATCACAAATGCTCAATTAAGAGAAATCGCAGAATATAAGATGCCTGATTTAAATGCTAATGATGTTGAAGCTGCTATGCGTATCATCGAAGGCACAGCTAAAAACATGGGCATCAAAGTGGAGGGTTAATCATGAAGAGATCTAAAGGTTATAAGAATGCATTAAGTCTTATTGATAATTCTAAGAAGTATTCAGTTACTGAAGCTTGCGAATTAGCTAAGAAGACTACTACAGTTAAATATGATGCTCCAATTAGAGTTTCATTTAAGTTAAATGTTGATCCTCGTCATGCTGAACAACAAATCCGTGGTGCTATGGTACTTCCTGCAGGTACTGGTAGAAGCCAAAAAGTCCTTGTAGTAACTCAAGGTGCTAAGATGGAAGAAGCTAAGGCTGCTGGTGCTGACTACGTTGGCGATAAGGAAATCCTTGATAAAATCAAGGGTGGTTGGTTCGATTTCGATGTAATCGTTGCTACTCCTGATATGATGGGTGAACTTGGTAAATTAGGTAAGATTTTAGGCCCTAAGGGTTTAATGCCTAATCCTAAGACTGGTACAGTTACTCCTAATGTAGCTGCTGCTGTTGCTGAAATCAAAAAAGGTAAAGTTGAATATCGTGTTGACAAAGATGGCAACATTAACTGCCTAATTGGTAAGTCAAGTTTCGAAGTTAAGGACTTAGAAGCTAACTTTAACGCATTGGCTAATGCTATTATTAAGGCTAGACCTGCTGCAGTTAAAGGTGCTTATTTGACTGGTGTTACAATGTCAAGCAATATGGGCCCTGGCATTAAAGTTGATTTATCAGTTAACTAATTACAGATGATGCATAAAACGATGTTTAAAAAACATCGTTTTTTTATGATATTATAGTTAAGTAAAACAATAAAGAAGTAGTAGCTTATGATATATAGCGAATAGAGGATGGTGCAAGCTCTATAAAAAGTAAGTGAATTCACCTTTATGATGTGACTTATGTCCGGTAACGCGTTATAGTTTAAAAGTGCAGCTTTTGCTGAATTAGGATGGTACCGCGATTTTTCGTTCCTAGTCGCGGTTTTTTATTTTGAGGAGACATTTTATGAATGATTTGAAAACTCTTAAAGAGGAAGCTTTAAAAGCTATTGAAGAAGTTAAAGATAGTAAAGTCTTAGATGAATTAAGAATTGAATATCTTTCTAAAAAAGGAAAAATCACTGCTTTGATGAGTCAAATGAAAGACTTAAGTGCTGAAGAGAAGCCTAAGTTTGGCCAATTGGTGAATGATTTAAAGGTTAGTGTCACAAGTGCTATCGAAGAAAAGAAAGAACAATTGGATGCTGCTATTTTAAAAGCTCAACTTGAAAAAGAAAAAGTTGATATTACCCTTGATGAATTTACTCCGATTACTGGTACGCTTCATCCTTTAACTTTGGTCGAAGAAGAACTACAAGATATTTTTATCGGCATGGGATATAACGTGGCAGAAGGTCCAGAACTTGAACTTGATGAATATAACTTTACTCGTGCTAATACTCCAGAAGGTCATCCTGCTAGAGATATGCAAGATACTTTCTATGTTGACGTTAATAGACTTTTAAGATCACAAACCACAGCAATTCAAATGCGTGTTTTAGAAAAAGAACACGATAAACTACCTATTAAAGTTATTTGCCCTGGAAAGGTATATAGAAGAGATGACGATGATGCGACCCATTCTCATCAATTTATGCAATGCGAAGGACTTGTTATTGGCGAGAATATTACTGTTGCTGACTTAAAAGGTACTCTTGAATTGATGATTCATGAACTATTTAAAAATGATGCGAAGATTAGATTTAGACCATCTTATTTTCCTTTTACTGAGCCTTCTTTTGAAGTAGACATGACTTGTCACTCATGTGGAGGAAAGGGCTGTCCAATTTGTAAGGGAACTGGTTGGATTGAAATTTTGGGTTCCGGCATGGTTCATCCAAATGTTTTGGAAGCAGCTGGAATTGATTCTAAGAAATATACTGGATTTGCCTTTGGAGTAGGCATTGAAAGAGTTGCTATGCTTAAGTATGGAATCATGGATATAAGAGATTTATATACTAATGATTTGCGTTTCTTAAATGGATTCAAGAGAGGTAACTAATAATGAAATTAAGTTTAAATTGGTTAAGTAAATTTATTGATATTAGTGATTTAACTTATGAGGAAATCATGGACAAGGCTGTTAAAGCCGGATTTGAAGTTGAATCAGTTGATCATATTGGACAGGGAACAAATCTTGTTGTTGGCAAAGTATTGACATGTGTTGATCATCCTGATTCTGATCACCTTCATTTAACTACCGTTGATGTTGGTGATGAAGTGTTAAATATTGTTTGCGGTGCCCCAAATTGTCGTGCTGGATTAAAAGTAATTGTCGCTAAAGATGGTGCAATACTTCCAGGTGGAACAATTAAAAAAGGTGTTATTAGAGGTCAAGAAAGCAATGGCATGCTTTGTTCTTTATTGGAACTTGGAATAGATGAATCTCTTCTTGATGAGAATTCTTGTTCACATAATGGTATTGAAGAATTGGATGATAGTTTTAATGTTGGTGAAACAAATATTTTAAAGAAACTTGGCTATGATGATACAATTTTAGATTTTTCAATTTATGCCAATAGACCAGATTGCTTAGCTATGTTTAATATGTCTAAGGAAATAGCGGCTATTTTAAGAAGACCTTGTACATTGCCTGAATTTACTGGGGCTAGTAATGTTGGCACTGATACAAACTTTAAGCTTTCTTTAGAATCAAAGAATTGTCCTCATTTCTTGGCTAAAGTGATAAATAGCGTAACTATTAAGGAATCCCCTGATTGGATTAAAGAGATATTAAAGTCAAATGGTATTAAATGCATAAACAACTTAGTTGATATTTCTAATTTAGTAATGCTTGAAACTGGCCAACCAATGCATTTCTATGATTTGAGAAGCAATCCAAATAGAAACATTGCTGTAAGAGATGATTTAGAATGTGAATATACTGCACTTGATGGAGTCACATATAATATTCAAAAAGGTGATTTAATGATTACAAGCGATGGCAATCCTATTGGTATTGCTGGTATTATGGGCGGTGATGCTACTAAGATTCTTGATGATACTTCTTCAATCCTTGTTGAATCAGCTTGTTTTGATCATGCACAAATTAGACGTACAAGCAATCGTCTAGGCCTTCAAACAGAAGCTGCTGCTAGGTATTCTAAGGGTTTAGAACCTCTTTCTCAAATTAAGGCAATGGATAGAGCTGTTCAATTATTAGTTGAATACGCTGATGCAAAAGATTTAGAAAAGACAGTTGAAGAAGGAGATGATAATTATTCTCCTGTTACTGTAATAGAAAGTATGGATCATCTAAACACTTTAGTTGGTAAAAAATATAGTGAAGATGAAGTTAAAGAAGTACTTGTGGCATTAGATTTTAAGCCAGAATTTAAAGATGGTTCATTTACTTGCCATATTCCTAGTTATCGTACTGATATTTTGATCAGAGAAGATATTGATGAAGAAATTTGTCGTTTAACCGACTTTGACGATTTGAAGTCAACGCTTCCTTTAATGCCTCAAACAGTAGGTAGATTATCTACTGTTCAAAGCATTAGAAGAGTGATTAGAAATTACTTTATGTATAATAGCCTAAGTGAAGTTAGAACATATACTTTGGTTAGTGATAATTATAAAGATAATGCTGTTTTAAAAAATGGTGAAGCTGTTAAATTATTATCTCCATTATCAGAAGATAGAAAATATATTAGGACTTCTTTAATGCCTTCTCTTCTTGAAACTTTGTCATACAATTTAGGACATTATAATAGTGATGTTAATATCTATGAAATCTCTTCAGTTTACTTTAATGACCACGAAGAGGAAAGACTTGGTGTTGTTTTAAACGGAACTTATTTGAATAGTGATATTAAACATGTAACTATTAAGTCTGACTTTTATGTATTAAAGGGCTTAATTATGGGCTTATTAGACAAATTGGGATTTGAAAAGGGAAGAGTAAGTATTTGCGAAAACGACTTGGATGTTGAACATTTCCATCCTGGTGTATCTTGCTTGATTAAAATGAACAACAAGGTTGTAGGCATTTTAGGAAAACTTCATCCATCATATGAATCTAAACTTAAACTTAAAGATGCATACTATTGCGAATTGATTTTAGATGAATTTATTAATTCTAAGCCTGCTAAGACTCATTGTCCAACTGTAAGCAAATATCCTTCTATTTCTAGAGATATTTCGATAGTATTGAGTGATGATGTAAAGGCTGAAGAGTTGCTGAAGGTTGTTAAGAAAGCTGGCGGAGCTCTTGTTAAGAGTGTTAAAGTGTTTGATGTATATAAGGGTGAACATATCGATTTTGGATTTAAGTCTGTTTCTTTAAATATTGTTTATGAAGATACGACAAAGACCTTAAAGACAAGTGATGTTGATGTTCCACATAACAAGATTCTCGAAGAGTTAAACAAGAGATATAACGCTAATTTAAGATAAGATTAAACTACTTAATTCATTGAATTAAGTAGTTTTTATAAGAGGTTTTATTATGGACTATAAAGAAAAAGAATATAAAGTTTTTGAATTATTTGATAAAAATTGGGCTATTGTTTCTTCAGGAGATATAAATAATTTTAATTGCTGTACATTAAGTTGGGGCTCTCTTGGTAATATTTGGGGGAAGAATGGCAAAAGCATTTCTACTGTTACAATATATGTTCACCCAGCGAGATATACAAGCGAATTTTTGAAGGAAAATGATTATTTTACTATTAGTTTTTTTCCTGAAGAATATAAAAAAGCTTTAGCTTATATCGGCTCTCATTCTGGAAGAGACGAAGACAAAGTTTCTAAAACTTGTTTAAATCCAATAGAATTTAAACAAGGTGTTACTTATAAAGAAGCTAATCTTTCTTTTCTTTGTAAGAAACTCTATCAGCATCAATTCTCAAAAGATGATTTGTCAGATGATATAAAAGAATATTATGCTTCTATGCCTAATGTGTATCCTGATTTTAATGGTGGTTGGCAACCACATATCGTATTTGTTGGAGAAATTGTCGATGTTATCGATAAAGACAAAAATGTATAGAATATTATTTATTTGTCACGGCAATATTTGTAGAAGTCCTATGGCTGAATTTATCATGAAAAAGCTTGTTGATAATAAAGGATTAAGAGAAAACTTTTATATTGAATCATGTGCTGTAAGTGATGAAGAATATGGCAATCCTGTTTATCCTCCTGTTAAAGAACTTTTAAGTGAAAAGGGAATTGATTCAAGCAACAAAACCGCTCGAACTTTTAGAAGAGATGATTATGATAATTTTGACTATTTAATTTGTATGGATAGTTCTAATATTAGATGGTTAAATAGAATTATTGATGATCCAAATAATAAGGTGCATCTTTTGTTAGAATACACTAACGAAAATAGAGATGTTAGCGATCCATGGTACACAAGAGATTTTAATAAAGCTTACGATGATATCTACAATGGCTGTGTTTGCTTATTGGATTATATTTTGAAAGAAAGCTAGGAATTATTTTCCTAGCTTTCTTAATATTGCTTGTGAAGCTTTTTCTACATCATTAAATTCGATAAATTCGCCCTTGATTTCTTGCCAATCTTCGGCGCCTTTTCCAAGTATCATGACTAAATCTTTTTCATTAGCCATATTAATTGCTTTATTTATCGCTTCTTCTCTATCAATAATGGTTTCATAATTATCTCTATCTTTAATTAATTCAGTTAAATCTTTAACAACATTATAAGGATCTTCGAAACGAGGGTCTTCGTAACAGAATATGACGTGGTCATTATTTAATGAGCATAATTGGCCAACATATTTTCTTTTGCTAGCATCTCTTTCTCCGGCATTGCCAGTAACCACTATTTTCTTGTTTACATTCAGTTTATTTGTGAATTCAAACAATCTGGTTAATCCATTTGGAGTATGCGCATAATCGACTAAGCAATAGAAGTTTTGACCTAAGTTAATTGATTCCATTCTGCCTGAAATTGTGAGCTTATTTAAATTATTAAATAAGTAGTTTATATCAAACCCTAAGTTTAAACAAGTTAATAGGGCACATGCAAGATTTTCAATGTTGAAACCACCCAATAATGGTGATTCAATATTATATTCTTTATTCTTATATATATAAGAAATTAAAGTCTTGTTTGGCTCTACTTTATAATCTTTTATATATAGATTGTCTTCTTTTTTATAACCGTATGATTGATAATTGCTTATATCATTTCTAACTTCATCATAGTGCTTATCATTACTATTAAGAACTGACATATCGGATTGTTTAAATAACATCTTTTTACAGTTAATATAGTTTTCAAGCGTTTTATGAGTATTTAGATGTTCCTTATCAATATTGGTAAGGCCACCAACTGTAAAATGAAAATTCTTTAATCTACCATAATAAAAGGCTTCTGAAGATGTTTCCATCGCTACATATTTGCATCCGTTGTCCACGAATTCTTTAAGAATTCTATACATTGACTCAATTCCGGGTGTAGTGTTATCTGTTTCGCCAATAAAGTCGCCATATGAATAGCCGTTTGTGCCAATATATCCACAAATATCTTTGCCAATTAGTTCTTGAATAATAGTTGTGGTACTAGTTTTTCCATCTGTTCCAGTAATACCTATTAACTTTAATTTATCTTGTGGATTGTCGTAGAAAGTTCTATAGATATTTTCATATATTGCATTTACATCATTTACTTTAATATAAGGTACACTTACCTTGACATCCCTATTTGTCACTAGAGCTATAGCACCATTTTTAATAGCTTCATCTATAAAATCATGTCTATCTATTTTTGCACCCTTTATACAAATAAATAGATCGCCATGTTTTACGGTCTTAGAATTGGTTGATAGGCCTTTAATATCGATGTTTTGGCCACTATAATCGTTAAATAATTTCTTTATTTCCATGTAATTATTATATAATTATTTTATGATTTACACGATAACTACAAATCCATCATTGGATTATTACTTAAATTTAGATGAACTAAAAACAGGTACCATGAATCGTAGCGAATTAGAAAATTATGATGCGGCTGGAAAGGGCGTAAATGTTTCTAAGTTTCTTGATAAGCTAAAAATCAATTCGGTTGCCTTAGGCTTTTTAGGCGGTTTTACAAAGGAATTTTATATTTCACTTTTGTGCAAGTATAAGCATATTCAGCCTCAATTTACTTCTATTAGAGATAATACACGTATTAATATCAAAATAAAGGCTAAAGAGGAAACTAGTTTAAATGCCAAAGGTCCTAATATTACTGAAGAAGAGTTTAATAAATTCATGTCTCGTACTACGCAAATATTTGATAATGACTATGTTGTTTTTTCTGGCAATATTCAAGATAATTTGAGCGATACAATTGTTTCTACAATTAAAAATCTTATTAATTCTAATGTAAGAGTCATTCTTGATACTGATAATAAAATTGTTGAAAAGGCTTGTGGGTTTAAGCCTTATCTAATCAAGATGGATAATTTAGATATTGATATGAATGAAGAGAATATCATTTCTACAGGTAAGAAATATATCGAAATGGGAGTTAATTATTTCTTGTTTTCTAGTGCTCATAGTGCATCGTATTTATTTGAAGATGGATGTTACTACAAGTGTGAACATTTAAAAGAAACTCATAAAACTTCTACTGGTACAAATGATGGCATGATTGCTGGAATATTATGGTCAAAGCTTAAGGGCGCTAATTCTTTAGAAGCTTTCACATATGGTAATGCGGTTTCTGCTGGTGTTTCTCTTCTTGATGAAGTTGCTGATTTTAAAGTTATTAATGACTTATATGATTCAATTAAGATAGAGAGGGTAAAATTCTAATGAAAAGGTTATTAAGCACACTACTTGTTTTGCTTATGTTAGTGGGCTGCTCAAGTGATTATCCTAAACCTGATTTATCTACTAGCTTTACTCTTGAAACATATAAAGCTGACATGTCTGGTTATCAAAACTTAAAATCTACTGGTCATATGTTTCTTGGCACAACTGTTTCTGAATTAAAACGTACAGTTGATGAAAAGGGCTATGGTGTGTTTGTACTAAGCAGAACCGGTTGCAGTCATTGTCAATTAGCTATGCAATATTTAAATGAAGTAGCTGATGAACTAGGTGTTTATATTTATTATATCGATGCTGAAAGTGAGACGTATCCTATTTTAGGCACCGATAATTACGATACATTATATGAAATTTTATATGATGTTTTAGCTGAAGAAGATGGTGAGAAACAAATTCAAACTCCTCATGTATTTACAATTGTTGATGGAGAAATCACTTCTTCACAAATCGGCACTACTTGGACTGGAAGCAACTATACAGATAGTGATGTTAAGAAACTTGAAGACACATATCGTAAGATGCTTACTCCATTCGCTTCTTAAAGTCAAGACTGTTAATACTTTATTACTTTTATATAATTAAGAAGCCTGGTGAGTTGTTAAATTCCTACAATTTAAATTCGGGACTCATGCGCGTTATATACTGGTGTTGAAGGCCTGTTTCAAATAGGAATCCTGAAGGTATATATAGCTGTCCCACCTGATCAGCGTGTCAGGAAATTTGCCTCATCGGGTATCATTAGTTTATAAGCACTTTTGTGCTAAAATAAATAAAAATTAAAGGAGATTAAAAATATGCTTGCATCAATTGGATACTTAGTATTAGGACTTGTTATCGGTGGTGTTGCTGGTTTCTTTATCACTAGACACTATTTTGAGAAACAAATCAAAGAAAACCCTCCAATCAACGAAAAAATGATTAGAGCTATGTACATGCAGATGGGTCGTAAGCCTTCTGAAGCTCAAATTAGAGCTATCATGAAATCAATGGGTCAATAATTAGCACTGAAAAGTGCTTTTTATTATGCAAAATAAAAACGAATGTTTCCATCCGTTTTATTTTATCCATTTTACTTTATTTTCATTTCCTTGTATTAATCTTTGGATATTTGCTCGATGCATAAATATTACAAACAATGTTAATAATAATACTAATACAGCTAAACTATTGTCCTTGTAAGTAAGAAAGCCCATAATTGTCGCAAATACAAGTGCACTCATTGAAGCAAGAGATACATACTTGCTTAAACACAAGACAATCAGAAAGACAAGTACCGGGAATAAGAATGTAAAGATAAAGTCGTGAGTTATAAATAGTGCAATTCCTAGAATATAACCCATTGAGCACGCTACTGCTTTACCACCTTTGAAATTTGCAAATACTGGGAAACAGTGTCCAATGCATACCGCAAGTCCTGCATATCTTGCACATTCTGGAGCTAGAGCATTTGCGATAATCATAACAATTAGTGCCTTTAGAGCATCCAATAGTATTACAATAATGCCAACTTTTTTTCCTAAAACTCTTCCTGCGTTTGTACCACCAAGGTTTCCAGACCCTTTGGTTCTAATGTCGACATTATAGAATACTTTGCCTATGATTAAAGCCCATGGTATTGAACCAATTAAGTAGCCTATAATAAGCCATAATACGATTTTCATAACAAAAACATTATAACAAAATCAATGGTAGTTTTGTTATAATTGTTAGGATGAATAATTATGACGATAGTAGTATAGAAATATTAGAAGGATTAGAGGCCGTAAGAAAAAGACCGGGCATGTATATTGGCTCTGTTGATTATCGTGGTTTACATCATCTAGTATGGGAAATTGTTGATAACGCAATTGATGAAGCCTTAAATGGTTTTGGCAAAGAAATTATTATAGAACTAAATAAAGACGGTTCTTGTTCGGTAACTGACTTTGGAAGAGGCATGCCTGTTGGAATGCATAAGTCTGGTAAGAATACTTTGGAAGTTATTTTTACAGTGCTTCATGCTGGAGGAAAATTTTCTCAAGATGGAGGCTATAAAACAGCAGGTGGTCTACATGGTGTTGGCGCTAGTGTGGTTAATGCTTTGAGTAAGTGGTGTGATGTTGAAGTATGTAGAGATAAAAGAAAATATCGCATGCACTTTGAAAATGGCGGAAAGAAAATAGGCAAACTAGAAGATTTAGGGCCTACCAATAGAACTGGTTCTAAAGTTACTTTCTTGCCGGATGATACAATTTTTTCAACAACAACTTTTTCTTTTAGTACAATTTGTGAAAGAGCTCAAGAAGAAGCTTTCCTTTTGCAAGGCGTTAAGTTAAGAGTAATTGACCATATTCATGATGAAGAAGAAGAATTTCACTATGAAGATGGTTTAAGAGCTTTCATGGATTATCTTCATGAAGATAAAGATGTTTTACATGATCCTGTTATTTTTTCTGGTGAATCAAATGGAATCAATGTTAATATTGCTTTCCAATATACAGATGGTTATCAAGAAAATACTTTTTCTTATGTTAACCTTGTTCGCACCAAGGATGGTGGCACTCATGAAGTTGGTTATAAAACAGCGTTTACAAAAACTATTAATGATTATGCACGTACAAACGGCTTGTTAAGAGAGAAAGATAAAAATTTTGAAGGAAGCGATGTTCGAGAAGGGCTTACAAGTATCATTGTTGTGACAATTCCTGAAAGTTTGCTTCAATTCGAAGGCCAAACAAAAGGCAAACTAGGCACACCGGAAGCTAAAAATGCGGTTGATAATGTTGTTTCTGAACATTTGATGTATTTTTTAAATGAAAATAAAGAATTAGCTATTACTTTAATTAAAAAGATTCAAAGAGCTGCTTTAGCAAGAGACGCTGCTAGAAAAGCTAAAGATGAAGCTAGAGCTGGCAAAAAGAGTTCTAGCAAGGCAAAGGAAATTTTAAGTGGAAAACTCGCACCTGCTCAAAGTAAAGATTATAAGCGTTTGGAACTTTTCTTGGTCGAGGGTGATTCAGCAGGTGGCAGTGCAAAGAAATGTCGTGATTCTAAGTATCAAGCTATCCTTCCTTTAAGAGGTAAAGTTTTAAATACCGAAAAAGCAAGTGTTGTTGAAATTGAAAAAAATGAAGAGTTAAATACTATTATTCATTGTCTAGGTGCTGGTGTTGGTGCTAACTTTGATGTTGATGATATTCATTATGATAAAGTAGTTATTATGACCGATGCGGATACTGATGGTGCACATATTCAAGTTTTGCTTTTAACTTTCTTTTATCGTTTTATGAGAGAACTTATCGAAAAGGGACACGTCTATGTTGCAATGCCTCCTTTATATGGCGTTAAGTTGAAAGATAAGATGGAATATTTATATTCTGATGAAGAACTTAATAAATTCAGGGCTGAGCATCCTGGAAAGTTTGATATTCAAAGATATAAGGGTCTTGGTGAAATGGATTCTGATCAATTATGGGATACTACCATGGATCCTAGTAAGCGTACTTTGATTAGAATTAATATCGATGATGCTGCTTTATGTG
The DNA here is from genome assembly GCA_963607765.1 of Paratractidigestivibacter sp. Classification (GTDB taxonomy): domain Bacteria; phylum Bacillota_I; class Bacilli_A; order Erysipelotrichales; family Erysipelotrichaceae; genus Colivicinus. The sequence goes on along the minus strand of CAVDDT010000021.1, from coordinate 6,780 downwards.
AACGCAAAATTAGTGTTTTAATGGGCAATAAGCCAGAACTTAGAAGAAAGTGGATTGAAGAAAATATTGATTTTACTTTAGAAGAAGATTACAAGGTGGAAAGACATGGCTAAGAAGAAAGAAGAAATTGTTGAAAACAATATTACCGAAGCTTTAGATGATGTTATGTCTGAACGTTTTGGCGCTTATTCTAAATACATTATTCAAGAGAGAGCTTTGCCTGATGCTAGAGATGGTTTAAAGCCAGTTCAAAGAAGAATTCTATATTCAATGTATCTTGATGGTAACACTAGTGAAAAGCCTCATCGTAAGTCTGCTAAGGCTGTAGGACAAATCATGGGTGTTTTTCATCCTCATGGTGACTCTAGTATTTATGATGCGATGGTTAGACTTTCTCAAGATTGGAAGATTAATCTTCCTTTAATTGATATGCATGGCAATAATGGTTCAATTGATGATGATCCACCAGCTGCTATGCGTTACACAGAAGCTAGACTTTCTAAAAACGCATCACTATTGTTGGATGATATAGATAAAAATACTGTTAAAATGACTAACAACTACGATGATACAGTACTTGAACCAACTGTTCTTCCTGCATCATATCCTTTGCTGCTGGTTAATGGCTCAACAGGTATTGCTTCTGGTTATGCGACTAATATGGCACCTCACAATCTTAATGAAATTATAGGTGCTACGATATATCGAATCAAACATCCTGAATGTACTCTTGATGAAATAATGGAAATTGTTAAAGGGCCAGATTTTCCTACAGGTGGTATTGTCCAAGGCAAAAATGCGATTAAGGAAGTATTTAAAACTGGTAAGGGTAAAGTAATCCTTAGAAGCAAATGTGAGATTGTTGAAGGCAAAACCAACAATCAAATTGTTTGCACAGAGATTCCTTATGAAGTTATTAAGAGTGATTTAGTAAAAAGAATCAATGATATTTCTATATCTAAAGAAATTGATGGCATTCTTGAAGTAAGAGATGAAAGTGGTAGGGATGGCTTAAAGATTGTAGTTGATCTTAAAAAAGACGCTAATAGTCAAATGATTCTAAATTATCTATACAAGAATACCGATTTACAAGTTAACTATTCTTATAACAATATTGCGATTGTTAATCATTCTCCAACTTTGTTATCTTTAATTGATGCTTTAGATGCATTTATTGCTTTTAGAAAAGAAGTTGTTTTAAATAGATCCATTTATTTAAGAGATAAGAAAAAGGATCGTTTACATATTATTGATGGTTTAATAAAGGCTATTTCTATATTAGATAGTGTTATCGAAACTATTCGTAAATCGAACGATAAAAAAGATGCAAAGGAAAAGCTTCAACAAAATTTCTTATTTACAGAAGTTCAAGCTGAAGCTATTGTAAACTTAAGACTATATCGTTTATCTAATACTGATATAAGTGAACTTAGAGAAGAATTTTCTACTTTAACTAAAGAAGTTAGCGAACTTGAAGCTATTATTAATTCCAGTGTTGTTTTAAATAGCGTTTTAGTCAAAGAGCTAGAAAAAATTAACAAAGATGTAATTGTCCCAAGAAGAACAGAGATTCAAGAAGAAGTCTCGGAAATTGTTATTGATAAACTAGCTATGGTACCAAATGAAGAGTGTTATATTTCTTTGACTAGAGATGGTTATATCAAGAGATTTTCTAAACGTGTTTATGATTCTAATGCCGGCAGTTTGCCTTTTGTAAAAGATGGCGACTGTTTAGTTGGCGTTAAGGATGTTGAAACATTAGACACGCTATTAATATTTACTTCAAAAGGTAATTATTTGTATCTTCCTGTTTATCGAATTGACGAATGCAAGTTTAAAGATTTAGGTAAACATGTTTCTACTTATGTAAAGACTGAAGGCAATGAAAAAATTGTAGGTTGCGTTGTTGTTAAGAATTTTGATACTTATTGTTTTATTCTTACAGCCACAAAAAACGGTATGATCAAGAAGACTTCTATTCCAAGATTTAATGTTTCAAGATTTACTAAAGCTTTGCCAGCTATGAAACTTAAAGCTAATGATGAGCTTGTTTCTATATCACTATGTTATGATGGTGATGATATCATCACTATATCAAAAGATGGCAGATACAATAAGTACTCTAGTGATATCTTATCGGATTTAGCTCCTCGTGCAATGGGCGTTGGCGGCATTAATGTTAAAGAAGATAGCCTTGTTTCTGTTGTTTGTGATCACCATGATGGTAATGGAGTTTTAATTAATTCTAATAGAGGTGGGTTTAAGAGATTGCATTTCTCAGACTTAGAACTTACAAGCAGAAATGCCAAAGGCAATCGTTTGTTTAAACAAACTAAGACTGCTCCACATGGATTAATTAATTGCAAAGTTACAACTTCATACTGTTCATTAATTTTCAATGACAATTCAGTTCTTTCTATTAGTGAGATTCCTTATATGAATGTTGATTCAACTTTCTCAAGTCCGGTAGATAGAAAAGACTATAGTTATGTTCTTGATGATTTAAGCGATATTAAAAAAGCTGATTTCATTGAACTTCCTTCTAACTATTTAAATGAAGATAGTAGCGAAGAAAATGAATATGTTCAAACTGATTTATTTGATTAACAATGAGTATTTTTAGACCAGATTTATTAATAAAAAGCTATGAAGATTTAGATATCAAAGGTTTAAGAGAAAAGGGCTTTGATACAATCTTTTTGGATGTTGATAATACGATTACTCCATATTTTGAAAAAATCCCAGGAGATAAAGCAAAAGCTTTTGTGCGTAAACTGAAAGACAGTGGATTTCATGTGATTGTAGTATCTAATAATACTAACGAAAGAGTTAAAGAAGTTGCTTCCGCTATTGATTGTGAATATATTTGTTGGGCATTGAAACCACTTCCTTTTAAAGCAAAAAAGTTATTAAGAAAACATGGATTAAACAGGAAACAAGTATTTATTATGGGCGATCAGCTATTAACAGATGTCCTTTGTGGAAAACTACTTGGAATATATGCAATATATGTTAAGCCAATTAGTGAGGTAGATAGTTTTACAACGAAAATAAATAGAACATTTGAAAGGTTAATTTTTAAGTATATTCTTCATGAAAAAGTGTAAAGGTTGTGGTGTAATTCTTCAATACACCGATAAAACAAAAGAAGGCTATGTGCCTAGTGTAGATTTTGATACATGTCAAAGATGTTTTAGGCTTGCTCATTATGGTGATTTAACTGGTGTTTTAAGAGTAAATAATAATGATGAATTATTTGAAGAATATAAAAAGATTAATAATGCTTTATTTGTGGCTATTGTTGATTGTTTTGACGGGCTATATTTAGATAAGATCGATTTATTAGATGTATTCAAAGATAAAGATGTTTTACTTATTATAAACAAATTGGATTTACTTCCTAGAAACATTACCGATGATAAAATTAACGAACTATATTCTAATTCTTTAAGAAAATATAAAAATAAAATTAATTGTCTAATTACTTATAAGAATGATGAATCTTTTAATGAATTATTTTTTGATTCTATCAATGATTATAAGAAATTAGTTTTTGTTGGTTACGCTAATGCGGGCAAGAGTACTATTATTAATAAACTTGTTGGTTCTAATAAATTAACTACTTCTATTTATCCAAACACTACTATTAAGTTTAATTCGTTAAAGTTTAATGGCTATGAGTTTATTGATACTCCAGGCATTATATCTGAAGATACATATCTATCTTATTTAGATACAAAGTTAATTAAGAAGCTTCTTCCTAAAAAAACAATTAAAGCTACAAGTTTTCAAGCTTATTCTAATCAAAGTTACTTTGTGGAAGGTTTGGTTGAATTTGATATATATCCTAAAAAGAATGCAACAATATCCTTTATGATTAATAATGAACTTGATATTCATCGTACAAAACTTGAGAATGCAAGTAATTATCTAGAAAGAAATAAAGATAATTTGAATTTAGTACTTCTTCCTTTTGAAAACAATAAGTATCATGTTAAAAAGTTTAAAACTTTTTATTTAAGAGGGTTAGGCTTATTTAAAGTAAAAGGCGAGTGTGATATAACAATTAGAGTTAATGATAAGATTAGAATTTATAGTAATGAGGTTAATATATAATGCTTAATGGTAAACAAAAAAGATATTTAAGAAGTTTGGCAGTTAATTTAAACAGTTCTTTTCAAATTGGTAAAGAAGGTTTAAATGAGAATTTATTCAAGAGCTTAAGTGAATGCTTAAAAGCAAATGAACTTGTGAAGATTAATGTTTTAAAAACTTGTGAAGTTTCTTTAAATGAAATTGAAGTTAGTATATGCATGAATTGCAAGTGTGATCTTGTTCAACATATTGGCAAGACTTTAGTGTTCTATAAAAAGAGTAAAGAAGGGAAAATTATTCTTCCATGAGCAAGCAAATAGATGATTTTCATTTACTTAAAAGTAAAGATAGAAAATTTATTTTGAATAATTATGAAATTTTAGCTGATTTAGTCCATACTAATTTATCAGATGAACGTTTTAATCATACTTTAGGTGTTGCTAAGCTTGCTAAAGAGCTTTCGTATTATCATCATGTAGATCCTAATAAAGCTTATTTAGCTGGTTTGTTTCATGATTTAACTAAAGAACTATCGGAAGAGGAACAAGATCTTTATTTAAAATACTATGATCCTCTTAAGCTTGATAGTCCAAAGAAGGTTAAGCATTCCTATACTTGTAAGTATTATTTGATGGATAAATTTAATTTACATGATTCGGATATTTTAAATGCTGTCTATAATCATACGGTATGTAACTCAAATGATAAATTATCTTTGATTGTTTATGTAGCTGATAAAAGAGAAGAAAATCGTCATATTGATGATGAAGTTGTTGACGTAGCTAAAAAGGATTTAAAGAAGGCTGTTTGGCTTTTAAGAGAAAAATGGAAAATAAAAGGTAGTAATGACTAATGGAATTAAAGGATGAAATTGTAAAGCTTTTAGATGATAAACAAGTTTCTGATATTACAGTAATTAATTTTAAGGATAATAGTCCTTATCTTGATTATTTTGTTGTTGGTACCGTATTGAATGCTAGAATGGCAAATGCCGTATTGAATTATGTTGATGAATTATGTGCAAAGCTTAATGTCCAGTGCAAGATTTCTTCTAATTCAAGTGAATCAAAATGGTTTTTGCTTGATGCTGGTAGTGTTGTTGTACATTTGTTTTATGATGGTGAAAGAGAAAAATACGATTTGGAAGGTTTATGGAAAGATCTGATAGAGAAGTAAAGGAATATGAAGCTTTAGCTTATTATTATGATTATCTTCTAGGCGATGAAGATGCTTTTGATTTGTGGCTTAATTATATAGAAGAAAAACCTTTTAAAACGGTTTTGGAGTTGGCTTCTGGATCTGGTGTTTTAGCTAATAAGCTAAAACAAAAGGGATATGATGTTATTGCTTCTGATATTTCAAACGAAATGAAAGATGTTGCTACTTCTAACTATGATTTAGATTATCGTATTTTAAATATGATTGATTTTGATTTAAAACAATCGTTTGATTTAGTTCTTTGCGTATGCGATTCCATAAATTATTTATATGAAGAAGAATTGTCTTCGATGTTTAAATGTGTTTATAACCATTTAAATAAAAATGGAAGATTTATTTTTGATATGCATAATAAGAAAAGATTAGAAGAATTTTCTGAAGAATACATTGAAGAAGGACAAATTGATGATAGCACTTTCTATCAATGGACAATTAATTCTGATATTGATGATAAGACTATTAGCGAACATTTTACTTTTTATAAGCCTGAAGGCATGATTACAGAACAACATACACAAAATGTATTTGATGTAAACTTAATTGTATCGAAATTGCAAGAAGTTGGGTTTAATGTTTCTATAATTCCTGATTTTGTTGAAGATGAAAAACTGTTAATTATTGGTGAAAAATAATGAAAAAGTGGTTTAAACAACCTTATTTTAATCGCCGAGTTTGGCTGATTGAAAATTTTGATAAATTAAACTTAAGCAATGATGAATTCGTTGTTGTTTTATTAATTGACTATTGTAAAGAATTTAATAAAGAAATTTCTTATGACTATTTATGTACTAAATTAAAAATAAATACAAAGAAGCTTGATATTATTTTGGCTTCTCTTGTTTCTAAACATTATTTAGTTATTAAAGCTAATAAGAAAATTTCCTTTGACATCGAAAACATCTTTGAGTTTGATGAGGAACAATATGATTTAACAATTCATAAAGATATTTATGATATTGTTTCTGATTTGATTAGTAGACCTCTTACACCTAATGAAATGATTAAAGTTAATGATTTGATCGAAAAATATGGTGAGAATGATTTAATTGATGCGGTTAGAAGCGCTGAAGCTTATCGTAAATATTCTCTTGCCTATGTTGAAGGCATTTTAAAGAATGAGAAGAAAAAATAATAGTACATATATTATAGAAAAATTAAATGAGTTATATCCCAATGCTCATTGTGAACTAATTCATCATAATTCTTTTGAACTCTTAATCGCGGTTATATTAAGTGCTCAAACAACAGATGAGAGAGTTAATAGCGTAACACCTGTTTTATTTAATAATTATCCTGATGCTTTATCTTTAAGTAAGGCAAAAAAGGAAGATGTAGAAAATATTATTAGGCCAATTGGCTTATATAAGAATAAGACCAATAATATTATTGAAGCAAGTAAGCTGTTAGTTTCCAAAAATAATGGGAAAGTTCCAAATTGCAGGGAAGACTTAGAATCTTTAAAAGGTG
>CAVDDT010000020.1:0-17286 GCA_963607765.1 Paratractidigestivibacter sp. | reverse complement strand
ATATTTAGGGTAGTACTAGCACTTCTATTATTGGTAACTTGTAGTTTTACAGTTATGGCTGAAGATGATGATTCAAATAGAATAAAAACCTATGATGTAGAACTTGGCGATGATGGATATATCGATTCTGGCAAGGGCATATTACACGATTGGTGGACCGATAATTCCGATGTTGCGATAGCATATGAAGCAGATTCTCATCAAATGTTTGTTCATTCTACGGCAGCTGTAATTGAAACTCATGGATTAGGAACAGTTACTGTTACACATAAGTATTATGTGCTATTAAGAGGATGGCTAACGGAAACTTATACTGTTAATGTTGTTGAAAGATCAGTTCAAGAAAAAGAAGTCAAACTATTTGTTTCAAGTAATTTTACAGGTGATGATTCTTATCAAACATATGGAACAGTTAAGGTTAACATGGCTTACTTTAATGGTGAAGAAACATATGATGTAAGAAATAGGGTACTTGATTGGACTGTTAACGATAGAGTAAATAGCGATGGTACTGTTAAAAAAGATACTGATTTATATAGCGTTTTAAGTACTGCTTTTAAAACACAAGCAACTACTGCAGGTTTTAATCCAAGTAACGTTACAAGTGCGAGTCTTGTTCCATATAAATTAGTTAAATTAAATGCTGATGATTATGCACTTTATTGTAAGCCTTTAGTTAAATCGTTAAATGTCGCTAACGTGTTATTTATGGTAGAAGATGTAAATGAAAAGGGATATAAGCAATTTGGTAGTGGAATGTTTGTTCAAACAATGAGTACTTTGTCCCAAAAGACAACTATTTCTACTCCAAGTGATTTAGTTCTTTCTAAAGAAGTAGACTCAATGACTTATAAAATAGATAAAGTTTATACAAATGATAGATCTGAGGGAACTGCGTATAAACCTGATGATATAGAGATTCAAAGCAGTACTGTTTTATACGCTAGTTATGTGGCACAGCCTAGAAAAGTTCAAGTAAATTGTTATTGGACTGGTTCTGATAAATTAATTGAATCTTATACTTATGAAACTACTGATAAATCACATACCGTTGTGCCAAATGAGATTGCAATGTATACTCCTGTTGAAGCTTCTAAGGCAATAGAAACTATTCCTGGAGAAACGGTTGAAGTTAATTTTGAATTTTATATAAATGTGACATTAACTGCTAATTCAAAGACCGTTACCTATAATGGGCAAGAACAATCAGTTTCAGGATATACAAGTGTAGTTGAATTTCCAAATATTGAAGTAGGAGCTAAGGGAACAGAAATAGGAGAATACACAGCTTCTTTCCCTGAAGGAACAATTGGAACAATAGATGAAAGCGGTAGATATATTGTCAACAAGACAATTGATGGAAAACTAACTATCACATCAGAATTTAGTTCTAATAATAACAATACTTCTAATAATACTTCATCTAGTTCTTCTTGTCCTACTAATTCAAGGTGGAGCAATAAGAAACAAACGTGTGTATATAGTGTAAGTAACACAAACACTAAATAAATATTTTAGATACAAAGATATGATTTTAAAACTTAAGTCATATCTTTTTTTATTGTTTTTTATAAAGATGAAGGAATTTTATTTTTATTTAGTAATAACTATATAGGAGGTGTAACAAATATGGCTAAAATGCGTATAGTGTGTATAATATGTATGAAGTTTAAAGAGATAGAAAGAATTATTTTTGATGATGGCTGGCATTTATATTCGATTTGTGGTTTGCATTATCAATATAAGCATAAAACAAAAAAGTGGTAAAGTAACTATTCCTAGACATGGTGGTGATTTAAATATAAATACAGCTAACTCAATTTTTAAACAGGCTGGTTTAAAGCAAAGGAGAAACTTATGAAAGAAAAGATATTAAAACGTGCTTATCCTGCATGCATATATCCAAATAACGATGGTACTTATACAGCTAATTTTCCTGATTTAAAAGGCTGCGTTACGGAAGGTGAAAGCTTAGAAGAAGTTTTATACATGTTGAATGATGCTGGATGTGGCTGGCTTTTAAGCGAACTGGAAGATGGCAATGTTTTGCCTACACCATCAAATATTTTGAATATTAAGGCCGATGAATATGAAAATGGTTTTGTTAGTTTGATACTATTGGATGTGGAAACTTATTCAATGAAGTATAGCGTAAAGGCTGTTAGAAAGAATTGCACAATACCAAGTTGGTTAGATAATTTTGCTAGCAAGAATAAAATTTCACTAAGCAAAGTTTTACAAAAAGCTTTAATGGACCTATACAATAATAAGAATTTACAGTGACAATACAGTGACATATCTGTGACATTATGATATATTTTAATTGTTATGAATTTTGGAAAAGAAACAGAAACTATTGAATTTAAAAAGAGTACTGGTGAATTAAAAGAAGCTATGAAATCAATATCTTCTATTTTAAATAAACATGGAATAGGCACATTATATTTTGGGATTAAGCCTAATGGTGATGTTACTGGACAAGAAATATCAGAATCGACTTTAAGAGATGTTTCTAGAACCATTTACGAATCAATTAGTCCTAGGATTTATCCCACTATTAAAGAAGAAAAAATAGATGATGCAAATGTTATCAAAGTGGAATTTAATGGTAATGAAATGCCTTATTCAGCTTATGGAAGATATTATATTAGAACGGCTGATGAGGATAGAGAAGCAAGCACAAGCGAGCTTAGAAAGTTCTTTTTAGCTAATGAATATAAAGAAAAATGGGAAGGCTCTTTAAGCAAATGTTTGGTTAAACAAGTTGATAAGAAAGCTATTAAAATGTTTTGCGAGGAAGCGATTCAAGCCGGTAGATTAGCTAGTGGTAGATATACTACACCAATTATCTTAAACCGCTTTGGCCTAGCTTCTGGTGAATATCTCACAAATGCTGGAGAAGCTCTTTTTGGGAACAATCATCCAATAACGGTTAAAGCAGCTATATTTGCAACTAATGAAAAACTCACTTTTTTAGATATTCAACTATTTGAAGATAATATCTTTAATCTTCTTAATATATGTGAAACCTACATCACTAAAAATATAAGATGGAAAGGCGATATTGTTGGCTTTAAAAGAGTAGAAACTCCAGAAATCCCCTTAGAAGTAATAAGAGAATTGTTGGCCAATAGTTTTACGCATGCGATATATACTGCTAACAGTTATCATGAAATATGTATCCATCCGGATAAAATTACTATTTATAACCCTGGAACTTACGCAAGTAGATATTTGCCTGAGGAATATATTAAAGGAAATTGCCAATCTAGTATTAGAAATGCCACAATTACAAAAATGCTATATTTAAATAAGACGATCGATCAATTTGGCAGTGGATTTAAAAGGATCGATAAGTTATGTAAGGAAAGTAAAATTAAGTATTCTTACATAAATAATGAAGAAGGGTTTACTTTTATTTTATATAGAAAAGATGCTTATCAAAATAGGCATGAAGTAAAAGAAAACGATATTAAATATGACTTATCTTTAAATCTAACCGATCAAGAAGTCTATCACTTGCTGCTTAGAAATAATAGAATCAAAAGAGAAGAAATGGCAAAAGAGCTTTCTAAATCGACACGAACTATACAAAGAGCTTTAAACAATTTGAAAGAAAAGGGAATTATTACTAGAATAGGTAGTGATAAAAATGGATATTGGAAGGTGAATGAATGAAAGAATTTTTTAAAAATCACGTTGAATTATTTAGAACAATAAAATTTGCATTATTTTCTGCAAGTGCTGGAATAATTGAAATGGTAGTGTTCTCACTATTAACAGAACTTACTAGTTTAAATTATTGGCCATGTTATCTTACAGCCTTAGTATTGTCAGTTATTTGGAATTTTACCTTAAATAGAAACTTCACATTTAAGTCAGCAAGCAACGTGCCAGTAGCGATGGCTAAGGTGGCAATATACTATTGCATATTTACGCCGCTTTCAACTATTCTTGGAAATCACTTAGTAGAAAATTTGGGATGGAATAGTTATTTAGTTACTGTATTGAATATGCTTATTAATTTTGTGACTGAATATCTATATGATCGCTTTGTTGTATTTAAGGATTCAATTGACACAAAATAAAAGTTGGAAATTCCAACTTTTATTTTTCCTTCTTTTGATTAAGTTCTTCCGCAATCTCTAAAGCTTTATCGTCAGTTAGGATAAACTTCTTAGAAAAGATAATTAGAGCTATTAATAAACCAAGTGTAGGAAGAAGTGTCATCATGTATCTTAGTCCATCGATTGTTGAAACACTTTGTACTGTAGGAAGACCATCCTCACTATTTCCAACTAGGCCAATTAAGTCAATGCCAATGCCTGTCACAAATACAGCTAGACCACTTGCAGCTTTTACCACAAATGTCTGCATAGAGAAGATAACTGATTCTTCTCTTCTTCCGGTTTTAAGTTCTCCATAGTCAACAGAATTAGACAAGAAGACAGTAGTTAAAACGGTTAGAATACCATTTGCCGCAAAAACAAGAGCTCCAATCATACAAAGAAGAACCATATTATGAGCTAGAGAGCTCTTGCATAATATTAGTAGTAAGATATAACCAGTTATCGCCATAATTAGTGATGTTTTAAAGATTTTAGTGTTAGATAAAAATTTTCTTAATAAAGGATAAACAACCATCATACCAAGGATTTGACACCCTCCACCAACCGTAGTAAATAAAGTATAATTTGTTTTCCATACTTCAGTACCTAAGTCATATTTAAAGAAATAAATAACTAGGTTACTGGTGATATATAACGCACTATTGATTAAGACAATTGTAAGAACTGTAACCATAGCTTGGTCGTTATTAAATAGTGCCTTAAACATTTCTTTAACGGTAGTAGTTTCCATCTTCTTATCGGATTTCTTTTCTTTGATACAAAGAAATAAAACTAATTCTGTCACAATAAAAATAATTGACACGATAAGGGTAAAATATTTAAATCCCTTTACTTCTGATCCCGCTCCTAAGAAAGCTACACACATTACTGTTCCAACTTGAATTAGGGCTGAGCCAACACCAGCACAAGTTCTACCAATTACTGATAATTGTTCTCTATCTTGAGGCTTTTCAGTTACAGCTGGAATCATTGACCAATAAGGAATATCCATCATCGTATATGTAACACCCCACAAAATATAGATAATCGCAAAGTAAACCATTAAGCCAGTTTGTGATAATGATGGTGCAGCAAACAGTGCGTATAAAACAAGAGCGTTTAATACTGTACCAGATAATATCCATGGTCTAAACTTGCCATATTTGGTGTTTGTTTTGACAACAAGCACACCCATAAAAGGATCGTTTAACGCATCAAAAATACGTGCCACCATCAAGATTACACCAACAAAGGTAGCAGATAATCCTAGAATATCTTGGTAGTAATACATAACGTAGGAACTAGACAAAGCATAGACCATGTCTTTGCCAACAGCACCTAAGCCATAGGCAACTTTTTCTTTTGTGCTAAAATTCTTCATTTTATTTTTCCTCTATTTTAATTTGAATTGTTACAGTATCTAAATATGGACTAGAAATGCTGACTGTTCCATCTCCATATTTTCCAATTGATTTAATATAAGTGCCAGCCATGCCACCCTCAAGAGTTACAATACTAGGACCAATTATTTCTAAGCTATCACTCACAGAAATGTTTATTGGAAGTTGACTGTAGCTTGCTAGATTGTTGTTTTCATCTAAAATTCTAATTCTAATTGAAATTGTGTCATAAGTCTCATTATCGATTAGTTTGTAGCTAGAAGGAATAGCTTCTAGATGTAAAGATGTACCAGGTGTTTTAATTACGCTTTTAATAACTTTACCATCTTTGATAGCTTCAAACTTCCACTTGGTTGCCTCGCCACCCCAATTGCCAACATACTTACTATAAAGTATGTAACCATCGTTAAACGACATATGATACTTAAGCATGACTTTGGCAAACTTTAATTTATATTTAAGTGGTAAATTTGCCATGCCATATTTAGCTGCTGCATTTAAACAAATTCTTATTTCATTAGCTTTGTTTGAATCAAAGCCTTCTATTTCTTCCAATAGATTACCAATAGTATCATCTATTAAAATTGGACCATGATTAAGAGAAATAAACGGTGTATTCTTAAATTCCTTAACAAACTTATCATTTTTATACAGCTTTATTGAATCGCCGTTGGTGAAACAATAGAAACTAGGAATTTGTCCTGCCGGATAATCGCCAATATCCATTGAAGTGCCTACTTCTAAAACTGGTGTTTTATCCTGTTGGCTAGCATAAACATAAGCAGCCATCTTCGGATTCCTAAAGCTATCAAGTACGCCGTGATAACAAATCTTATCACCACTACCAAAGTCCTTATGAGTAGGGTAGTCAAACATACACCATTGTATGCAACCGGCATGTTCATTATCTTCCATGGCTTTATTTAATACAGTAGCATGTCTTAGAGCGTGTTCCTGTCTTTTTTCTAAAGAATCATAGCTTTTAGTAGGGAACATATGCCCATTTGCTTCAGATATGATAAGCGGTTTCTTTAAATCAGGAGTGACATCTTTCTTTTGCTTGCAACCTGAAGTTTTACCATCATATGAGAAATCATTATAACTATACACATCTTCTAATAAAGAACTCTTTTCTAAATATCTAACACCACTTGTAGGACGGCTATCATCTAGCTTGTGAGCTAAATTGTTGGTTTTAGTATACAATTCATCATCATCTTGGCTTTCGTTGATTCTAACGCCCCACATAAAGATTGAAGGATGATTATAATATTCCTTTATCATCTCTTCTACATTATTTAGGCAAGTATCTCTCCAAAACTTGCTTTTAGAAATATGCTGCCAACCAGGGATTTCCGTAAAAACCAAGATACCTCTTTTATCACACTCATCAATAAAATAATGGGATTGTGGATAATGCGAAGTACGAACAACATTTACGCCAAGTTCTTCATCAAGAATTCTTGCATCTTCTCTTTGCAAAGATTCGCTAGCGGCATATCCCATATAAGGGAATGATTGATGTCTATTTAATCCTCTTAAGAATACTTTTTTATTGTTTATTAGAATGTTATTTTCATCAACAGACACTTTCCTTAATCCAAACTTATAGGAATTTGTATAAATAACATCTTCATTATTTATAAGACTAAGTTTCAAACTATATAAATGTCCTTTATTAACTTCCCACAAAATTGGTTTATCTATTTTAATTTCAATATTATCTACACAATCAAATAAATATTCTTGATTATTAACTAGAGCTTTTAATTTTAAATTATCTAATGGACCATCATATTTAAGTGAAACATGAATGCCATCTAAGCCATCATTTGTTTTAATAAATACTTCATCAATATAAGTTTTATTGGTTTCAATAAGCCATACATCACGATATATTCCACTATAGGTTAAATAGTCAATCACAAAACCAAAAGGAGGAATATCATTGCTTTCTTTACTGTTTACTTTAATCGAAACCAAATTATCACCCATATGTAGATAATCAGTTATCTCTACCTTAAAGGCTGTATAACCGCAATAATGACTTTTTGCCTCTTTGCCATTGATGTAAACTGTAGAGATATGTGCTACACCATCAAACTTAATGAAGTATCTTTTGTCTAAATTATCAATTTGAATATGATGCCTATAACCACACTCTAGCTGATAATCATTAATATCAATATAGTGTAGTGGCAAATCTTTGGGATTGTGGGGTATTCTGACTTTTTCATATGAATTTAAGCCATTCTTAAAATCATCATTGAAGTAAGGAGTGTACTCCCAATCATTGTCAATTCTTTTCATAAATCATTCCTTTCATTATGATATCCGCAAGATCGTTTAAAGATTCTTGATAAGAGATATTACTTGAATTAGATAAAAGATAGTTCATAGAGGAAGTGACCATTATTTCAATCATGTATAAGGGAACTTGCCTTAATATCTTTTTCTCTATTCCATCTTTTATAAAATCAAATACCGGTTTCCAATTGCTTTTTAGATGTCTAGAAATATTATCAAAAACACTTGGATATTGAACTTTTAATGGCTCTAAATCATTAAAATCAATTGATTCAAAATCAAGTGGAAGGGCAATCAACAATTTCTTTAGCTTATCAAGATAGGGAATATCTTCATCTAGAATAGCTTTCTTGTTTTCCCAAATTGAATTAAAACCATATTCAACAATTCCGTTTAATAGTTCTTCTTTAGAAGAAAAATATTTATAGATTGTTTTCTTAGAAATATGTAGATCCTTGGCTATTTCATCTAATGTGAAAGCTAGACCCTTACTCTTATATAATTCAATAGCTTTTAGAATTATTTCCTTATGCATGGAAACTTAAACTCCTTTTGCAGTTTCCATTATAAAAAAATGTAAGCGTTTACGCAACACCTACAATGTTATACTTAATAAGGAGGTATGGTTTATGTGTACTGCTTTAACTTATAATTCTTATTTTGGAAGAAACTTTGACTATGAATTCTCTTATGGTGAAAAGATAGCTTTTACACCAAGAAACTACATATTTAATTTAAGACACGAAGGTGAAATGAAAACGCATTTTGCGATGTTGGGGGTAGCTTTTGTTTACGACAACTATCCGCTTTATTTTGATGGCATGAATGAAAAAGGATTAGGTATTGCTGGACTTGCGTTTGTTGGCAACGCCTGTTATCCAAAACAATTAGATGTAAACAAGAAGAATATTGCCTTGTTTGAATTTATTCCCTATATCTTAGGAAACTATTCTAGTGTAAAGGAAGTAAAAGAAGCGCTTGATGATATTAATCTTATTGATACTTATTTTAATGATCAAATGCCTAATTCACCCTTACATTGGCTAATAGCTGATAAAGAATATTCTATTACAGTAGAATGTACAAAAGATGGATTACATGTATACGACAATAAGATTGGTGTTCTTACAAATAATCCAATTTTTCCAATTCAAATGTTTAATTTAAATAACTATGCTTATTTAAGTGATAAACAACCAGCTAATACATTTAATCCTGATTTAGAATTGAATAACTATTCAAGAGGAATGGGAGGACTAGGATTACCAGGAGACTTATCTTCTCAGTCTCGTTTTGTAAGAGCTAGTTTTATCAAGAGTCATATTCAAAGTGATGATAATGAAAATTCTAATGTATCAGCTTTCTTTCATTTATTAACTTCTGTTGAACAACAAAAAGGATGTTGCGAAGTAAAAGAAAATGAATATGAATATACTATTTATTCATCTTGTTGTTCATTGGAAAAGGGAATTTATTATTACACTAGCTATAATCGAAGAATGATTAATGCGATTGATATGTATAGAGAAGATTTGGATTCAAGTGAATTAAAAACTTACGAGATATTGAAAGAAGAAGAAATTAATTTTCAAAATTGACAAACAAAAAAGGTGGGGAGACCCACCTTTTGTATCAAGATAGCATAGCGCAAGGGAAAGCTATGCTACTTAATACACTCGCTCATTACCTTATATGCACCAAACTCGTTGATTTCATTAAGGTATCTTGTGACTTCCTTAGTGAAATCTTGAATCTTTGTTAAATCTTGACCCCAGAAATCTGCATTAGAAGCCACGTTTTCAACAAGAGTTTCTACACTATCATCTTTATGTTGTAGATAGAACTCTAGAATAGACCTATCATCGGAAATGATATACTCATCTCCATTTTCTCTATGTGCTACAAGGCCCTTTTCAGTTAACTCTGTACCACTATAGAACTTGATATAGAAGGCAAAGCTAGCTGTAATACAAGCAGGTAGCTTACCAAACTTTTCTACATAGCCAAGTAAAGAAGGCATTACTCTTGCTTTCCACTTAGATGTAGAATTTAAAGAAATACTTAATAATTGATGATCAATGAATGGATTCTTGAATCTATCAATTACTTGTCTTGCGAAATCCATACAATCTTCTTTTGGAAGAGTTAAAGTAGGGATTACTTCATCAAACAATGTTTTGTTCATAAATGAAGAAATTACTTCATCATGCATACAATCTCTTACAATATTTTGTCCACTTAAATAAGCGCCTAAGACAAATGAAGTATGTGCACCATTTAAGATACGAACTTTTCTTTGTTTATATGGCTTATGGTTATCACAAATTAGAATTGGTAAACCAGCTTTTTCACATGGGAATTCATCTTTAATAGAAGCGGGTCCTTCAATTACCCAGAAACCGAAGATTTCACCTGTATCAATAATGTTATCGATATAGCCATTCTCATTATTAATAGCCTCGGCTTCACTTCTAGGATAGCCAGTAACAATTCTATCAACTAGTGTTGAACAGAAAGTATTTTCATTTTTAATCCAATTAATGAAATCAGCACCAAGATTCCATTTTTCAGCATATTTTAAGACATATTCCTCAAGCTTTTTGCCATTATCATCAATTAGCTCACAAGCAAGAATAATAAATCCTTTACCCTTAACATCCTTGAAGTTTAAATATCTTTCATACATAAACTTAGTTAACTTAGCAGGGTAGCTACTTGCTGGACTATCTTCATATTTACAAGAATCATCATAAGCGATACCTGCTTCAGTAGTGTTACATACAATAAATCTTAAGTCAGGATTCTTTGCACAATCCATAACTGCTTGATAATCAGAATAAACATTTAAACATCTACTTACACAAGAGATAACACGTTTATCATTTATTTTTTGACCATCTTTAAATCCTCTTAGATATAAATCATATAGACCATCTTGAGAATTGATTACTTCATTTAATTTAAAGCCGCCTTCTTTATTAGCGATAGGTTGTACAAGAACAACCTTTGAATTAAAGCCAGCCTTTTCGTTCATCATATCAATGAAATAATCAACGAAGGCTCTAAGGAAGTTTCCTTCACCAAATTGAAGAACTCTTTCAGGAGCATCTTTTAATAAATAACCATCATAACCAATTTCTTCTAAAGTTTTATAGCTTAGTGTATTCATAATCCCTCCTATAGTGTTACACCTTGTTTAAAGATAGCTAAATCATGATACTTAGCTTCTTCGCTCTTTATTTTCTTGCCGCTGGCAACATCTAAGACAAACTCAAACAAATCGCTTCCAAGTTTATCTAACGATTCACCATCAACTAAACTTCCACAATTAAAGTCGATCCAATTATTCTTCTTGTTAAACAAGCTAGAATTACTAGAAATCTTGACTGTAGGAACAGGACTTGCGAAAGGTGTTCCTCTACCTGTTGTGAAAAGTACAATTTGAGCACCTGATGATGCTAGTGCTGTTGCAGCTACTAAATCATTGCCAGGAGCACTTAATAAGTTAAGACCGTTTTCTTTAACTTTTTCACCATACTTTAAGACATCAACCACTTTAGCGCTACCTGATTTTTGAGTACAACCAAGTGATTTATCTTCAAGTGTTGAGATACCTCCTTCTTTATTACCAGGAGAAGGATTCTCATATATTGTTTGATTATGTGATTTAAAGTAGTCCTTAAAGTCATTAATCAAATTAACAGTTTTTTCAAAAGTTTCTTTATCTTTGCATCTATTCATCAAAATAGTTTCGGCACCAAACATTTCTGGCACTTCAGTAAGAATAGTTGTACCACCCTTGGAAATTAATAGGTCAGAAAATCTTCCAACAGTAGGATTAGCACTAATGCCAGATAAACCATCAGATCCGCCGCATTTCATGCCAATCACAAGTTTTGAAACATCAACATCTTCTCTTGTATCACTCTTACAGTTATCAACAAGTTCTTTGATTAGCTTAAGTGCTTCATCTACTTCATCTTCTACTTTTTGACAAACTAGATATTTAATATGCTTATCATCATTATTTTCAATATATGGTTTTAAAACATCAATATTAGAATTCTCACAGCCAAGCCCTAATACTAGTACACCACCAGCATTTGGATGATTGATTAAATCTGCAAGAATTTCTCTAGTGTTTTCTTGGTCATCGCCCATTTGTGAACAACCATATGGATGTCTAAAGGCATAGATGGCTTCTACACTTCCTTTAATCAAACTTTGAGCTTTTTCTTCTATTTCGGAAGCAATTGAATTAACGCAACCAACCGTTGGGATAATCCAAATTTCATTTCTTACACCAACTTTGCCATTGTTTCTTACAAAGCCTTTAAAAGTTCTTTTTTCAGTTTTATCAAGTTCCTTAAAATTAGGATTATAAGAATAAGTAAGTAAGTCACTTAAACCAGTTTTAATATTGTGAACATGGACATGACTTCCTTTTTTAATAAAACACTTACTATAGCCAATGGGGTAACCATATTTAATAATTGGTTCATTTTCTTCAATATCAATTAAAGAAAATTTATGGCCTTGAGGAATATCTTCAATTAAAGTTACGCCTTCATATTCTTCGCCTTTATTTAAAGGCTTTAAAGCTACTGCTACAGAATCGTTCGCATTTATTTTGATATAACTTTGACTCATCTTTCCTCCTAAATGTAAGTACTTACATTCCTTCTCTAATTTAGCACAAACTTTTTGGATAATCCATAAAAATATGATATTTTATTTATAGAAATGTAACTACTTTCAATTATGAACATTTACGACGTCGCAAAACTATCTAAAGTATCTATCGCTACTGTATCTAGGGTTTTAAACAATAGCGAAAAGGTTTCCCAAAAAACAAAAGACAAAATCATTGGTGTAATGGAAGAATATGGATATAAGCCCAATGTTTTTGCCCGTGGCTTAAATTTAAATTCGGTTAAAGTTGTAGGCATCCTGTGCCCAGATATTGATGATCGATATATGGCAAAAGGGGTATCTTGTCTTGAAAAGGAACTTAGAAACTTTGGGTATGATTGTATCTTAATGTGTACAGGCTACGACTATGATTTTAAGGTTGCATGTGTAAATTCTTTAATTGAAAGAAGAATTGATGCGCTTATTCTTGTTGGGTCAAACTACGCCAAAGATAATGGCAAGAGTGATGTTGATTATTTAAAGAAGGCGGCAGAAAAGATGCCAATTATCTTGATTAACGGTTGTATAAATTCAAAAAATATTTATTCTGTTTTAACAGATAATAAAAAGGCTGTATATGATGTGACAAGCAGGATGATCAAAAAAGGCAAAAAGAATATTTTGTTTTTATATGATTCGTATTCTTATTCTTTAAAAAAGAAGATGCTTGGCTATGAACTTGCGATAAATGAAAATAATTTGGTTCAAAATAAATTGTTTGTGCCAAATGATATTTCGAAAGCATTAAGGATTCTTGAGGAAAAGAAAATTGATTTTGATGGGGTAATAGCTAGTGAAGATAATATGGCTATTGCAGCCCTAAAGTATTCAAATAGGTATGATTTAAAGGCAATGATTGTTGGCTTTAATAATTCTGATGTTTGTTTGGTGGGTGATATAGAACTTAGTTCAATTGATTCGAGAATTGAAAAACTTGCAAGTATGAGTGTTGATACTTTGATTAAAGTGATTAATAATGAGAGTGTTAAAAAGAAACAGGTTATAGATTGTCTATATATAGAAAGGGATACAAGTAAACTATGAAGACTTTTATGAACGAAGATTTCTTACTAGAAAATGAAGTTAGTAAGAAATTGTATTTTGATTATGCATCTAAGATGCCTATTATTGACTATCATTGTCATATTCAGCCAAAGGAAATTGCTGAAGACAAGAAGTTTAAAAATATCACTGAAATTTGGCTTGGTGGTGACCACTATAAGTGGAGACTAATGAGGGCTAATGGTGTTGATGAAAAGTATATTACTGGCGATGGTGATGATTATGAAAAATTCTTAGCTTTTGCGACTACTTTAGAAAAGGCTATTGGCAATCCGGTATTCCATTGGTCTCATCTAGAATTAAAGAGATACTTTGGCTATGATGGTGTTTTAAATAGTAAGACTGCTAAAGATGTTTATGATTTGTGTAACAAAAAATTAGAGGGCATGTCTGCAAAAAAGATTGTTGCGGCTTCTAATGTAAAACTACTTTGCACAACTGATGATCCAATTGATGATTTACATTATCATGACGTTATTAAAGAAGACAAGGAATTTAAGACAGTAGTTCTTCCTGCTTGGCGTCCTGATAAGCTAATGAAAATTAATAAGCCTGAATTTAAGGATTACATTGGCAAATTAAGTGAAGTATCAGGTGTTGAAATCAAAGACATTGCAAGTCTATTAAAGGCAATTGATATAAGACTTGATTTCTTTGCATCAAAAGGCTGTGTGGTTTCTGATCATGGACTTGATTATGTAATGTATGAAAAGTGTGATGATGAAGACGCTAATAGGATTTTATTAAAGGGCTTAAATCAAGAGGAATTAAGTCAAGTAGAAGTTGATCAATTTAAGACTTATACATTAACTCATATGGCTAAGAGGTATAAGGAACTTGGCTTCATCATGCAACTACACTATGGCTGCAACAGAGACAATAATAGCTTACATCCAACTCCTGATACAGGATATGATGCAATGGCTAACTATTGTCCAAGTGATAAGTTAATTAAGATGCTTGATGAAATGAACAAGAATGGTCTTCCTAAGACTATCTTATACAGCTTAAATCCAAATGATGATGAATTAATTGATACGGTAATTGGCTGTTTCCAAGATTCAAGTTGTGCTGGTAAGATTCAACATGGTAGTGCTTGGTGGTTTAATGATAATAAGACTGGCATGGTTAAACAAATGAATTCATTAGCTAATGGTGGTCTACTTGGAAACTTTGTAGGTATGCTTACAGATTCTAGAAGCTTTATCTCTTATCCAAGACACGAATACTTTAGAAGAATTATGTGCAATTACATTGGCACTCTTGTATACAATGGTGAATATCCATATGATGAAGATAATTTAAAGGAAATTGTTGAAGGCATTTCATACAATAATACTCTTCATTACTTTGGTTTTGATAAGTTTATTAAGGACTGATTAATATTATTAAAAAGGAAGCTTGTTAAATAGCTTCCTTTTTTATTTTATAAACAATTGATCTTCTATTTCTTTTTTTGTGTCTAATAGATACTTAGAATATTCTTCTACTTTTTTATCAGTCATTCTTACAATGGGCGAAGAAATACTAATAGCGTAGGTATACTTATTTTCAAAATCCTTTAGGGCAACAGCTACACATTTAACCCCCATTTCCATTTCTTCTTCATCAAGTGCATAATTGTTTTCTCTTACAAAATTAATCTTGTCCATTAATTGTTTAAAAGTAATGGGAGTATTGTTTGTGTATCTAATTATTTTTTGATTATCGAAGTATTCTTTTATATCTTCATCACTTTCGTGTGCTAAAAGTGCTTTTCCAACTCCTGAGCAATATAGAGGAATTGTTTTTCCTACCTTTGATACCAGCCTAATTGAATTGGATAAAGAATCTACTTTGTCGATATATATCGCATCATTTCCATCAAGTTTTACTAAATGGACTGTTTCACCTGTTAAATCTCTTATTTTTTCAAGATGAGGTCTGCAAATGCTTACCATATCATTATTTGATAGAATTTGATTAGATAAGAAACATATTTTAAAAGATAGATAATACTTTAAAGAATTGGGCTCTTGTTTAACATAGCCAAGATTGATAAGCGTAGCTAAAAGACGATGAACAGTAGCTTTATTTATATCTAAATCTTTAGATATTTGACTTAGGTTACTTTCACCATTGCTCGCTAAATATTCTAGGCAACTAAAAAGTTTGTCTGCAACTTGAATTGGGCTTTTATTTTCCATAAGTATTTTATATAATCATCTTGTAGTATGTTTCATTATATGGAAAGATGTTCCACGATATGAAACTATTTATATCTTAACACATTATAAAGGAGTTGCAAAGATGAATGATGTTTTAAAGAAGATTGCTGAAGTAGGAATACTTCCTGTTGTTGTACTTGAAGATGCTAATGATGCAAAGGATTTAGCTAAGGCATTAATTAATGGTGGGCTTCCTTGCGCAGAAGTTACTTTCAGAACTGATGCTGCTGAAGAGTCTATTAGAATTATGGCTAAGGAATATCCTGAAATGCTTGTTGGTGCTGGTACTGTATTAAGTGTTGAACAAGTAAAGAGAGCTGTAGCTGCTGGTGCTAAATTTATTGTTAGCCCTGGTTTTGATGAAGAAGTAGTTAAGTATTGCTTAGAAAACAATATTCCAGTTACTCCTGGTACTTGTACACCAAGTGATGTACAAAATTGTTACAAGCTAGGACTTGATGTAGTTAAGTTCTTCCCAGCTGAACCAAGTGGTGGTATCAAGATGATTAAGGCTATTGCTGCACCATATACTATGATGAAGTTCATTCCTACAGGCGGTATTAATGAAAATAATATGGGTGACTATCTAACTTATAATCGTATTTTAGCTATCGGCGGTAGCTGGATGGTTAAGGGCGATTTAGTTAAGAATAAGGAATTCGATAAGATTGAAGCTATGACTAAAGAGGCTGTAAGTAAAGTTAAGGAGATTAGAGGCTAATGAATTTAAATTTAAGACCTAAAGAAGAGTGCATGTTCGATGCTGTTTCTCTTGGCGAAATCATGTTAAGACTTGATCCAGGAGAGGGTAGAATTAAAACTGCTAGAAGTTTCAAGGCTTGGGAAGGTGGAGGCGAATACAATGTTATTCGTGGTCTACACAAGTGCTTTGGCTTAGATACTGCAGTAATTACTGCTTTTGCTGATAATGAAGTAGGCCAATTACTAGTTGATTTTGTTGAACAAGGTGGCGTTTCTACAAAACTTATCAAGATGATGAAGACTGATGGTATTGGTAGAACTTGTCGTAATGGTTTAAACTTCACTGAAAGAGGATTTGGCATTAGAGGTGCTGTTGGCTGTTCTGATAGAGCTAATACAGCTATTTCAAAGGCAACTCCTGAAGATTTCGATTTTGAATATATCTTTGGCACATTAGGCGTTAGATGGCTTCATACTGGCGGTATTTATGCTGCATTGTCTGAACAATCTTGTAAGACAGTTATTGAGGCTATTAAGACAGCTAAGAAATATGGAACTATCGTTTCATATGACTTAAACTATCGTCCAAGTATGTGGAGCGCTATTGGCGGTCTTGATAAGGCTAGAGAAGTCAACAAGGAAATCGCTCAATATGTTGATGTTATGATTGGCAATGAAGAAGATTTCACTGCTTGTCTTGGTTTTGAAATTGAAGGTAATGATGAAAATCTTAAGACATTAAATCTAGATGGTTATAAGAAGATGATTAATGAGGCTGCTAAGACTTATCCTAACTTCAAGGCAGTA
>CAVDDT010000019.1:0-7410 GCA_963607765.1 Paratractidigestivibacter sp. | reverse complement strand
CTATCTTCTGCCACAACAGTAGAAACACTGATACAAGTAACAATCATCAACATTGATAATAAACAACTTGTAATCTTAGAAAATACTATGTTTAATTTGTTTTTCATATAATGTCCCCTTTCAAGTTCATCTATGGAAATTCACCATCCACATAAGCTCAATAGAACAGTGAATCAGTTAGATTTCCCATTTACAAATTTATTATAGAAATCAGTGGTTATATTTTGGTTATATTTCAAATTTTTTTCAAAAATAAAAGCCATTTATTAAAACGGCTTACTCATCACTTTCAGGTGCTTTATAAATCATCTTCTTGCACTTGCGTTCAAACTCTCTTCGCTCCATCATAACCACAGCACCACAACCTTGGCACTTAATCTTGATATCACTTCCAACTCTTATAATCTTCCAATAAGAAGACTTATGACAAGGATGATCCTTTTTCATTTGAACAATATCATCTAAATTATAATTATCTATCATAATTCCTCACTATCTAAAATAATTGTCACCGGGCCATCATTTAAAAGTCTAATCTTCATATCAGCCCCAAAAATGCCCTTTTCCACTCTAAAACCTAAATTAGTTAAAACTTCATTAAAATAATCATAAAGCTTAATTGCCTCATCGCCCTTTAACGCTAAATTAAATGAAGGACGATTACCCTTACTTGCATCTGCATATAAAGTAAATTGAGAAATAGATAAGATATCACCGCCAACATCCCTTAAACCAAGATTCATCTTACCGCTCTCATCTTCAAACACTCTAAGCTTAGATAATTTATTTGCCATCTTATCAACGACACTTTTATTATCATCAAGCCCAAATCCAACAAGAACCATAAAACCAGTATTAATCTTGCCAGTAACCACATTATCTACTGTACAGCTAGCTTCCTTTACTCTTTGAACAACCAAACGCATACTACTTCTTAAAAATAAACAATTTAGACAAGAAATAATTAGAAACAATTACTACTACTTGGGCAACCACCTTAACAATCATTGAATCAATATGCAGACAATTAACACCAATTAAAAGAATGATTTCCTCCATCACTAAAGTCAAAAGCCTAGCTGAAACAAAAGAACCAATCTCCTTTAATAAAGATTTAAAATCGCTAGTCTTAGACTCAAAAACATATAGCTTATTAGTGATATACGCAAAAGAAACAGCTAAAACCCACGAAATAACATTAGCTACATGTTCATTAAAGCCAAATACTTTATTGAAAACATAGAAACTAACGATACTAACAAGAAAGGTACAACCTCCAAAAAACAAATAATTGATTACTTCTTTATACTTAAAATATAACTCTTTAATTTTTTCCATACATTAATTTTAGATATTAAACAAAACTTACGCAACAACAAATAAAAATTAAACGGGCTATAAGTCACTAAAAATACAACTTATAGCCCAATAAAAATCTTTACTTATATTTTCTAGAATTATTTAAATCTACATATCTTTCTGCATCTTCAATAAACGGCATAATATTTGATCTTTTTGTCTCTTTTGGGTATTTCTCAGCAAGCCTATATAGAGCATCAACAAATTCTTTTGAAGGGTCTTTTTTGACTACATCATCAAAAATCTCACTTAACCAACCATATTCATCTTCAGTGCATTCGTTATCTAAATACGATAATGTTTCATTCATATTCTTGGTTAAAATATCAACTTCTTTTTTCCAGCACTCTTTCAATCCGTAATCCCATTCATCTTGAGTTTCATCAAGAAGTTTGATTCTTTCATCTAATACTTCTTTTAACTTAAATTTTATCTCGCTCATTTTTTCTTTCTTCCTTTTTTCAATACTGAAATTTGATTTTTATCTGGAAAGATAGTTGCAATTTTCCCGTTAGTTTTGATAACACCAACTCTAACACCTTTCCAGTTACCAAAAAGTATCTTTCCATTTGGTGTATTTCTGTTTCTTTTTAATGAAGCAACATATTCTCCTGCGTGTTTTATATCTTTACTTGTCCAATTTGCAGGAAACCACGTTTGCCCATTTAGAATTCGTTTCGATCTATCTTTATGGGTCAAAACATTGCCAACCCTAACACCATTTGGCCATGTTTTCACAACCTTGTACGCCAAATGATATTTTTTAAGTAAATTCATTCCATTTTGGCCGTGTCCACCACCATCCAGTCTAATAATCTTAATAGGCATCCCATTTTTATGCCCATCTTCCCAGCGAAATGTCCCCTCATCGGAATGAAACAATGAATAGTCGCTAACACTTCTTCCAGACCCCTTTGTGTTTAAATATCTGCCACTTTTGCTAGTACCCATTTTGGCCCCTCTTTCTTTTTAAAGAAATCCAATCAGGATAATTAACAAACTTCGTCTTATTTTCCAAGCCATTAAACACATCCTTGGAAAATGGGCCATAAACCAAAACTATTTGAGGAGTTATTTCGTCGAGCATTGAAATTAGACCGTTTCTTAAATGTAGCCTCTCTTCTTTTGATTTGCAACAGCCATAAGTTCCGATGCTAACAATGCTATTTTTTGGCAAGCCCAAGAAAGCAAATTTTTCTGGAAAAACACAAGTTGTGTAGCTTCTTTCATCGCCCCATCTTACATTGGGTATAACATAAATTCCTTTGCTTTGATAGTAGTGGCCAATTGCTCTGTTTCGATAAACATTAGCCATTTGTACAATAAGCGGAGAATCAATGTAAAGCGAGTTATCCAAGCTTACAATACCGGGAAACTTATTCATATTTTCCAAATATTCATTTGGATTTCTTAAGATATCTGCAAATTCGATGTCATTTTCATAAAACACAATAAACTCTTCGTATGTTTTACTATATTTAATTTTTGAAAATGGTATCATCCCCTTAGGAATAATAATTTCTTTAGGTCTTTCAATAACAGGCATTTCTAGAGTGCCATCAAAGAATGCAGTTTCAACTAGTTCCGGGTTAAACCCATCGTCTATAGTATTTTTAATTTTACTCATTTCAAATCCTTTCAATTTTAAAAATTATTAAAAATCATCAGTCAATTTAAAATTGACCCAAAGGATTCAAATATGTTATCTTTAAATTGTAGAAGATCGATAACATATCGAATCTTACAAACACATTGGTTCACTAGTCGCAATAGTTTACAAATGTGTTTTTATTTTTACCAGCATTAAACATCACCTCCCTCATTAGGATCTTTCAATATAACATTCATAAGATTAAAAACCTCCGTATAAGGAACTTTTTTAATCCTATTAATAGTATTGTTTTGATTATGATACTTATCTAATTTTTTAGAGTTACTAATAGCGGTATCTAGTTTTGGCCACAATAAATCAAAAACATTATCGCTTTTTGTATAGCTAGGCATATACTCTTTTAATTCTTTAATCACTTCACTGTTAGACGAATATTGTCTAGTACTATATCTAAAATGTAATAAGAACCATATCTCAAAACACGGATTAGATAAATAAAGTTTTATGTGTTCTTTGTTTGACTGTAAAATAGCGTTTTTTAATTCGCTTTCCCTATCACCAGGATAATCAACATCTATCAAACAAGCTTTAATGTCTCCATACTCTTCATCCAATTCTACTTTGTTTGAACTTTTAATCAAATCAGTAATTACGCCTTGTGGATTAGTATGAATTCCTTTAGCAAAAATAATTCTATATTCATTCTGCTTATTATTTAGAGATTCAAGATATTTTCTTTCGGTTTGATTATCACCTTCTGCACCTACCAAAATTAATTTCTTTTGATGTCGCTTAATTACACCACGTTCCTTTCTTGTCGTTCTTCTCACCATTTAATATCTCCCAAATTCAAAACAGGAATAGCACCATATCTTCCTTGAAGATAACCTTTTTGAATATTTTCTGTTTTTCTTGGTGAAAATTCATCTAATGAATATAAATCAGATTCTGCGGAATTATTATCTTTTTCAACAAAATAAATTTGATCTCTTCTAAAAGTATCTAAGTCTAGTAAACTAACTTCATGTGTATTAAATATTAACTGTGCCCCGTTTTTATTAATATTTGGATTTTGAAACATTTCAATTAAGGATTTAGTTAATGAAGGATGCAAAGCATTATCAATTTCATCTATAATAATTGTTCTACCTTTTTCTAAAGCGTTTTTTAAAATAGGACCATAAGTAAATAATCTTATTGTTCCATTAGACTCACTATCAAAATTCAACAAATATTCTTTTTTATTTCCATTGTTATTAATGGTGTGATGTGTAACTATCCTTCTTTCTTGAAGAATTCCCCTTCCATCAGGAAATTGATTTTCATCTATCTTTAAACCAGCAGGTAAGGCAAATGGAAACTGTTTAGTTTCTCTTTCAATGATTTCATAATCAAAATTAGATATGTTAATATCTGCATTTTTTAAAAGAGTACGCATAAATTTTTCTAAAGAGCCATCACCATTCTTTTTGCTCTGATCCAATTGATCAAACATAGTGCCTAGTAAATTGTTAGAATCATATGTATCAATCATTTCTGCAAACCACATATAAGCATTTTTTGTAATTTCACAGTTCCAGCTTGTAGCAGTTGCTAAAAATAATTTATTAGGAGTGTTCTGCTCAACAAACTTAGCTAGAATTGGCTTTGTCTTAGCGGTAAACTGAAATTCGTTAATATTGGTCCTTTCAAATATCATGGAAGGCTTAGCGCTGGTATACTCATATAAATATTCCTCAATAATATTAGTCTTATCAGCTGTAAAACTGTATTCGTATTTAATACCATTATTTGTATAGATAAAGTCAAAACGTGTTGGATTATTTCTACTTTCATCATCCATCATAAATGGGCTAATCAAGAAAAGTGGCTGATTAATTTGCAAATTACTAGATTGTCTAATAAGAACAATTGCAGCGGTTAACGCTTTATGCAAATTGGACTTTCCAGCTGCATTAGCACCATACACAGCGACTGAGGGAAGAATTCTTTCTTTGTTATAAGACAACAGATTTTGTTCATGAGAAGAATCCTTATTAGCATATAAGCTTAATACGGCTTCATTTTTAAAAGACAAAAAATTTGTAACATTGAATTGCAATAGCATGGTATTACCTCCTCACTTAGATAATACTATAACACATTCACTTTTTCAATGTATTTTCTTATTTTTTGCAGATTTACTGCATTTTTAATATTTTTACATGATAAATATCATTTTTGAAATAAAAAGAATTGAGCCTATCAGAATATAGACAACAATCCTTTAATCAAGTAATACCAAGCTAATAAGTCCAATTATTTTAGAAGGCTACATTAAACATCCTAATAAATTTATATATTCAATATTAATAGTGCAACATTGAAATAAATAGCCAATGAACCAGCATCAACTATAGTGGTAATAAGAGGTGATGCCATATAAGCCGGATCTAATCCAAGTGCTTTTGCCCCAATAGGAAGTACACAACCAAGACACTTAGATACAACAGCTGTTAAGAACAATGTAATCGCAATAACAATCGCAATACCAAGTTCTCCATATTGAATATAAATTCTAAGTCCATTGACAACACCAAGTGTTAAACCACAAAGTATCGCAATTCTAAGCTCTTTCCACAGTGCCTTAAAAATATCCTTAGGCTTAATCTCATCAGTAGCTAAAGCTCTTATAACCATTGTAGAAGCTTGCGAACCACAGTTTCCTCCTGTATCCATAAGCATTGGAATAAACGAAACAAGAAGAGGCACTGCCGCAAACGCATTCTCATAATTAGTAATAATCTTGCCAGTCACAATAGAAGACAACATTAACACTAGTAGCCAAACAATCCTATTCTTATATTGAGTGAAAACCGATTCCTTCAAGTAATCCTCTTCACTTGGAGCCATGGCGGCCATCTTCTCGAAGTCTTCTTCACTCTCTTCGCTCATTACATCCATGGCATCATCAACCGTAACAATACCAACTAAACGATGTTCACTATCAATAACAGGTAAAGCCAAGAAGTCATACTTGTCAAACATCTTAGCAACTTCTTCTTTATCTTCATTTGTATTAACAGTAATGACATTCTCTTCCATAATGTCATTAACCACTACATCCATATCATGCATCAAAAGATCTTTTACAGTAGTAACACCGATTAATTTACGATCACTATCCACAATATATAAGATATAAACAATTTCTTTATTTAAACCAATTTTTCTAATTCTATCTAAACAATCCTTAACTGTCATACCTGATTTCACATCAACATATTCAACAGTCATGATAGAACCAGCAGAATCCTCTGGATACTTTAATATTTCATTGATAGCTGTTCTTTTAGAAGCACTCGCATTCTTTAAAACCTTATTAACAAGATTAGCAGGCAACTCCTCAACCAAATCAGCCGCATCATCAATATATAGCTTAGAAATGATGCCAGCTACTTCATTATCACTTAAAGTCTCAATTAACTTCTCTTGGGTATCAGGATCCATATAAGAGAAGATATCAGCAGCCTCATCCTTTTTAAGCAATCTAAAAACAATTGCCAAATCTTCTTTAGATAACTCATCTAAGCATTCCGCAACATCAGATTCATTTGCCTCACTTAAAAGCTCTTTTAATTCCTTAAAGTTCTTAGCGGCAATAAGATCAAAAACTTTTTCTAACATTATTCTTTCCTCCTTTTACATTAAGAAGAAAGATTAGACGAAACACACGGGTGTTCATCTAAATCTTTCTTATTCAAACATTTGCACGAATGAACATCCATATAATTTCCTCCTTTGCCCTATAATTCTAAACCATTTATTAAAGAAAATAAAACAAATTATTGTAAAATCTATGATATATGAAAAACACATTTAAATACGATTGTTATACACACTGTAAAGAAGGCACCCTAACAGCCACAGAATCCATTCTAGATCTATTAAACACACTAGATGGAAATATGTTTGACGGCCTAATATTAACCGACACCAATTCCTATAAAGGATATAAATTTTATGATGAAAATATGCGCCACATGTTTTCCTACATGGGAATCATAAAAGGAATAGAATATGACACATCTGATTTAGGAAAAACGATCGTAATTACTCCATCAAATGTAAAACTAGACATTCTAACATGTAGAGGACTAAGTGCGCCTCAATTATTAGACATCGTTCATGATTATGGAGGAATAGTGGGATCTACTATAGACACTAACGACTACGATTTTGACTTCTATATGAACTGTAAAAATAGAAAAAGCCTTGGTGGCAGTAATTGCCATAACTTTAATTCAATTGGTGAAAGCTACAGTGAATTTGAAAAGAAAATCTATAACGAAGACGAATTTATTGCCTACATCAAAGAAAATAGGCCCTATACTTCAGAGATAAACACAAAATCTAGTAATAATCCTCTATATCGTATTCACAACAAGATACAATCCATT
>CAVDDT010000018.1:0-23159 GCA_963607765.1 Paratractidigestivibacter sp. | reverse complement strand
GAAAGAATAAGGTATCAGGGATAGCAAGTATTGCTGGGATATCCTCAGTATCATAACAGGAATTAAAAGCACTTGGCTTCAAAAAGTTTTGTACTTTTGACAAAATGCAACCGATTTTTCATCAATTATAATAAATTTGATTAAGCAGCCTGTGTGTAATGAAGCATACAGGCTGCTTGCATTTTATAGCTCTAATGAATCTTCTGCATCTGCCCACATCTATAAATTGCCATCAAGATATAATCTCACATATTCAAGTGGTTCATCGGCTGCAAGTGAAGTCAATGCATAGTCTGAACCGGGTGTGGTTTTTAAATCCTTTTTGGCTTCCAAGCAGTCAATGTGAAGCATATAGCCAACAATTGTATAAATGTCACTGATGTTTCGTTGTGGATTGTATTCTGCAAATATTGTTCTCGTCGTATTGATAATTTCCAGTGGTTAGGAGCATTTTTTCTATATTCCATTATCTCTTGATATCCACACTAACGTCCAGCCCTTATAGTTTTTACGTAAATTTCACGCACTTTTGACATGTATAAGGCAGAACCGCAAAGTGTGAAGTGATAACATTAATAAATACGAAATCACCGCACAGACTTTGCTGGAAGGCATAGGAGTTTCGTACACTTGGAGGTTTATAGTGGAGAAAAAGAGTACTGAGTGCCAAGAGCAGTTAGAGATTGATGATGTCAAGAGAAGCTTCAAATTTAAACTGCTACGTATAGGCTTTCGGATTGAACCTTGGTTTGCCTTAGTGTCTTTCCCAATGTATTTTATTAGTGAGATAATTGATGCAGGACCTTTGAAGTTCCTTTTGCACCTGCCGTCTCAAATAGCAGTCGTAATCTATTGTCTTATCTTTCCGTATGAGGACGTTGTCAATGATGATGGAAAAAATAAGTTTCTAAGGAACAAGAAAGCCACTGCAAGGGCAGATCGTTTCAATCAATTCTATACTGGGTTTTTTCATTCTACTGCTACTATCGTTTTACTGCTAGGAGTTATACCGACAACTATGAATTTGGCGTCCTCCTTTGATCCACAAAGCATAGTGCTTACACATTTAAGCGCCGAGTATCGTAAAGTTACATATTTAGAAGAGAATTCTACTTCTTATTCTTATAAATGGACCTTGTCCGGTGTGGATTCCAGTGGAAAGCAACGTGAGTTGATCATTGATGTAGATGACTGGAAATGTCTTGAGGAAAAGGGAACACTATATCAGGAAAGTGAGGACTATGAGAGCATAGAATTTGATGATGATGTGCGCTTGATCGGGCATTATGTCCCCGGTTGGATTGTAGGAGGCACGCTGGTTGACTTTGAAATAACAGAGTAGGTATTTTCAGTTGAATCATTAAGTCCGTAATAATGTAAGCAATCCCTTCCAGCTATCGCAGCCAGGAGGATATCACAAAAGCTCCCCATCACCGGATAATTTCCAGTGGTGAGGAGCCTTTTTTCGCCTAGCACCAGCAAACTACTATAATTGATAAAAAAACTCTTAGCAAATCTTGTTGACAAGGAAACAAGTTAAGGGGCGACATCCATTACAACTATTACTTGCCAGGCAGCTACGATGGCAGTCGCGGGTTACCTATGATGGTGGTCATGCCGAGCTACGGCATGATTTGGTTCGGGGAAGATTCTTCTGACAGCAAGCTGAACTGGAGTGACTTTACCGCATGGACAAAGCTGGGCATAGAGATGATCGTGGTTTCTGCCCAACTCACAGACTGGGACGAAAAACCTGCTAGACAGGCTATTGAACTGACGGAATATTTCATTGAGAATTTTGCCGTGGATACAAGTAGAGTCTATGCAGAAGGGTATTCTGCAGGATGCACGACGATTACTTCCAATAGAACCTTCGATTGAGAAATTAGTGCGTTCTAGTTGCGACCTCTGATTAGATAACGCAAATTAAGACAGTGAATTATATGTCAGACATTTTGATATCATTTTTGTGAAAAAAGACGACAACAAAATTGCACGCTTGGCCTAAATGGGAAGAGCTTTAAGACTTTGAATTAGATAAAGACGGGCTGAGGTCTTAAAATGGATAATAGGAAAAATGGTAAAATAAATTTTGAGGAAATAGTTAGCGTGAAAGATTTAGGATTAAAACTAGAATTGCAAGATACAGAATGGAATTTTGAATATATTGATCATGATCGAAATATTGCTAGAGCGATTGTCTTTGACGAGGATGGATATTTCTATTTTATAAGAGCTATGCGTGATGATGATTTTGGCAAGGTTACTATTATCGAAACTTCTGGTGGTGGTGTAGAAAAAGGTGAAGATTTAATTGTTGCCTTGCGTAGAGAGCTAAAAGAAGAACTTGGAATAGAGGTTAATGTACTTTGCAAAATTGGAGAAGTAAGTGATTACTATAATTTGATTCATAGACATAATATCAATAATTATTTTTTATGTAAGATTGTATCTTTTGGTGAGAAAAATTTAACGGATGATGAAATCCATAAATTTCATTTGTCCACTTTGAAATTGTTATATGATGATGCTGTTAAAGAATATAAGAAACAGTTCAATACTAAACTTGGCAAGCTTATAACTAATAGAGAATTGCCAATTTTATTAAAGGTGAAAGAGTTAATCTAAGACATGGAAAACGTTTTAAAAATAAACAATAGAACAGAATTTAGAAAGTGGCTTAATGCCAATGGCAAAAAAGAAAAAGAATGCTGGTTGATATTAAAGCGAGGAAAGCCTGTTGATTCTAATACTTTCTATTATCTAGATGCTGTTGAAGAAGCGCTATGTTTCGGCTGGATTGATAGCACATATAAAAAAGTAAATGGTATTACTATGCAAAGGTTTACTCCAAGAAAGAAAAATAGTCCTTGGAGCGAATTGAACAAGGAACGTATAAGAAGACTTGAAAAATTAGGCTTAATGAGTGATGAAGGACGTTCTGTTTTGCCTTTAAAATTTAATGACTTTAAAATTGATAACGATATTGAAAAAGCTTTAAAAAAAGAAAGATGTTGGACTATGTTTAAAAGTTTTCCACCACTATACCAAAGAATTAGAGCTTATAATGTCGCTTTCTACAAAAATAGAGACGAAAAGATGTACACTAAAGCTCTAAATCATTTAATTTCAGAAACCAAAAAAGGAAAAATGTTTGGTGAGTGGAATGACTATGGCAGACTCATTAATTATTAATTAAAAATCAAAAAAACTACTAGAACCGTCAGGATCGTTGTATTCGGCACATAATTCTTGCCAAGTTCCCATACAGCCTGAGATAGTAAGACATAATTCATCATAATTTTCTTTAGATATTTTGTTTTGCTCCATCATACATTTATAAAATTTCTTAATGTTTGCAGCTGTTGCCTTAATATTAGATGGAGTTGACCATAAACATTTTCTTATATAGAAATCGCCCAAGAAATCAAATATCATTTCAGGACCTTTTTCCATTGTGTAAGGTTCGTAATGAATTAAAAATTCATTAATATAAAATCTAGCGTTAGAAACATGATGCTTTATTGTTTTTTCAGCTAAACCACTATTTTTTAAGTCTTCCTTGAACAATTCTAGATAAGTGTCATTTTCTTTACATATAGCTTCACATTTTCTTTCGTATTCTTCCCATTCCGCGTTTTCTCTCCTTGTTAAAACTTTATTATTAAGTACTATTTGTTTTATTATATTGTATATGATACTTGTATTGATATTTGTTTTAAGTTTGCTTCCATCTATTTTTTTCTATTTTTGGCTTAAAAAGAGAAAAGAAGACAAAGAATACGAGACTATTTGTATTAGCACTTTAAAAAGAGGACTGTTTTTATCGACTCTTTTAGCACTTGGCTTTTCTTCTGCACTGTTTATTTTAGAAATATTGTTTAAATCAATTGGAACAAGTGACATGTTTATAACTGTTTTTCACAACTATATCTTGTTAGCTTTGTCTGAAGAAGTGGCAAAGTATCTAATCTTTAAAAAAACAATTAAAAAATATAGTTATTCATATTCTTATTTAGATTATGTTTCTTTAATGATGATAATAGGCCTTGGCTTTGGCTTAGTTGAATCTTTTACTTATGCGATAGGTGGAAATGCTGGAACAATGATTACAAGAGGAGTTACCCTGATGCATTGTGGATATGGTTTTGTAATGGGCTATTTCTATGGTAAGTCTTTAAAAACCAGCGACAAAATATATAGAATATTAACTATTTTTATTCCATTTATCATACATGGATCTTATGATTTTTGCTTAAGCGACTATTTAACTAAGATAAGCGAATGCTTTGGCTATATTGCGTTACTTTTTGCGCTAATATCAATTATTATAAATATCATTGCAATCGTTTTTATTAAAAAGAAAAAGAATGATGATGAATATAATAGGCCTTTGATTTGATAAGGAGGTTTTATGAATAAAATATTCAAGAATAGAAAAGCTTTTACTTTATCAGAACTATTAATTGTTGTGGCGATAATAGCTGTTTTAGTAGCTATATCAATTCCTGTTTTCTCTGCACAGCTTGAAAAAGCCAAAAGAGCTACTGATATTTCTAATGCTAGAAGTATTAGAAGTGCTTTGACTTTGGCAATAAATCAAAACGAGATACAAATACTAGATAACAATACGGAAATAGTACTTTTTGTCAGTGAAAATAAAACCGATGGTGGTGTTAAAGGAAATTATTCTAATGTTTTAGTCAATGGGAAGAAATATTCTGGATATAAGGGAATATGGGAAGTTGTTTCTAAATATGGCGTTTCTGATACCACATTTATGAAACAAAAGAGTGATTCAATAAAGTGGTATGCGGTTTCGATAAATGGCAAGGGAGAATGCTACTACTATGAGGGAAAAGGCAATCAAGTTGATTATAAAGATTCTAGCGTTGCGACAAAGTACGATTGGAATGATTTAACTGATTAAGGATAGAAATGTAAAATTTCCGTCTTTTTTTTTAACGACTTTTTGAAGTGCTATAATTGATAAGATTGAGTATATTATTTTTTCTTGAGGAGTAAGGGCATGAGCGAAATAGAAAAAAATATTGAGAATAAGAATATTTATAGTGTGATATCAAATATCTTCTTGGCAATGCATAGAGTTGATTTGAAAACTGGCACTTATGAAACCATTAAAACCACTAAACCAATTTTAAAATATACAATTCCTAACTCTAATTCTTTTAAAGAAAATGTAGAAAGTATCATTAAAGGACTTGCGGTAGATGTTAGTTATAGCTCAGCTATTAGTTTTTTAAATCTTGATACTCTAAAAGAAAGATTGGCTAATAAAAATCATATTTCTATTCGTTTTGAAGGCAAGATTGCTGGTATGTGCAGACTTCACTTTATTAAGGAAGATAGAGATGAAGAAGGCAATCTTTGGCATGTTATTTTTGCTGTAGAAGTAATAGATGAAGATAATTATCAATCTATTTTTAGTGTCCTTACTAAAAAATATGAAAATGTTTATTGGTTAAATCTCAAAGACGCAACTGTAAAGACTTTAAAATACACTGGTGAACATGAAGATATTGGTGTAAAAACAAATATTAGTTTCCCTTATAGTAGTACAGTTGATAATTTTATTAATAATAAAGTGTATGTTGAAGATAGAGATGCTTTAGCTAAATCAATGGATATTGAAAATGTTCGTAATGTGCTATCAAAACAGGATGAATATGTTGGAAATTATCGTAAAGTAGTAGATAACAAACTTCATAATTATCAATTTAGTTTTACCAAATTTGGCAATTCTGATTATGTACTTATGGCCTTTTTAAATATCGATGATATTATTGAGGAACATTTATCTCAAGATAAGAAAGAAAGAGAAATAGAAAAAGTTTACAATAACAAGTTAAGAGAACAATTAGCAATTTTCAATGGTTTAGCTGATACATACTCTAATGTTTTCCTTGTTGATCCTGATAAGAATACTATTAAGATAATGAAACTTAATGGCTATGTCACTGCTGGTATTAGTAAGGGAAGCGAAGAAGTTTATGCTTATGACGTTGTTAAAAATCAATATGTAAACGATAGAGTACTTGATGCGGATAAAAAAATGATGCATAAAGCTATTTCTTTAGACGATGTTAGAGCTAATTTGAAAAATAGCAATGAATATACTGGTAACTACCGTGTTCTTGATAATGGGGAAGTACATAACTATCAATTCAAATATATTCGATTGAAGGATTTTGAATATGTTATTGCTGGTTTCCAAAATATCGATGAAATTATTGATGAACATTTAAAACAAGAAAAGAAACAAAGAGAAATAGAAGAAAAATATCAAAGCTATCTAAAGGAACAGCTAACTATTTTTAATAGCCTTGCTCGTAACTTTAGAAATGTTTATTTAGGTGATCTTAATGATGGCACAGCTAGAATTTTAAAACTTGGTGAGGATTATGATTTTGAAACATTAAGAAAACTTCAAAATCAAGTTTTCTCTTTTGAAACCATTATTAAGAAGTGGGTCGAAACTAGAGTTCATAAAGATGATAGAGAACGTTTGCTTAAAATTTTAAGTATAGATAATTTACGTGAAGTCTTTTCTAAACAAGATGAATTTGTTGGAACATATCGTAGTT
Organism: Paratractidigestivibacter sp.; assembly: GCA_963607765.1. Lineage (GTDB taxonomy): Bacteria > Bacillota_I > Bacilli_A > Erysipelotrichales > Erysipelotrichaceae > Colivicinus. Next base: position 16,554 of record CAVDDT010000018.1, on the reverse strand, counting down.
ATGAAAATGGTGTGCTACATAATTATCAATTCAACTTTAGTAAACTTGAATCAGGCAAAGTGATTGCTGGTTTTCAAATTATTGACGATATTATTGCGGAACATTTAAAACAAGAAAAAAGGCAAAGAGAATTAGAAGAAGCTCATCAAAAGGATGTTAGAGAACATACGGAAGTTATTTCGGCTTTAGCTAACATTTATTCAACAATCTTTAGAGCTAATATTCTTACTCATGAATACGAGGTGCTTAATAGCGTTGAGCTTATGGACAAAGTAGCTAATGCAAAAGGCAACTTTGATGATGTTAAGGAAAACATAATTAAGAATTTCATATCACCTGATATGGCTGATAAAATGAGAGAGTTCTTGGATTTTGATTCTTTAAATAATCGTTTAAAAGATATTAATACAGTTGTTACTGAATATACTAATCCTGATGGCAGATGGTTTCAAGCTCGTTTCATTGTAAAAAATAGAGATGAAAATGGTGATGTCAAAGAAGTCTTGTACGTAGCCCGTGATTTTACTAAAGAAAAGGAAATTGAGATTCATCAACAAGAACAATTATCTTTAGCTTTAAAGGCTGCTCAACAAGCTAACAGAGCTAAGTCTACTTTCTTGAATAGCATGTCTCATGATATTAGAACGCCAATGAATGCCATTATTGGTTTTACAGCTTTAGCTCAAACGCATGTTGAAAACAAGGAACAGGTACAAGATTATTTAGCTAAAATCAATACTTCTAGTACTCACTTGTTAAGTTTAATTAACGATATCTTAGATATGAGTAGAATTGAAAGCGGCACTGTTAAGCTTGAGGAAAAACCTGTGCATATTCCTGAACTTCTTCATGATTTGCGTACTATGATTCAGGGCTTAGTTAATTCTAAGAATCAAAATCTATATATTGATACTCAAGATGTTATTCATGAAGATGTTATTACTGATAAACTTCGTTTAAATCAAATATTGATTAATATAGTAGGCAATGCGATAAAGTTTACTCAAAATGGTGGCGATATCATCATTAGACTTATTGAAAAGCCTTGTTCAATCAAACATTACACTACTTATGAGTTTTCTGTAAAAGATAATGGCATTGGCATGTCTAAGGAATTTATGGGCCATATCTTTGATACTTTCTCAAGAGAATATTCATCTACAGTAAGCGGCATACAAGGTACTGGCTTAGGTATGGCTATTACCAAGAATATTGTTGAAATGATGGGCGGCACAATTGAAGTTGAAAGCGAAGAAGGAAGAGGCTCTAAGTTTACTGTTACTTTAAATTTAAGACAGGCAAATGAGCCAATTAAGTATTCACCAATTCCAGAACTTTTAGGTGCTAGAGCACTTGTAGTGGATGATGATATTAATACTTGTCGAAGCGTCTGCAAGATGCTTAGAGACATAAAAATGCGTCCTGATTGGACTGTTTCTGGAAGAGAAGCTATTCTTCGTGCTCAAGATGCGAAAGAATTAAATGATGAATATAAAGTTTATATCATTGACTATTTAATGCCTGATATGAATGGCATTGAAACGGTTAGAAGAATAAGAAAAGTTATTGGGGATGATGTTCCAATTATTGTTTTAACAGCTTATGATTGGGATTCTTTTGAAGAAGAAGCTAGAAAAGCTGGTGTTACTGCCTTTGTTTCTAAACCAATCTTTATGTCTGAACTAAGAGCTGTTTTAACTAAACCGGTGGAAGTAAAGGAAAAAACTGAAGAAGTTAAATATGATTATACCGGTAAATGCGCTCTTCTTGTTGAGGACAATAATTTAAACCAAGAGATCGCTAAGACTCTTCTTGAAGAAACAGGCATGAAAGTTGACTGTGCTAATGATGGCATTGAGGCTCTTGAAATTATCAATAATAGTGATGCTGATAAGTACGATATTATTTTGATGGATATTCAAATGCCTAGAATGGACGGCTATACTGCTACAAGAGAAATTAGAACTTTAAAGGATAATAGAAAAGCTAATATCCCAATAGTAGCTATGACTGCTAACGCATTTGAAGAAGACAAAAAGAAGGCTCTTGAAACAGGAATGAATGGTCATATTGTTAAACCTATTAGTATAGATTCGATTGCCAATGTACTGAATGAAATTTTCAACAAATAAAGTTACTAGTGTTCTAGTAACTTTTTATATGCCTTCATTAATTTAAAAGATTATTATTAGATGGTAAAATATTTACAAGATATTTAACTTATTTGGGAGTTTATATGTTAACAAAATTATCTAAGGAAAATAGTGAATCTTTATTAATAGAACTGGGCAATTCTAGTGCGGGCATAATAGGGGGCTATTGTGAACCCGGTTTTCCAATTTATTATGTTAATGAAAAAATAGCACATATGCTAGGCTACGAAAATGTGGAAGATTTTATTAGTGGAATAAATGGCCTTGTTTCTAATACTATTCATTCAGATGATATGGATAGAGTTGTAAAAGAACTTAATAATGGTAATTTCTATGAGGGCATGAAATATGAGGTTACTTATCGTATGCCTAAGAAAGATGGCTCTTGGATTTGGACTGTTGATAGAGGAAAAGTTGTTAAAACTGAAGATAATAGACTTGCCATACTAAGCGTATGTAATGATATGACTGAGTTTATTGAAAGTCATCAAAGGCTTGAGAAAGAAAATAAATTGTCTAGATCAACTTTGGAGAACATGCCTGGTGGTTATCATCAATGTGCCAACAAAGAGGGTTTCCCTTTTCTATATATAAGCGATAGATTCTTAGAAATATTCGGTTGGACAAGAGAGGAAATTAAAACAGAATTCGATAATAAGTTTATTAATATGCTTCATCCAGATGATCGCAAGTTAACTATTAATTATGTTTATCAAATTGATAAGAGAAATGATGTCCCTATTTCTGATGAAATATATCGTATGCGAGGTAAAAATGGCTATATTTGGGTATCTGATGCGACTACTTTAGTTAAAAATGGTGATCAAGCTTTCTATCAAGGCACACTTACTGATATCACTGGTTTTGTAAGGGAAAGACAACAATACGAAAAGGATTTAAAAGATAGTTTTGCGACTTTAACTGAGATGGAGGATATCATCAATAGTGCTGATATGGGTATTTGGCATATTGAGCTTATTGAAAACAAGATTCCTAGAATGATAGCTAATGATAAGATGCTAGAACTTCTTGGCGTTAAAGACAAGGGTTTAAATCCTGAAGAAACATATGATGCTTGGTTTAATAATATTAAGCCTGATGCGGTTGAATCGGTATTGAAATCTGTTAAGAGAATGGAAGAAGGTTTCTTTGATGAAAATACTTATCTTTGGATTCATCCTGTTTTAGGCGAAAGGTATGTAAGGTGTGGTGGCACGGCTAAAAAGGTTGATGGTGGCTTTATTTTAAGAGGATATCATTATGACGTTGACCTTATGGTTAAAGAACAAAAAAGGCAAGCTGATTTAGTTAAACAAGCTTTAGAGTCAGCTAAACACGCTAATAGAGCGAAGACTACTTTCTTAAACAATGTATCTCATGATATTAGAACACCAATGAATGCGATTGTGGGCTATACTGCTTTAGCTGCTGCTCATGCAGATAATAAAGCACAAGTTGCAGATTATCTATCCAAGATAGCTGTTTCAAGTAATCACTTATTGTCTTTAATAAATGATGTTTTGGATATGAGCAGAATTGAATCTGGCAAAGTTACTATTGATTTAAAGGAAGCACATTTGCCTGATTTGATGCACGATATTCGTACAATTGTGCAATCTAATATAAATGCTAAACAAATTGATTTCTTTATTGATACCGTTGATGTTGTGCATGAGGATATTATTTGCGATAAACTGCGTTTAGACCAAGTTTTATTAAATATTTTAAGCAATGCGATAAAGTTTACTAAACCTGGTGGTTCTATTTCTCTTAGAATTATTGAAAAACCATCTAGTATGAAAAATTATGCTAGATATGAGTTTCATGTAAAGGATACCGGAATCGGTATGTCTAAACAGTTCCAGGAGCATATTTTTGAGCCTTTCTCAAGGGAATATTCATCTACTGTAAGCGGTACTCCTGGTACAGGACTTGGCATGGCTATTTCTAAAAATATCGTTGATATGATGAATGGTACTATTGATGTTATTAGTAAAGAAGGGGCAGGCTCGGAGTTTATTGTCACTGTTGATTTTAAGATTAGTGGTAAGGAAGTAAAATACGAAACTATTCCTGAATTAAAGGGTATTAGAGCTCTTGTGGCAGATGACAATTCGGATACGGCAATAAGCGTTTCTAATATGCTCAAAACTATTGGACTTAGAAGTGATTGGACTCTTTCGGGAAAAGAGTGTGTTTTAAGAGCTAAAGTTGCTTTTGATGATAACGATAAATATGGCGTTTATATTATTGATTGGCTAATGCCTGATCAAAATGGCCTAGAGACTGTTAGACAAATTAGAAGATACATTGGTGATGATACGCCGGTATTTATCTTATCCGCTTATGATTGGTCAGATATCGAACAAGAGGCAAAAGAGGCTGGTGTTACGGATTTCATTTCTAAACCATTATTTTTATCAGAATTAAAAAATGTTTTAAGCAAGCCTTATAAAAAAGAAACTGTTAAAAAAGAAGAAGTTAAAGAAATAAAAGATTATTCAAATGTTAAGGTTTTACTTGTTGAAGACAATAAGATGAATCAAGAAATTGCTTACGAGATTTTATCAAGCCATGGCTTTGATGTAGATGTTGCAAGCGATGGCAAAGAAGCGGTTGAGACCCTTTCAAATAAAGATAATAAATATGATTTTGTTTTAATGGATGTGCAAATGCCTATTATGGATGGCTATGAGGCGACAAGGGCTATTAGAAGCTTAAATAACAAAAATGCTAATGTGCCTATTATTGCGATGACGGCTAATGCGTTTGAGGAGGACAAAGCTTTAGCTTTAGAAGCTGGAATGAATGATTATATTACTAAGCCTATTTGTTTTGAAAAATTATTAGAAACGGTAGATAAATACTTAAAGTGAAAAAGATTTTAAATTTATTGTTAGCAATGTTTTTGTTTTGTGGATGTTCACAAAATACAACATCATCTTTATCAGGGAAAATATATAAAGATGCCAAATTTGATTGTGCTGATTTAGATTTAAACGAAGATGATTTTACAAATGCTGGTTTTAAATTTGGCGATAGTTTAGATGTTGAATTTTCCAATGGCTATAAGATTGTTGATGTGCCATATTATAATGGCTACTATGTCAAAACAGGTGAGCCTGTTATTGCGGCTTATCCTAATAATGATTATGTTGTAATAGCTAATAATAATGCAGATCTTTGGTCCATTGTGGGGCTTAAAGATGGTATGAGTGTAACTCTTACTTTAAACACAAAGAAAAAATATTTAAAGACTCAGGAGGCTCTTGGACAAGATTATTCTCTTTTAAGAGAAGAGTTTGACAGCGATGAACAATTTACGAATTTTAGAAGCTTAAAGGGTGGAAGTTTAAAAGAAAATCTTATCTATAGAGGAGCTAGTCCTGTTGACAATAGTCGAAATAGAGCTAGTTATGCCAACGCTTTAATTGAAGAGGCTGGTATTAACTGTATTATTGATTTAGCTGATAGTGATGAAGATATGCAAAACTATTTTGCAAGCGCTACATTCAATTCTGATTACGCTAAGAAGTTATATGAAGAGGGCAACACCATTGTTTTATCAATGAGTTCTGATATTTATTCTATTGGCTTTAAGCAAGGCGTTAAAAAGGCTGTTGAACATATGCTTAATCATTCTGGCCCATATTATATTCATTGTATGGAAGGAAAAGATCGAACAGGTTTTGTTTGTTTGATTCTAGAGGCTTTAGCAGGGGCAAGTTATGATGAAATGTGTGCTGATTATATGACTACTTATGCCAATTATTATGGCATCACTAAAGAAGGCACACCAGAAAAGTATCAAGCTATTGTTTCTTTATACTTTAATACTTTTTTAGAGAATATTACGGATATTAGCGACGATGATCAATTAATACAATTAAGTTACACACATAGTGCTATAGAATATTTGCTGGAATGTGATTTAAGTGATGATGAAATAAATCAATTAATTGATTTAATAAGTGAATAGTTATATAAGAGGGGCAATTATATGGATGATATTAAAATTGAGGAATTATGCAGTTTGAATGATATCTACAACAAGATACCTACTGGTATTGCTTTTTGTGATGAAAATGGGAAAGTGATTGAATGCAACCCTTCTTATTTAAATATTTTAGGTATTAAGAAGGAAGATATTCTTGGTTACGATATTTTTGATAATTATAATTTCACTGATGAAACAATAGATAAAATTAAACATTGTGAATCTTATGAGTATAGTGAACTATATACAATGCCCAAAGATATTTTTAAAGACTCTAGTGTAGATACAATTTCTATTGATGTGAAAATTGTAAGAAAAACAAAAGATGATAAAACATCTGGTTATGTCGTTTATATTGCAAATCATACTGAGCAATGGGAAGCTTATGAGAAACAACTTTCTAATCAAGAAAAAAGATATCATGATTTAATTGATAACCTGCCTTTGGATTATACTCATTCAAAGCTTATTTTTGATGAAAATGGTCAAATAGTTGATTACCTAAATATGTCCGGCAATAAACAGTGTGAAGAGTTCTATATTAAACATAATATGGCTTGGGGGAAGACTTTAGCTACTAAGTTTCTTCCTATTACTGGTGATTTTATCATTGGAAAACTTAATGAAATAAGAAACTCTGGAAAGTCCGGTGGCCATTTCTTTTATGATATTAAAGAAATTGGTGAGATTGATGAGATGGTAGCTGTTTTTGAAAATGATGAGTGGGTTAATCTTATTAGTATGCCTGTTACCACCATTGAACAAGCTAGAATATTGGCTGAGGAAAAGCTTAAGAAGGAACAAGATGCTCATAATAGGGATTTAGAAGAGAGCATGAAGAAAATAGAGGCGGCAAATGCAGCTAAGACTAATTTCTTATTTAATATGTCTCATGATATTAGAACGCCAATGAATGCAATAATTGGTTTTACTGATATCCTTGAAAGGCATCAAGATGACCCGGTTAAAAGACAAGATTCTATTGATAAGATTAGAAATGCAAGTGATACTCTACTTGATTTAATTAATAATGTTTTAGAAATGTCTTCAATTGAAAGTGGCAATGTCAAATTTGAGGAAAAGCCTAATAGTACCAGGAATATTTATGAAAATATTGTTTCTGTTTTTTCTAGCATGATGACAAACAAGGATATAAAGTTTACTTCTAAGATCGACATTAAACATGAATATGCTTATTTTGATTCTACTGTTATGGAAAAGATTTTTATTAATCTTTTATCTAATGCCTATAAATATACAAATAATGGTGGAAATATTGAATTTTTAGTTAAAGAAATTGGCTATGATGATAAATATGTAACTTATCAAGCAATCGTTAAGGATAATGGCGTAGGCATGAGTGAAGAATTTCAAAAACATATGTTTGAAGAATTTTCTAGAGAACATACTACAACCGAAAGTAAAGTTGAAGGAACTGGGCTAGGTATGGCTATTGTTAAAAAATGTGTCGATCTTATGCATGGTGAAATCAAGACAGACAGTGCTTTAAATAAAGGCTCTTGTTTTACGGTTACGCTATCACATAAACTAGCAAGCAAAGAAGATGTAGCTAATTTAAAAAAGGTTTCTGTTGATATAGAACAATTTAAGGGCAAGAAGATTCTTCTTGTGGAAGATAATGATTTGAATGCGGAAATAACTATCGAAATATTAAAGGAAGCAAATTTTGTTGTTGATAGAGTGTTTAATGGACAAGAATGCATTGATATCTTGAAAAATAATGATTATGATGCAATCTTAATGGATATTCAAATGCCAATTAAAAACGGATATGAGGCTACAAAGGAAATTAGGAAGTTGTCTGATAAGAAGAAAGCTTCTATTCCTATTTTAGCTATGACGGCTAATGCGTTTAAGAAAGATATTAATGATGCGATCAATGCTGGTATGAACGGTCATATAGCTAAGCCTATCGATGTGAATAAATTATTCGAAGAACTTAGCCGAGTACTGTATGAGTGATATCATATAGATAGGAACTAGTATGAATAAAACTATTATTAGCAAAAAAATATTTACGATTATAATAACGGTTTTATTATGTTTAATTTCTTCTTTGAATGTCATAAAAGCTGATGATACCAAAATAGTAAAAGTTGGCTGGTATTCAAGTGACATGTTTCAAGAGGGTATGTCTGATGATGAAAAGAAGAGCGGTTACGCGTATGATTATCTTCAAAAGATTTCTGATTATACTAATTGGAAATATGAATATGTCTATGGTGAGTGGAGCGATCTTTTTGAAAAATTGGTAAATGGTGAAATTGATTTTCTTTGTGGTGTTTCGATAAGTGATGAAAGAAAGGAAGAGATGCTGTTTCCGTCTAGTTCAATGGGAACTGACCAATATTATCTTTATAAGAATGGCGATGATAATAGTATCACAATCTCTGATTTGAGTTCATTTGATGGGAAAAAGATCGGTCTTGTTAAAAACAATCGTTTGAGTGATTTTACACTTGATTGGATTAATGGAAACAATGTTGATGTTGAAACGGTTTATTTTGATAGTTTAGATTCTTTAAATAATGCATTAAGTAATAATGAAATTGATTTAATTGCTCAAACAATCAATAATGCGAGTAATTTGCCTAATGTTGCAACTGTTACAAAGCTTGGTGAAGAACCTTTTTATGTGGCTATTAATGCTGATCGCTCTGATTTATTGAATGAATTTAATGATGCTTATAATGTTTTGAATTCAATCGATCCTTTCTTAATTCAAGATCTTGGATATAAAAACTATGGTTCTTCAGTAATCACAAATAACATTACATTAGAAGAAAAAGAATATGTAAATTCTCATTCAAGTTTAACTATTGGCTATTTAAATAATTACTTGCCTTATTCTGATACCGTTGATGGAAGTCCTAGCGGTTTATTAATTGATGTTGCTGACGCGATGTTTGAAGCAATAGGCTTGGTTAGTCCTGAGATTAAATATATTTCATATGATAATTACAAGGATCTAATCGATGCGCTAAACAATAATGAAATAGATATTGCTTTTCCAGTATTGGATAATTCTTATCGCCTTGAAATAGATAACATAAAAGCTTCTAGTGCTGTAGCTACTGATAGTGGCACCTTATTCTACAAGACATATAATGAGAAAAGCGATATTAAGAAGATTGCTGTAAACAAGAACAACATTCTTCAAATCGATTATTCTAAAGATGCTTACCCTAATGCAGAACTGGTTTTTTATTCCAACATTGATGAATGTTTGAAAGCGGTATTGGAAGATAAAGTAGATGGCACAATTATGGATACGATGCGCATACAATATGTTACTGCTAATTCTGAATATAGTGGTTTCTCTTATGTACAGTTAAGTGAGAGTGCTTCTAAATGCTTTGGCGTTAGAAGAAATGATAAAACACTATTATTGCTATTAAACAGAGCTCTTAAAGCACTTGGAACTTCTTATGGGATAGAATGTTCATATAAATATATCGATAGTTTTTATCATTATGGTGTGATTGACTTTATTAAGAATCATTTGGTGATGGTATCTATTTCGCTAGGAATTTTTATCGTCATTATAATTGGCCTGCTAGCGTTTAGTTTAAATAGAAAAGAAAAACGCATTATTCAAGAAGAAAAGCTAAAGAAGGAAGCTGAAGATGCCAATGCGGCCAAGAGCATGTTTTTATTTAATATGTCTCATGATATTAGAACGCCTATGAATGCACTTTTGGGTTTTACAATTTTAATGGAAAAAGAAAAAGATAATCCTGAAAAGATTAGTGATTATTTAAATAAGATGAGAATTTCTGGTGATTATCTAATGAATCTTATTAATAATGTTCTTGAAGTAGCTAGAATTGATTCTGGTAAGGAAAGTGTTGATGAAGATTTTATGGATATTTTAGACCAGCAATACATAGTTATGTTTGAAAACGATATCAAGAAAAAGAATTTAACTGTTACAAAAAATATCAATATTTTTCATCGTTACATTTATTCAGATAAGCAAAAGATTAGAGAAATAGTTATGAACCTTCTTTCTAATGCGATAAAGTATACTCCAAATGGTGGACATATTCATTTAGATCTAACTGAATCTATTTGTGATAAAGAGGGATATGCAACGTATACCACAACTGTTTCTGATGATGGCATCGGCATGACAAAAGAATTTAAGGAACACATCTTTGAGTCTTTCTCAAGAGAAAAGAATTCTACTGAAAGTCAAATTGCTGGTACTGGATTAGGCATGTCTATTGTTAAAAAACTTACTGATTTATTAGGCGGCAACATTGAAATTAAAAGCGAGCCAGGAAAGGGAAGCAGCTTTGCAGTTACAATTAATGCAAGAATCGCAAAAGATCCTGAAATAGTTTTGGATAATATTGAAAAAGAAAATAAAGATGAAAATGTTGATCTTAAAAATAAAAGAATCCTTTTAGCCGAAGATAATGAATTAAATGCAGAAATAGCTAAGACAATCATTGAAGATGCAGGAGCTAAAGTAGAGGCAGCTAAGGATGGCGTTGAATGTGTAAATATGCTGTCAAGCAAGGGCTCTTCTTATTATGACTTGATTTTAATGGATATTCAAATGCCTAACTTAGATGGCTATAATGCTACTTTAAAGATTCGCCAATTAGATGATAAAAAGAAAGCTTCTATTCCAATTATCGCAATGACAGCGAATGCCTTTGATGAGGATAAAAAACATGCTAAAGATGTTGGCATGAATGGCCATGTAGGCAAGCCGATTGATGTTAAGACACTGATTGAAACTTTAAATAATTTTTTGAAATAGGAGACAAACATGCTTAAATACGGAATTTTCGCAAAGCAAGTTGAACTACTTTGTTTTAAACACGCTTTAGAGTCTTTATCTGAGCAATGTCCTGATATAGATATTGATGAATATAAAAAGAAAGTAAAAGAAGAATACAGGGCAATGTTGCTTAGAACTCCTGATATTGGTGGCAGTTCTCTTGAAAGTAATTTGTATATTGTAGCTTTTGTTTTTTCACTATATAAAGTTAACGAAAGTATCGCAAGTCAAAATTCTAAATATGAACTTGACTGGAAGTTTGATTATTAAAAAGGCAATGATGAATTCTATAATACTTATACTGAATGTGGCATTTGCAAGTTGAGCAAAAGAGAAAATTGTTTTGAGTTTGTCCCATGCCTTTGCAATATGGATTAACGAAATTATAAAAATGAAGGTGGAAAACTTTACCGTAGTAAGACTTTAGCTAATGGTGATGATTACTGTGACTTTCATGTGGTGAGAATTAAAAAATGAGTTTTAAGGAAAGAATTAAGAATTTAAAAGAAGATGTTCCAGCTTTGTTTTTATGCTTAAAGGACTCTAATACGCCTTTAATAGCGAAAGTTCTTGCCACGATTTGTGTAGGATATGCTTTATCACCGATCGACTTAGTACCCGATTTTATTCCTGTACTTGGATATTTAGATGATATTTTAATATTGCCATTGCTTGTTTATTTAACGCTTAAATTTATTCCAAAGGAAGTATTTGAAAAAAATAAAGCACTTTCAAAAGATATGTGGACTAATGGCAAGCCTAAAAAATGGTATTATGCTATTCCGATAGTAGCAATTTGGGTTATTATCATAATTTTAATCATAAATAAGAAAAGAGGATAAAAATGATCTTTTATGATTGTGCAAGTGGCAATTCATTATGCTATGGAATTGATTACTACAAGAGTAAAAAAGTTACATCTTTTAAACAAGTCGATAGATACAATTATCAAGGATTTGTTTGTGGAAACAAAGATAATGTTTATGATGTTTCTATTAATTTAAAGAAACCAAAAACATCTAGATGCAATTGCGCTTTTGCAAGTGGTAGGCATGTGATATGTAAACATATGATTGCCTTATATTTTACGGTTTTTCCTGATGCTTATGATGAATATCAAAGCGAGGTTGAAGAATATAAAACAGAGGAAAAAAGAAAAAGAGAAGAACATAAAGAAGATATTAGAAAATATGTTTATTCTCTTTCTAAACAAGAATTAAAAGACAGGCTTCTTGAATTTTTAATCCAAGAAGATGATGAAAGATATTATTGGTGATATATGAATTTTGTTATTAAAAATATTGATAAAAAAGATTATAAAAGAGCTATTGATTTAGCGGTTAAAGGGATGCACTTTAACTGGTATTTTAAGAACGATTTTCTTTTATATGCTTATGGAAAATATTTTTGGTATTTAGAATTAAATGAAGCTACACAAATATTGGCTGCTTATGTAGATGATAAGTTTGTTGGCGTATTGTTAGCTAGATTTAATAATGAAAAGAATATGTATAATAATTTCTTTGAAAAAGCATATGTTAAAGTAATTGATTTTATTCAAAACAGTTTCTTTAAAAATAGTGCCGGCTTATACGAAGAAACATGTGAAAAACAATTAAATCATTATTTACTAAATAATGATCCAGATGGTGAAATAGTTTTTCTTGCGGGAGATTCTAATTATAAAGGCGTAGGTACAACTTTGCTTCATGAGTTAGAGAATAGAGAAAAAGGGAAAGTGGTATATCTTTATACAGACGATGCATGTACATATGAGTTTTATGAACATCGTGGCTTTATAAAAAACGAGGAAAATAATATTACTTTAAAAACAGAAAAAGGTGAAGTTATCTTGAATTGTTTTTTGTATAGTAAAAAGATAAAATAATTATTATAATGTAACCATCACAATTACATTAAAGGAGGTAGACATGCAAATATCAAGTCGATTTACAATGGCAATACATATGTTTGCTTGCATAACTACTTTTAAAAACCAAAAAATGACTAGTGAATTTATGGCAAGTAGCATTGGGACAAACCCGGTTATAGTAAGAAAAATCTTGCAACAGCTCAAGACTGCAAATCTTGTAATGGTTGCAAGGGGAACGGGCGGCGTTGTGATTACTAAACCGCTTAATGAAATCACTTTTCTAGATGTATATAAAGCTGTGGAATGTACTCCTAATGAAGAATTGTTTCATTTTCATGATAGTCCTAATCAAAAATGTCCTGTTGGTAAAAACATCCATAATGTTTTAGATGATAAATTATTGGAAGTTCAACAAGCAATGGAAGACAAACTTTCAAAAATAACTCTTGCTGATGTTGAAAAAGATATAGAAAAGCTATGTAAAGGATATAGACTTTAGCACAATGCTAAAGTTTTTTATTATTTAAGATGTAACCATTGACATTACAACAATAAATTGTTATCGTATAGATGTAACCACTGATGTTACATTAAAGGAGGAAATAAAATGAAAAGAGTAGTAGAATTTTTACAAGCAAATCCTGTTCAATATCTTGCAACAGTAGGAAGAGATGGGAAAGGAAAGTGCAGACCATTTATGTTTATGTTTGAAAAGGATGGCAAATTATGGTTTGCTACAAATAATACAAAAGAAGTTTATAAGGATATGCAAGCTAATCCTAATATTGAAATATCAGTTTCTTCAACATCATATGAGTGGCTTCGTCTTCATGGCAAGGTTGTATTTGAAAATAATATGGATGTAAAAGAAGAATGCATGAATAATCCAATTGTAAAAGGGCAATATCATACAGCTGATAATCCTATTTTGGAAGTATTTTATCTTGAAGATCCTCATGGTGTAATAGCTGATTTTTCAGGTAATCCACCATATGAATTCTAAATCTTATTTAAATGATAATGCAGAATACTTAAAAATATTGGTTGATAAGATTCATTCAGTCACCATTGCTACAATTGGTGAAGACAATCATCCTGTAACAAGAATTATAGATATGATGTATCTTGATAAAGATGGCCTATATTTTATAACTGCAAAAGGAAAAGCTTTTTACAGCCAGTTAATGAATCAAAAATATGTTTCATTAACTGGTGTTAAAGATAAGATATCAATTTCTTTACATGGCGATGTAGAAAATGTTGACAAGAAAAATCTTGATCTAATATTTGAAAAAAATTCTTACATGAATGAAATTTATCCAGGTGATACCAAAAATGTTATTGAAGTATTTTGCTTATATAAAGCAATAGGTGAGTATTTTGACTTATCTAATCCATCTAGTATAACAAGAAAGACTATAAGAATCGGGGATATGATTGAAAAACGGAATGGCTTTCTTATAGATGAAAATTGCATAGGGTGTAAACTATGCTATTCTGTATGTCCACAAAAATGTATTGATATCACAGCCATTCCATGCACAATAAATCAAAGCCGTTGTTTGCATTGTGGTGCATGTTTTGACATGTGCCCTAAAAGGGCGATTAAAAAGTATGAATCAAAGTGAGAGAAGAAGATATTTAATTAACTATTTAATTAACGAACATAAAAAATATAAAAACATTGAAATACCTAATGATAGTAATTCGCAAAAGTACTTATTAAGATCTTTGATGAATGTTAGAGTTCCTGGTGATATTTCAAAAGAATTTTTAGATATTCAAGATGAATACTTGAAAGAAGAAAATTTAAATAAAGGTATTGTTACTATTGATGATATAGAACGATTGCAGACTGATTTATATCTATATAAAGGGGATATAACTAGATTAAAGGCAGACGCTATTGTTAATGCGGCAAATAGTGGAATGACAGGATGCTACATGCCAAGTCATAATTGCATTGATAATTGCATTCATACTTTTGCGGGCATAGAACTTAGAAACTATTGCGATCAATTAATGAAAAAACAAGGCCATCAAGAGCCTACTGGTAAAGCTAAGATTACGCCAGCATTTAACTTGCCATGTAACTATGTTATTCATACTGTTGGCCCTATAGTTGATGGAACTTTAACTAATAAACATAAAGATTTACTTAAATCGTGTTATTTGGAATGTTTAAAATTGGCTAATGAAATTAATATTGATAGTATAGCTTTTTGTTGCATATCAACAGGAGTGTTCATGTTCCCTAACGACATCGCATGTGAAATAGCTATTAATACTGTAAAAGAATACAAGAAAGATAATAATTCAAATATGAAGGTGATTTTTAATGTTTTTAAAGATGAAGATGAAAGACTCTATAGAGAAAGACTTAAATAAAATAAAAAAGAAAATTGAAGAATGCGACGCTATTGTGATAGGCGCTGGAAGCGGCTTATCAACAAGTGCTGGGTTTACTTATTTAGGTGATAGGTTTGATCAATATTTCGGTGATTTTAAAGAAAAATATCACTTTGATGATATGTACACTGGAGGTTTTTATCCATTTGAAACATTAGAAGAATTTTGGGCTTATTGGAGTAGATATATTTATATAAATCGTTATATGAAAATACCAAATAATGTTTATAGCGATTTATATAATCTGGTTAAGGATAAAGATTATTTTGTTTTAACAACAAACGTTGATCATTGTTTTCAAAAAGCTGGCTTTGATAAGAAAAGACTGTTTTATACACAGGGTGATTTTGGCCTTTTGCAATGCAGTAAACCATGTCATAAAGAAACTTATGATAATTATGAAATTATTAAGAAAATGGTTTTAAATCAAGGATTCAAAATAGTAAATGATGAATTAATAGTTACTGATAATATCAAAATGAAGATAGATAGTAGCTTAATTCCGTATTGTCCTAAATGTGGAGAGCCAATGACCACAAATCTAAGAGCTGATGATGGCTTTGTACAGGATAATGGATGGTACAAAGCAAGCGATAGATACCAAGATTTTATTCAAAGACACAAAAGATTAAATATCTTATTTTTAGAACTAGGTGTCGGCTATAACACACCAGGCATCATTAAATATCCATTTTGGGAACTTACAGGCATGTTTGATAGGGCTTTTTATGTTTGTTTAAACTATAATGAAGCATATGTTCCAGATGATATTAAATATAAGTCTATTTGTATAAATGGTGATATTAAAGAGGTTTTAGAAAAACTTAAATGATTATTCAAACAGGAATGAGAACTGATATTCCAGCTTATTATTCAAGGTGGTTTATAAACAGAATAAAAGAAGGATATGTATTAGTAAGAAATCCATATAACCCTAATTTAATAACTAAATATATATTAAATCCTAGTCTGGTGGATTTATTTGCGTTTTGCACAAAAAATCCCAAGCCTATGTTTGAATATATGAATTATTTAAAGTCTTATGGTCAATATTGGTTTATGACTATCACCCCTTATGACAAGGATATTGAACCTAATGCACCCAATATAGAAGAAAGTATCGAAAGTTTTAAAAAACTTTCTAGTATTGTTGGCATAAATTCTATCGGCTGGCGTTATGATCCTATTTTTTATTTAAAAAGAAAAGTAGTCCTATTTTATCTACTATGAAAATCATTGGTGTTATATGTGCATTTATGTTTATCTTAGGATTGAAAGTGGCAATGATTGATTAATTTTCTAATAATGA
>CAVDDT010000017.1:0-14052 GCA_963607765.1 Paratractidigestivibacter sp. | reverse complement strand
AATTTTGTTACAGACTTAGTAAGCAAATGAAAATATATTGTAAAAAATGAAAATGCTACTTGATTGCTAGTATTTTTTTATTATAATGATGTTATTGTTAATAAAACATTTAGTTTAGTAACACTAAACTTTTAGAGGGAGGGCATGTATGGACATTGGCAAAAGAATACGACAGTTGCGTACTAAAAATGGCTTAACATTAGAGGAATTAGCCTCCCGAAGTGAACTAACTAAAGGGTTTTTATCGCAGTTAGAAAATAATTTAACATCCCCGAGCATCGCCACATTGGAAGACATTACTGAGGTTTTGGGCGTTAGCCTAGAAGATTTCTTTAAAGATGAAAAGGATGAGCAGATTAAGTTTAGCAGTGATGACTACTTTGTGGATGAAAAAGATGATTCTATAATCACTTGGCTTGTGCCTAATGCACAAAAAAATGAAATGGAGCCAATTCATTTGCTTCTTAAACAAAAAGGGGAATCTAATGAAATAGATCCTCATGAAGGTGAAGAATTTGGTTACGTTTTAGAGGGCAAGATTGATCTTATTAATATGAATAGTAAAAAGAAGACTACTCTTAAAAAGGGTGAGACTTTTTATTTAAAGGGCGATTTTAAGCATAAGATCGTCAATAATTCTAAGCAGGTGGCAGAGATTATTTGGATTACTACTCCACCGCTATTTTAGGGGGAAAAATGGAAAAATTAATTGAATTTAGAAATATAGTTAAAGAATTTGATGGACAGGTTGTTTTAAAGGGTATCAACCTAGATATTTATAAAAACGAGTTTGTTACGTTGCTTGGTCCTTCGGGATGTGGAAAGACTACTTTATTAAGAATTTTAGGTGGCTTTCTTGATTGCGATGAGGGCAGTGTTGTGTTTAATGGCGAGGAAATTTCTAAAGTTCCAGCATATTTAAGACCTATCAATACTGTTTTCCAAAAGTATGCATTATTTCCGCATTTAAATGTGTTTGAAAATGTAGCTTTTGGCTTAAAGATTAAAAAGATGCCAAAGGACATTATTGAGCCAAAGGTAAACAGAATGATTGGCCTTGTTGGTCTTGATGGTTTCCAAAATAAGGATGTTACTTTATTGTCTGGTGGCCAACAACAAAGAGTAGCGATTGCTAGAGCTTTGGTTAACGAGCCTGATGTTTTGCTTCTTGATGAACCTTTAAGTGCGCTTGATGCTAAACTTAGAAAAGAGATGCAACAAGAGCTTAAGCGTATCCAACAAGAAGTTGGTATCACTTTTATTTTCGTAACTCATGACCAAGAAGAGGCTCTTACAATGTCTGATAAGATTGTAGTTTTAAAGGATGGTGTTATCGAACAAATTGGTACTCCTACAGAAATCTATAATGAGCCAAAGAATAAGTATGTCGCTAGATTTATTGGTGAGTCTAATATCGTTGATGGCATCATGAAAAAGGATTATCTAGTTAATTTTGATAACGAAGACTTCAAGTGTGTTGACTATGATTTTAAGCCAAATGAGCCTGTTGATGTCGTTATTAGACCAGAGGATATTGAGATTAAAAAGAAGAATGCTGGTAAGATGAATGGACAAGTTATTTCCGTTTTATTTAAGGGTGTTCATTATGAAGTAATAGTTGAGACAAAGCGTGGCGCTGCTAAGACTATTAAGCTTCATGTCTTTGATGACAAGGATGTTGTTAACTCAGAAGCTAATGAGAATATGCATGCGACTGATTTTATTATGGATATTGAGGATGTTGATAGTTTAAATGATGGTGAGTTAATTCAAAGAGCTAATGCTCAGGCTTGGAATCCAGAGACTAGTGAGGATATTTCAATCGATACTGTAGAAAGTTCAATTAAAAAAGAAGCTGGTACTTACCCTGTTACTTTCAAGACTGAGGAGGGCACAAGTATTACAATTAATGTTTCAGTTGTAGTTCCTCGTGTTAATAAGGATAAGGAAGATAACATTGGTATTCAAGCATTTGATGTTTATAAGTCTGTTGATGAAATTAAGGAGTCAATGGCTATTTCTTATGACCTTCAAACTTGGGCTGATGCGTATGCTTGGTATTTGGATAGTGAGGAAAAAGTTGAGATTGATGATGTTCGTTTTGACTTTGATCCAAACGAGATTGTTGCTGGCGATTATGATGTTACCTTTGTTACTGAAGGTAGAACATATAAGATTCACACTACTAGCGTTCAAAAAGAGGGTGAAGTTGTTTCAATCGATTTTGAGCCTGATGCAATTCATGTAATGGAAAAGAGCATTGGATAAATGAAAAGTTTTAGAAGATTGGTATATCCATACATGGTGTGGGCAGGCATCATCATTGTTATTCCGATGTTGATAATCTTGTTTTATGCGTTTACTGTTGAAGGAAACAGTGTTTTGAATGTAAAGTTTTCACTAGAGAATTTTGTAAGATTTTTTAGCGATGCAACTTTTATCAACGTAATGCTAAGAAGTATTAAGATAGCTTTGGTTACTACTTTAATATGTATTTTAATTGGTTATCCAGCAGCATATTTTATCGCGAATTTAAAAAGTGATTCACAGGGTTTGATGGTGCTTATGGTAACTCTTCCTCAGCTTATTAATATGCTTGTTAGAACATATGCTTGGAGAGGCATCCTATTAAATACGAACTTTAGTGCAGAGGTTAAAATTTATATTGGCATGGTATATAATTTCTTGCCTTTCATGATTTTGCAAATTTATACTTCGCTAAGCAAGATGGACAAGTCACTTTTAGTGGCTGCTAAGGATCTTGGATGTGATGATAAGAAGGCTTTCTTAAAAGTCACACTTCCATTAAGCATTCCTGGTGTTATTTCGGGTATTACACTTGTATTCTTACCTGCTGTTAGTAGTTTCTTTATTCCTAAGCTACTTGGTGGTGGTTCTTATGTTTTGGTTGGCAATTTAATTGAAAACTATTTTATTACTACCGGAGATTGGAACTTTGGTGCTGCCGTAAGTTTAATTATGACGGTTATTATTTTAATCAGTATGTATTTCACAAGAAAGCTTGATTATGATAAGGAGGCAAGATAATGAAAAAGAAGTTTGATTTTAAAAAGCTTTATCTAGTTTTGATTATTTTGTTCTTTTACTTGCCTATTGTTTATGTAATTATATTTTCTTTTAATGAATCTAGATCTTTAACTAATTTTACGGGTTTTTCTTTAAGATGGTATGAGAAGATGTTTAAGTCTAGAAGTATGATGGAATCTATTTATTATTCGGTTGTTATCGCGGTTATCGCAACTGTTGTTTCAACTGTTGCTGGTACACTAGCTTCTATTGGCTTAAGCAAGTCTAATAAGATAATTAAGGAAGTTGTTACACAAGTTAATAATCTTCCTATGCTTAATCCAGATATTGTTACAGCAATTGGTTTTATGTTGTTTTTCTCAAGTCTATCAATTCCAACTGGCTTTGGGACATTGCTTCTAGCGCATATCGCTTTCTGCATTCCTTATGTAATGTTGTCTGTTACACCAAAGCTAAGACAACTTGATGATAATATTGCGGAAGCTGCACTTGATTTAGGCTGTACGCCTTTGCAAGCCTTGACTAAGGTTATTATTCCACAAATTAAAGAGGGCATATTATCAGGTGCCTTGGTTGCGTTTATGATGAGCTTTGATGACTTTGTTATTTCATACTTTACAACAGGCCCCGGAATAAACAACATTTCTACTTATGTTTATTCTACAAGTAAGCGTATTAATCCTAGTATCAATGCGTTGAGCACTTTGATTGTGCTTGCAGTTACAATTATTTTAATTATTGTAAATGTTGTTCCAGTTATTAGAGAAAAAAGGAGAATGAAGGATGAAAAAGTTATGTAGTATTTTGTTTTCACTTCTTTTATTGAGCGGCTGCTTTAGTTCTAATTATGAAAATGGCGAATTAAATATTTTTATGCCAGGCGAATATATTAGTGATGAGGTTGTTGAACAGTTTGAATATGAATATGGTGTTAAGGTAAAGATTACTTTGTTTGATACTAACGAGGCCATGTATACAAAACTTTTAACTAATACTAGTAGTTATGACATCATTATTCCAAGTGATTATATGATTGAAAGATTGATTGATGAGGATATGATTCAAAAGCTAGATAAGAGTAAGCTTACTTGCTTAGAGTATCTTTATGATGGCGTAAAGAATATGGATTATGATCCTGATAATGATTATTCAGTTCCTTATTTTTGGGGTAATGGCGGTATTGTTTATGATAGTACGATTGTTGATAGCGAAGATGTAAAGTCACAAGGTTGGGCTGTATTAAAGAACACTAAATATAAGGGTCAAATTTATATGTATGACTCTATTAGAGATATTTTTATGGTTGCGTTTAAGTCTTTGGGCTATTCAATGAATACTAATGATGAAGAACAGATTAATGAGGCATATAACTGGCTTGTAGATATCGCCAAGACTATGGAGCCTGCTTATGCGACTGATGAGTGTATTGATGGCTTAGCTTATGGTGAAAAGGCAATGGGCTTTATGTATTCTGGTGATGCGGCATATATCATTTCAGAAAATGAGAATATGAGGTTCTATGCGCCTAGTGAGGGCACTAACTATTTTGTTGATGCGATGGTTATTCAAAAGGGTGCTAAGAATGTTGATAACGCTTATAAATTTATCAACTATATTACTGATTATGATGCGGCTTTTGATAACAGCTTATATGTTGGCTATGCTTCAGTTAATAAAGAAGTGTTGAATGATTTAACACTTCCTGATGGTGATTTTGATGGCAATGAGGCTTATATTCCAAGAGATAAAAATGAAAATGATGAGACTTTCCATAATAATGAGAAACAATTATCAACCATCTCTGAACTTTGGGTAAAGGTAAAGAACCAATAGTATGGCAAGTTTTCTAGATTCTTTCTTTGGCTCTTTTGATTATGCACTATTATCTTTCTTTCATAGCTTAGCTTTAAGTTTTGGAAATATCTTAACGCCGCTTTCTAAGTTTTTGGCTGTTACAGATAATCTTCCTCTATTAATGGTTGGCTATATTGGAATATTTCTTATATTTACTAAGAAATATCGTAAGATTGGCATTACAATGGTTGTTTCAATAATTATTGGGGCTCTTATCGCTTCAGTTATCATTAAGCCATTAGTGCTAAGAGCTCGTCCTTATCAAAGTGATATTGAAGTATATAAAACTTGGTGGCAGTTTGTTGGCTGTTCGACTGAAAAGGATACTTCTTTTCCAAGTGGGCATACGACGGCCGCCATGTCTAGTATGTGTGGACTTTTCTTAGCTTCTAAGAATAAAAAGGTAAGTTGGCTGGTTTTTATTTATCCAATTGTTATAGCTTGTTCAAGAATATATTTATGTGTTCATTATCCAAGCGATACTTTAGGGGGCTTGCTTGTTGGATTATTGGCTGCTTTGTTGGCGAATTTAATTGTTAGTAAAACATACAAGAGAAGAAGCGTTTAGCTTCTTTTTCTGTTGCGTAAATTTAAATAGGGTTGTACTATTAAATGAAATTTAATAGGAGTGTGTTTTATGGGTACTGTTAAAAGAGTTGGTGTTATCGGACTTGGACATGTTGGAGCACATGTTGCATATAATCTTTTAATGTTTGGACTTGCGGATGAACTTTATTTATGTAGTAGAAATCAAGAAAAGCTTATTTCACAGATACATGATTTAGATGATTCAATGTGTTTTATGCCTTACAATACAAATATTGTTAATTGTGAAAATAATTATGAGAAGTTGGCGGTTTGCGACATCATTGTAAATTGTGCTGGCGATGTTGCAGGTAGTGCAAATAATAGAGATGGTGAATTATATAATTCCACAAATACAGTAAGGGGATTTTGTAAAAAGAATTGTGGATGCTGGATTTAATGGCATTTTCTTGTCTATTGCTAATCCTTGTGATGTTGTTTGTACAACAATGTGGAAACTTACTGGTTATGATCCTAAGAAAATAATTGGGTCTGGTTGTGGACTTGATTCAGCACGTTTAAGAACGGAGATTTCAAAGGAAACAGGCATTAGTCCTAAATCAATTGATGCTTATATTATTGGCGAACATGGCTTTGCCCAAGTAGCAGCGTGGAATAGCGCAACGATTGCTGGAGAGAGAATTGATGATTTGACTAAGAAGTATCCTGATAAATTTGGCTTTGATAAAGCAAAAGTTGAGGAGCGTGCTAGAAAAGGTGGCTATGTGACTTTTGCAGGCAAGAAGTGTACTGAATATGCAGTATCTAGTTGTGCTGCTAGAGTTTGTGGGGCTATTCTTCATAACGAACATGCGGTTTTATCTGTTTCTACTTTAATGACAGGTCAATATGGTGAAGAAGGTGTTTTCTCTTCTCTTCCTTGTACAATAGGTGCTAATGGTGTTGAACATGTCTTTACTCCTGAACTATCCATTAAGGAACAAGAGGGCTTCCATAATAGCTGTGATCATACAAGAGAGAGTTTAGAGAAGTTGGGCTTATAAACTGGTGCAGGAATTTTAAAACTTATTAGCGATAATTCTGGTATTAATGTGCCTAGAATTTATAAATTAGTCAATGATGAGGATGTTTCTTTGGATATGGTGAGTAAAAGAAAATTATCTAGCTATATTGAATATAAAGGCGCTTATAAGAATGGTGGTTATTATTTAAAGTAAGCGATACAATATTAGCTGATGAAAAAGATGTTAGTGTATTTAAGGGACTATAAAAAAGAGAGTATTTTAGCCCCTTTGTTTAAGCTTCTTGAAGCTTTGTTTGATTTGTTTGTTCCACTGGTTGTGGCATCAATTATAAATGATGGTATAGCTAACAATGACTTTAATTTAATAATTAGAAGATTTGTCTTATTAATAGTGTTGGCTCTTGTTGGCTTGGGATGTAGCATTGTTGCCCAATATTTTGCGGCCAAGGCTTCAATCGGCTATACGACAAAATTAAGACAAGCACTATTTGATCACATTCAAACTTTATCTTATAGAGAATTGGATAAGATTGGTGCGGATACTTTGATTACGCGTATGACAAGTGACACTAATCAAATTCAAAATGGTTTAAATTTAGCGTTGAGGCTTCTTTTAAGAAGTCCTTTCATTGTCTTTGGGGCAATGATTATGGCTTTTACTATTGATGTTAAGTGTGGACTTATTTTTGCGGTAGTTATTCCTTTATTATGTCTTGTGGTGTTCTTTATTATGATAAAGAGCATTCCTTTATTTAAAAAGGTTCAAAAGGCTCTTGATGGCTTATTAAGTAAGACACGTGAGAATTTAATTGGTATTAGAGTAATTAGAGCTTTTAGAATTGAAGATAAGGAAGTTGATGAGTTTACTAAGCAAAATGAAATTTTAACTAGTGAAAATAATAGAGTTGGTTTCTTGAGTGCTTTAACTAATCCTCTTACTTATATTCTAATTAATATTGCTACGGTGGTGTTGATTTATGCTGGTGCTATTAGAGTGGAAATTGGCCAAATTAGTCAGGGTAATGTGGTTGCTTTATATAACTATATGGCTCAAATAGTTGTTGAACTAGTAAAGATGGCTAACTTAATCATTACTATTGATAAGTCTCTTGCGTGTTTAAGTAGAACTAAGAATATTCTTGAACAAGAATCTAGTATGACTTATGGTGAAATAGAAGATGGCGATAGTGATGAAGCTATTAGATTTGATAATGTGGAATTTGCGTATGCCGATTCTCTTCCTTGTTTAACTAATATTTCTTTTTCTTTAAAGAAGGGTGAGACGCTTGGTATTATTGGTCCTACTGGTTGTGGAAAGACTACGCTAGTTAATCTTATCGCAAGATTCTATGATGCAAGTAGTGGTGCTGTTTATGTGAATGGCGTTAATGTTAAGGAATACAAGGAAGGTGTTCTTTTAGATAAAATTGGCATTGTTCCTCAAAAGGCTGTTTTATTTAAAGATACCATTAGAAATAATTTAAAAGTTTCTAAGGAAGATGCTAGTGATGAAGAAATTTGGAGAGCTTTAGATATCGCTCAAGCTAGCGAGATTGTTAAGGGCAAAGAGGGAGAACTTGATTGCCTGATTGAGCAAGGCGGCAAGAATTTATCAGGTGGCCAAAAACAGAGAATGACAATAGCTAGGGCTTTACTTAAAGATAGTGAAATTGTTATTTTGGATGATTCTTTTAGTGCTCTTGATTATGCGACTGAAGCTAAACTAAGAAAGGCTTTAAATAGTCTTCATAAGACGATTGTTAATGTTTCTCAACGTGCTTCTACCATTAAACATGCTGATAAGATTTTAGTTCTTGAAGATGGCAAAATGGTTGGTTTTGGTAACCATGATAGTTTAATTAAGGATTGTGAGACTTATAAGGAAATTTATTATTCTCAATATCCAGATGAGAAGGGGGAAACAAATGACTAAGAAATTTTCTTTTTCTTCTTTCAAGAGAGTTTTAAAGGAAATAGGAAACTACAAGTTCTTGTTGTTTTTCTCTATTTTGCTGTCGATTATTACCGTTTTATTAACTTTATATATTCCCATTTTGTTTGGTGATGGAATCGATATGATTGTTGATAAGATTGACTATGTTTCTTTATTAAATTTATTAAAAATTATTACTATTTTAATTCTAGTTGATAGTCTTCTTACTTGGATTATGAATGTAATTAATAATAAGGTTACTTATAATGTTGTTAAGAATATTAGAAATAAGGCAATCGTTAAGATTCAAAGTTTGCCACTAAGCTATATTGATACTAAGAGCACTGGCGATATTGTTCAAAGAATGATTGGCGATGTTGATCAATTAGCTGATGGCCTTTTACTTGGTTTAACACAATTATTTTCTGGTGTAGTAACTATTATCGCAACACTTGTGTTTATGTTTAAAAAGTCTTTAGTTGTTACACTTCTAGTGATTGTTTTAACACCTCTTAGTTTCTTGGTTGCGAAGTTTATCGCTTCTAAAAGCTATACTTTGTTTAGAAAACAAAATGAAACAAGGGGTAAGGAAACTTCTTATATCGATGAGATGATTGGTGGCGAGAAGATCGTTAAGGCTTTTGGTTATGAAGATAGGGCTAGTAATCATTTTAGAGAAATAAATGATGAATTATGTAACTATTCAACGATGGCTACTTTCTTTTCTAGTTTAACTAATCCTTGCACAAGAGCTGTTAATTCACTTATTTATGCTGCAGTAGCTTTGTTTGGGTCTTATCTAATTTTAAATGGTCATCTTACAGTTGGCGGTCTAACTGTATTGTTGTCTTATGCCAACCAATATATGAAGCCTTTTAATGATATTAGTTCAGTAGTTACAGAACTTTCTAATGCGCTTGTTTGTGCAGATAGAGTCTTTGAACTAATTGAAGAAGATAGTGAAGTAAAGGAAAATAGCGATATTTTAGCTAATGTTGAGGGCAAGGTTGATATTAATAATGTTTGTTTTAGATACAACAAAGATGTTCCTTTAATTGAAGATTTTTCTTTACATGTTGATAGGGGAGAAAGCGTCGCGATTGTTGGCCCTACTGGTTGTGGTAAAACTACTTTCATTAATTTGCTAATGAGATTCTATGATGTGAATAGCGGAACAATTAGTGTTGATGATAAGAATATCAAGGATGTTACACGTAAGAGTTTAAGAGAAAACTATGGCATGGTCTTGCAAGAGACTTGGATTAAAGAGGGCACGGTTAGAGAAAATATTACTTTAGGTAAGCCTGAAGCTAGTGAAGAGGAAATTATTGAGGCATGTAAGAATGCACATGCATATGAATTTATTAAATTATTGCCTAAGGGTTTAGACAGTGAGATTAATGATGATTCCTTGTCTAGTGGGCAAAAGCAGCTTCTATGTATCACAAGAGTTATGCTAGCTTTGCCGCCAATGCTTATTCTTGATGAGGCAACAAGTTCTATCGATACTCGTACTGAGTTACAAGTTCAAAGTGCTTTTGATAAGCTTATGCAAGGTAGAACAAGTTTTGTGGTCGCTCATAGACTTTCTACTATTAGAAATGCAGATATGATTCTAGTAATGAAAGATGGACACATTATTGAAAAAGGCAATCATGAAGAGCTTCTAGCTAAGAATGGTTTCTATACTAATTTATATAATTCACAATTTGTGAAAGGCGATGAATAAAAAATAAAAGCTTTCGAGATTCAAAATCGAAAGCTTTTTAAAAGTTTTTCCAACACTTTTCTTTTAAGAATCTACTAATGGTTGAAATTTCTTCTCCTTCATAATATCTAATTAATAGTTTTTTAAATGCAGGCACTTCTTTTTCTGGGATGACTAGAAAGCCTTGTCCATGAGCTATTAAATAGTGATTCGCAAATATTACAGCTGCTCTTTTATTTCCATCGATAAAAATTTGTGTTTTCATTGAGTACATACATAACTCAATAGCAATGTCGATTGCTTCTTTTTTTGAATTAAGTATATCTTCGATTGATTCTTTAACTAT
This sequence comes from Paratractidigestivibacter sp., assembly GCA_963607765.1. Taxonomy (GTDB): domain Bacteria; phylum Bacillota_I; class Bacilli_A; order Erysipelotrichales; family Erysipelotrichaceae; genus Colivicinus. The sequence goes on along the minus strand of CAVDDT010000017.1, from coordinate 3,593 downwards.
GTTTTCAATTGGAAGAAGAGAGATATAACTGCTTCCACCAATTGTGACTGGTACATTGCGAATTGATCCACCATTTATATAGAATCCTTCATTTACTATTTTAGCAATGTGACAAATCATATAAAAATTTGATTCACTTTGGATAACATCCTTATCTAAAATAAATTCCCAAGCATGTTTAAGGTTTAATATTTTTTGGACATCACTAGCTTTTACTCCATTTACTATTCCATTTTCAATAATTTCTTCTGTTTGAGGGAAGGATGTACCCACCCCTTCTAATACAGCTTGATCATAAATGTTGGATTTCATGTTTGAACGAGCAAAATCGATATTTTGATAGATTCTATTTGAGAGTTCTAATTCTCTATATCCAATATTAGCTAATTCTTTTTCAATTAGTCTAATTTGTTTTTTTAATTCTTTTGCTTCTTTAGCGTTTTTAAGGAGCAATTGAAATAGTTCATCCGAGTACACATCTACATAAGTAGAAGTTAGTTTTCCAGCGATTCTTTTTCTAATATATAAATATTTTTTATCGTTTTGTTGTTTTATTTCTGGAGAACCATCATATGGTATTAGATTTAATCTTGCTTGCAATTCTGCTTTTTGTTTTATTAGTTCTTGAGCTTCTATTAATTCGTTCATAATATTTTCTCCTTTCTAGGGAACTTTTGCTGTTTTTATTATAATAAAAGTTCCCTAGATTTTGAATATCAATTAGGGAACTTTTGTATGTCGATTAATTAAAAAAGTTCCCTATATTTATATAAGGAACTTAATCTTATTCAGATGTAGTTGAATCTGAGATTGTGGAATTAATTTCTTCCATGGCTGCATTAATGCCACCAGATAATGCATCATCTAGAGTATCGCTTTCATCTACAGTCCAAGTACCATCTTCTTTATGTAGTGTGATAGTTATTGTTTGTGTATATGTTTTGCCATTGGCTTTGCAGTTGTCTATTTTTTCTTGAAGTATTTCAGCGATAGCACTTTCATAGTCAGCATCTTCATCTTCTAAAGATAATTCAAGCGCTTTAGAGATGCTGTCAGTAATATATTCACTGATTAGATTGCCCATATCGTATGTTTTAACAGTCACATCAACAGTTGCGCTATCACCATCGATTACTTCGTTACTTAGTTCCGTTTGGTAGTCACCTAGCATTTCTTCTACAGCTGCTATACCGTCAGAATTAGCATTTTCATCTTCTTTGTTAGTTAGGAAACTTTCCTTGATAGATTGTCTTTTTTCTTCTAAGTAAGCATTTACGACATCATATGTTTCATTTGTTTCTTCTGTTTGTGTTTGATCATTAGACTCAGTTTCTGTTTCTTCTTGTTTATTAGTTGAGCAGGCAAACAACATTGAGCTAATCAGTAATAGTGTTAATAGTTTTTTCATTTCCTCTCCTATAAAAAAATCACTTTTCGTGATTTTGGTGCACTAGACAGGATTTGAACCTGCACGGTTTCCCATATGAACCTGAATCATACGCGTCTGCCAGTTTCGCCACTAGTGCATATTAATATTTTACTTGAACTTAGCTATTATTGCGCATAAAATATTGTGGTATGGAATTTAGGAAAATTATTAACGTGGCAGTTATTGCCCATGTCGATGCAGGAAAATCAACTTTGGTTGATGCGTTTTTAGCTCAATCACATGTTTTTTCTGATCATGATGAAATCGTAGAACAAGTAATGGATTCAAATGATTTGGAAAGAGAAAGAGGTATCACAATTTATTCCAAGAATTGTTCGGTAAATTATAAGGACTATAAGATTAATATTGTTGATACACCAGGGCACGCTGATTTCTCTAGTGAAGTAGAAAGAATCATTAAGACTGTAGATACAGTTATTTTGCTTGTTGACTCTAGTGAGGGCCCTATGCCTCAAACTCGTTTCGTTTTAAAGAAATCATTAGAGGCTAATTTAAGACCTATCTTATTAATTAATAAGATTGATAAGAAGGACCAAAGAGCTATTCAAGTTATTGATGAAGTATATGATTTGTTCCTTGATTTAAAGGCAACTGACGACCAGCTTGATTTCCCAATACTATATGGCATTGCCAAAGAGGGTATTGTTAGATACGAGATGGATGATACTAATAATGATATTGTTCCTTTATTTGAAACTATTGTTAAGCATGTTGATCCATATCCAAATCTAATGGACAAGCCATTAAAGATGCAAGTTAGTGCTCTAGCATATGATGACTATATTGGCAGAATCGGTATTGGTAGAGTATATGAGGGTGTCATTAAGGCTAATGAGACTGTTACTGTTTGTGATTGTGATATTAAGAAAGAAAATAGAAAGATTGCTAATTTATATAATTACCAAGGTTTAAAGAGAACTGCTATTAGTGAAGCTCAATGTGGTGATATCGTATTAATTAGTGGTATTGATAATATTGAGATTGGTGATACTATTTGTCAAAATGGTGTTGTTGAGCCAATGCCTCAAATTGATATTGAAGAGCCTACTTTGTCTATGAACTTTATGGTAAACTCTTCTCCTTTCCAAGGTAGAAGTGGCAAGTATGTTACTAGTAGAAATATTAGAGAAAGACTTGAAAAAGAACTTGAAGTTAATGTTGGTTTAAAGGTTGAGGAGACTGATTCTACAGATACTTTCAAGGTTTCTGGTAGAGGTGAACTTCATTTGTCTATTCTTTTAGAGAATATGAGAAGAGAAAGTTATGAAATCGCTGTTTCTAGACCTGAAGTAATTTTTAAGACAATTGATCATGAGCTTTGTGAGCCTATTGAAGAAGTTGTTTGTTCAGTTCCTAATGATTATAGTGGTACTGTTATCAATTCACTTAACTTAAGAAAAGGTGAGATGATTGATATTGAAGATGAGGGTTCTTATACCAAGATTATTTATCATGTGCCTACTCGTGGTTTGATGGGCTTTAGAAGTGAGTTTGTCAATTCAACTAAGGGTGAAGGTGTTCTTGTTAGAAAGTTTATTGAATATAAGCCTTTTAAGGGAGAAATTCCTGAGAGAACTAATGGTGCAATGATTTCTTGTGCTACTGGTAAGACTATGACTTATTCATTGTGGAATCTACAAGAGCGTGGCCAATTATTTGTTGGTGCTGCTGAAGATGTGTATGAGGGTCAAATCGTTGGTGTTTCTAGTAAGATGCAAGATATGGAAGTTAATCCTACTATCAATAAGAAGATGACTGCTGTTAGATCTACCGGTAATGATGAGGCTATGAAGCTTGTTCCTCATAAACAATTCTCTCTTGAGGAAGCTCTTGAGTTTATCAATGATGATGAGCTTGTTGAGATTACTCCTGACGCTATTAGAATTAGAAAGAGATATCTAACTAATCTTGATAGAAGACGTCATATGAGAGAAGTTAATAAAGCTAACTAATTTAATTATTAAGTGTTTCAATGTGTAGAATGTTGAAACACTTTTTATATTATCTTTTAAACTTGTTTAAGTAATGTGATATAAACAAGTTTATTTAGATTTTCTTTAATAGTTTTATTCTTCTTGGATAGTGAACAATGGATTGTATCTTGTTGTGAATACGATATAGAGGATTATTACTAGATTTTGTG
>CAVDDT010000016.1:0-127139 GCA_963607765.1 Paratractidigestivibacter sp. | reverse complement strand
AGCTATCAACCTCTATTTCACCATCTCCATAAACTGTATAAGTAAGTTTTAAAGCATTACTAATAGAAGGAATCAAATATTCATAATAAACTACACAATAGTCATTATTTTTTTGATAGTTTATAAATTTGCACCTTGAATATAAACTATTTGTTAACCATTCTCCATAACGATAGCCATAGAAGTTTTCGACATCATTGTTTGTTGCAGCCCTAAAGAAATTAGGCTTTAAAGGAACTCTAATAAACTCATATGAATTAACTTTATATGAAACAAGTCCCTTCACTTTATTAAAAATAACTCTAAAGTTTTCACCTACAACACCAACGTTTAAATAGTCTTCATTAACCGATATTTCCTTTGAAACATGTTGCATATCTTTAACATATGGGTAAACATATTGCTCATGTGCTACTTCGTTGTTTTCTTTTTTATAAGAAACAGTCAATGCATATTCACCATCATTTTTTATCATAAATGGATTATCAATAATAATTGAATCGCCAGGTTTGCAATCTAATTTTAAAGTTTTTTCATCTACTTTTATTCCATCTTTTAATTCAGATAAAACAACATCGTATTCATTTAAATTCCTTGTGTAATAATTATTTTCAATCTTGATCTTGTTTTCATCAATTGTCGTATAAATCCACCTATAACAATATTTAACTTCATCTAGTTTTGGCGTAGGTGTTCTATCTGCAAACATAATGCCATTTCCACAAAAATCATAGTCAGATGGTCTTTCCCTAAAGTCACCACCATAATTAAGCTTTCCATCTTTATAAATAGCTTGATCAACATAATCCCAAATAAAACCACCTTGGTAATTCTTATACTTTTTTTCAAGATCAATATATTTATATAAAGCGCCATTACTATTGCCCATTGAATGCGCAAATTCGCAAAGCATGAATGGCTCGTTTGGATGTTCCTTTAAAATAACTTCAATATCCTTAACAGGCGTATACATCCTTGAAATCATATCAGATGTTTCAGGATATCGCTTATCATTAGCAACACCTTCATAATGAACCAATCTGCTAGGATCTTTCTTTCTAATAAAATTAGACATTTCCAAAATATCTTTTCCACCATATGATTCATTGCCACATGACCAAACGATAATACAAGGATGGTTTTTATCTCTCTCAATCATTGAATTAGCTCTATCAATAATATTATCAAGCCATTTTGGATCATCTCCCGGAATAACATGTTCCATATCAAAAAAATCGCTCCATGTGCCATGTGTTTCCATGTTTGTTTCATCTATTACATATAAGCCAATCTCATCACATAAATCATAAAAGAAATTGTTATTTGGATAATGACATGTTCTAACTGCATTAATATTATTGGCTTTCATATTAAGCAAATCTTTTCTAGTAGTTTCTTCTTCCATTACTCTGCCACTATAACAAGAAAATTCATGTCGATTTACACCATGAAACAAAATTCTTTTTCCATTGATATACATGATTCCATCTTTTTTCTCAAAACGGCGAATTCCTATTCTTTGTTTGACAACTTCAACAACCCCTTTTTCATCTTTAACTTCAATAATTAAAGAATACAAGTATGGATCTTCTTCCCACCACAAATGTGGATTTTCGATATTAAATGAAGCATTATCTGAAGTACTCTTTTTATCCAAAAGATTATTATCTTTATCGTACAAAGACATTTCTAAAGAGCAATTATCTCCAAGCATTTTTGTTTCAACATTAACTGTAACATCACTTAAATTACTTGTATCTTCACTTATTTTTAAGTCATTCAAGTGCACATGAGGAATTGAAATAAGTTTAACATCTCTAAAAATTCCTGAGAATCTAAAGAAGTCTTGATCTTCTAGCCAAGAACCACTAGTAAATCGATATACGTTTACAGCTATCTTATTTTTGCCTTCCTTAACAAAATTAGTGATATCAAAAGTTGATGGTGTAAAGCTGTCTTCACTATAGCCCACAAAAGAGCCATTAACCCAAAGAGCCAATCCACTTTCAGCACCCTCAAAACAAATTCTTGTGTCTGTATTTTCTTTTAAAATTGAGCTATCAAAATAAGTAACATAACTATTAACAGGATTATGAAGCGGAATCTCGCCAGGTAAAATTCCCTCACTTCCAGCCCAAGGGTATTGTTGATTAACATACATCACACTTCCATATCCTTGAAGTTCAACATGACCAGGAACTTTGATATCATCCCAGGTTGAACAATCATAATCAAGATTCTTAAATTCGGGTATTATTTGATTTAAAGAAGTTGCATAATGAAACTTCCAAATACCATTAAGTAAATGTATATAGCTACTATTTCCACTATTCATTTCTTCCACATTTGCATAACAAACATGAGAAGAAGTTTGGTCTAATCTATTAACTCTAAATACCTGTGGATCTTTTAACCATTCTAAATTCATTTCCATAATATTAGTCCTCCTTTATCAATATATCTTGTTTAAAAAAACAATGATATGGAGTAAAGTATAGATAACAGGAAAAAAGTACAAATATATTTTTTTGAAGCAATATGCAAGACTTAGAATCATTATTAAAAAGTTTCTATTTAATATCAGGAATGAACATGACCATTTATGATTATGATGGGCATGTTATTTCATCTTATCCAAAAAGAAAGTCCCCTTTTTGTGCTCTATTAGAATCAAACAAAAGTTCTAAAAATATGTGTAATACTTGTGATCTAAAAGCTATGGAAGTGGCTAAAAAAACAGGAAAAATATATATCTATAAATGTTGGTGTGGACTATATGAAGCTATAGTTCCTTTATATACTTATGGCGCCTTAAGTGGCTATTTTATGATGGGACAAACAATAGATGAAAAGGACAACATCAATGAAATATTAAACAATTGTGGTCTTAATAATCCAAAACTTGAAGGTTCTTTAAAACTAACTAAAAAATATTCCTACAGTCAAATAGAAGCTTTTGGAAAACTAGTTGATATTTGTGCTAAATATTTAACTTTAATTAATGGTGTCGAAATAAATAGTGAGAATCTTGGCAAAGAGATTCAACAATATCTTTTAAGTCACTATAGTGAAGATATTTCTTTTGAAAAACTAGTAAATTATTTTAATGTCTCAAGAGGAACTCTACACAATCATTTTAAGGAAACATTTAACACAACCATTCATCAAAGACTTTTATCTATTAGATTAAATGAAGCAAGAAAGCTTCTTTCAACTACCTCTTTGTCAATAAAAGAAATAGCTCATGAAGTTGGATTTGAGGATTCTGATTATTTTTCAAGAGCATATAAGAAAATGTATGGCTTTTCTCCCAGTAATACAAAGAATATGAAATAAATTGCATATTGAACATTTTGGTGTTATAAATATATTAGCACTCTAGGAGAATGAGTGCTAAAGGAGTGATAATATGGCAATTAAACAATTTAAAACCGAATCTAAAAGAATACTAGACTTGATGGCTAATTCCATCTATACAAATACCGACATTTTCTTAAGAGAAATCATTTCAAACGCATCAGATGCGATTGATAAGCGTCACTATTTGTCTTTAACCGACACTAGTGTTGAAACTAACGATTCCAAAATAAAGATTGAATGTGATAAGAAAAATAGAACTATTACTATTTCTGATAATGGCATTGGCATGTCTAAAGAAGATTTAGAAAATAATCTAGGTACTATCGCAAAGTCTGGTTCACTTGAATTTAAAGAGAATCTTGATGAAAAAGAAAAAGTAGATATTATTGGTCAATTTGGCGTTGGCTTCTATAGCGCTTTTATGGTAGCCGATAAAATTGAAGTGCTTTCTAAAAAAGTCGGTGAAGAAAAAGCATACTTATGGATTGGAAGCATGGATGGCTATGAAGTAAAAGCTTCAAACAAAGATGATTATGGCACAAGCATCACTTTATATATTAAAGAAAACACAAAGGAAAAGAAGTATGATGATTATTTAAATTCTGATAATCTTCAAATGTTGATTAAGAAATATTCTGATTTCATTAGATATCCAATCGTGATGGATGTAGAAGTTACTAAAGAAGATAAAAAAGAAATTGAGGAAAAGACAATTAATTCAATGGTTCCTCTTTGGAAGAAGCCTAAAAAAGACATCAAAGAAGAAGATTATAACGAATTCTATCAAATGACTTACTTTGATTTCGAAAAGCCTTTAAAGACGATCCACTACAAAGTTGAAGGAAACACTTCATATAGTGCCCTTCTATATATTCCAAGTGTTAGGCCAATGAACTATTATTCAGCTGATTATAAACTTGGGTTAAAGTTATATTCAAAAGGCGTTTTCATCAAAGATGAAGCTAAGGAAATAGTGAGCGATTATTTTAGATTTATTAGAGGCGTAGTTGATAGTGATGATTTATCATTGAATATTTCAAGAGAAATCTTACAAGAAGACTATCAAATGACTTCTTTAAAGAAATCAATTGATAAGAAAATTAAATCAACTTTAGTTAAGATGCTCGAAAGTGAAAGAGAAACTTATGAAAAGTTCTTTGACCAATTTGGCGCTCAATTAAAGTTTGGCACATATGATGGATATGGAGTTCATAAAGATGAACTAATTGATTTACTATTATTCAAATCAAGCAATGAAGACAAGTATGTTACTTTAAAAGAATATGTTTCTAGAATGAAAGAAGACCAAAAGGATATTTACTATGCAAGTGGTGATTCTATCGAAACAATCAAGAAACTTCCTCAACTAGAAAAAGTATTAGATAAGGGCTATGAAGTATTATATTTCACTGATAGCGTTGATGAATTCTTAGCTAGCATTGTTAATGCTTATGACAACAAACCATTTAAGTCGCTTCAAAAAGGCGATTTAGATTTTGAGACAAAAGAAGAGAAAGAAGAAATTGAAAAGAAAGCTGAAGATAACAAAGATTTAATTGAGGCAATTAAAAATTGTCTAAAAGATAAAGTCTATGATGTTAAGTTATCTAGTAGATTAAAGACTTCTCCTGTTTGTCTGGTTTCTGATGATGGCCTTTCTATAAACATGGAAAAAACCTTGAATGCGATGAATCAAGGTTCTGTTAAGGCTAATAAAATATTAGAAATCAATCCTGATCACGAATTATTTAAGGCTTTATCAAGTTGCTACCAAAAGGATAAAAACATCGATGAATATGCTACCCTTCTATATGATCAAGCATTATTAATTGCCGGATTAAATATTGAAGATCCTGTTAGCTATACAACACGTATTGCCAACATGATGATTAAAGCTATGAACTAAAGAGAATATAAATAGTCTTTAATAAGCTTTGCTAGTTTAGCACTAGACTTGTTAGCTATCTCAAGCACTTCCTTATGGGAGTGCTTTTCTTTTGCAATGCCAGTTGCCATATTTGTGATACAAGAAATGCCCATGACATCAATTCCCATATAATTAGCGACAATCGTTTCCGGAATAGTAGACATGCCAACTGTATCAGCTCCCATTACCTTAAAAGCTCTAATTTCGGCAGCTGTCTCGTAACATGGGCCATTAAAGTATGCATAAACACCTTCTTTTAAATCATTTTCGCTAACTTTTTTAATATCCTCTATCATCTTTTTGCTATATGGCTCGCTCATATCTGGAAAACGAGGACCAAATTCTTCGTTATTTTCGCCAATCAAAGGGTTTATACCCAAAAGATTAATAAAATCATTAATAAGCATTAAATCACCTGGCTTTAAATTTTCATTTATAGCTCCACAAGCATTAGTAATAATCAATTTAGATATCCCAAGTAATTTCAAAACATAGATTGGATATACAACTGGATCAAAGCCACCACCCTCATAGTAATGATTTCTCCCCTGCATGATTACCACATTAACATTGTTTACTTTTCCAAAAACCAAATTTCCCTCGTGTCCCACAACGCTTGAAAGCGGGAAATAAGGAATATCCCTATATGATATGGTAATAGGATTATTAACGGCCTTTACCACGTCGCCTAAACCAGAGCCTAAAATAATTCCCACTTCAGGCTTAAAACTAACTTTTTCTTTTAAATATTCATAAGAAAGATGGATATGTTCAAAATTCATTTTTAAATCTCCTCGTCCTAATTATAATGGATACTGTGTTATCCTAGAAATAGAGGAGTTGTTTAAAATGGGATTTATATTTAGAAAAAGTATAAAAATTGCCAATGGCGTAAAATTAAATGTTTCAAAAAGTGGTGTATCTCTTTCTTTAGGAAAAAAAGGCATGCACTACACTATTAATTCAAAAGGAAAATCAACCGCTTCAGTAGGATTAACAGGAACTGGGCTATCTTATAGAAAAAGCTTTGATACTTTTGGAGCTTTAGGAAAACTATTTAAGACAGGTGAAGATAAAGAAGATGAAAAATCTGTTAAGTCTACAAAACAAGTTGAAACGGCTGCTTCAAAAAAGAGTGGGGATTCACTTACAAAGAATGAAAACAGTGGAAATGCGCAATTAAATAGTCTAGAAGCACAAAGCAAGCAAGCTAGTCAGTCTAATGTTATTGCAAGTAGTGATGAAGCTTCTAAATATGACGATTATGTAGAATATATTACACGTATTAAGTCTTTTCATAAAGATTGTCCAAAACAAATTGATTGGAACGCCCTAGCTAATGCAAGTATTCCAGCTGATGCAAGTGATAGCGATAAATTGAGTTGGGAAAACAATATTGCCTTAGCAAAAGAAATTCTAAACAAAGATGTCGATGCATACTTAAAAGTAATAAACGATTATTCTTCTATGCATGATATTGCAGCCTTTGGAAGTGAATTTGAATTTGGCAGTGATGATGGCAACACTTTAACATCACACTTTCTTGTTAAAATCAAAGATGTTGTTCCAACAGTTGGCTTTAAAAAGAGTGAATCTGGAAAAGTAAGCGACTTTGAACTAAAGGGTTCAGCTTACAACGATTTAGCACAAGACTATGTATGTAGCTGTGCTATTAGAATCGCTAGGGAAGTATTTGCTCTTCTTCCAATTGATTTCTTGATTGTTAATGCCGAAGATGAGGTATTTGATTCTTCTACCGGAAATAATAGAGATGCGGTAATTATGTCAGTACTATTTATTAGGGATGGCTTTGACAATATCAACTTTGATATGATTGATCCTAGTGATTTTGTTGCTAGATTTAAAACCAACATGAATTTCACTAAAACAAATGGTTTTAAGGAAGTTGAAGAAATCGAAATGCCAAAAATTAATAACTAAAATTAATGGGGGATATCAATGATATCCCCCATTTTTATTAAATGATTTCTTTAATACGTTTAGCTAAGCCCTTTATCTTACTTAAAGGAATTGAGCATATAGCAACTCTAATTCCCTTATTTAGTTTTACGGAATAGATATGATTATCCAATAATTTATTGAAGGCTACATCACGTTTTTCATTGTTATCACATTTAATTGTCACAAAGAAGCCTTCATCATATGGATAAAGTTCCAGGCCAAATTCTTTTGCTTCTTTAACAAAGATTGAAGATCTTTCTTTTAAAAGATTACGATAGATTTCTTTTTCTTTAATAAATTCATCAAAGTGATTATTTAAAATATCAGCTATAGCTATCATAGCAGCATTATTACAGTTACTATAAGTAGTTCTAATATGTCTTTCGCATTGATTCATAAATAAATCTAAAAATTCTTTATCACTATTTATCGCAATCAAAGAACCAAGTCTCATTCCGTAATACGAGAATGTTTTTGAACAAGAAGATGCGATAAGAACCAAAACATTCTTTCCTAGTTCATTGAATAATTTCATATATTCTTTAGCATTAGGATCATATGCATAATCAATATACGCAATATCATTCAAAAGAATTGACTCCTTCTTATTTAAAACAGAAAGTATCTTTTTCCAAGATTCTAAATCATATGATAGTCCACATGGGTTTTCACATGGTGAATTAATTAAAACAAAAGGCTTTTCTTCTTCTTCAATTTTGGAAATTAAATCAGAAATAGAATATGGGTCATAGCAAACAGCTTTAATATCTCTTTCATTTAACATTTGTTTGTAGTTTCCCCAAGCAACATCAGGAATAATTACTGATTGACCTTTGTCTCTACATAAATCTAAGGCAAGAGCTATAGCGCCAGTACCACCAGCCGTTGCACAAACCTCACCATTTGCCTTTCCTTCTAAAACAAACTTTTTAATTGCCTCACGAAATTCAGGATTGCCTAAAGAGCTTTTAGCGTAAGCCGCTTTATCAATATCACTTACTTTATCAAAACATTTATATACACTTTTAAGCGCAACCAATTGTCCATTTTCATCAAATAAAGAACCTACCGTTGCGTTTACTTTACTTTCATCTTTATCACTTTTTGCAGCCGCATTAACGCTAAAAACATTGTCCGCAAATTTAGTTAAATCTTTTCCTTCTTTAAAAAACATAAGCATTACCTCTTTTTTCTATAATACAATAATAGAGTAGTTAAGGAGTAAAAAATATGTTAATAATCGAAATGAACGATGGCGGCATTATGAAGTTTGAACTTGATGAAAAGCACGCTCCAATAACTGTTGCCAATATGAAAAAATTAGCTAATGAAGGTTTCTATGATGGTTTGATTTTGCATAGAATCATCAAAGATTTCATGATTCAAGGTGGAGATCCACAAGGAACTGGTATGGGTGGTTCAAAAGAAAATATCAAAGGTGAATTTATTGCCAATGGTGTTCCAAATTCACACCCACACAAAAGAGGAACTATTTCAATGGCTCGTGCTAATGACCCAAATAGCGCTTCATCACAATTCTTTATTTGCCATGTCGACACACCATTCTTAGATGGCCAATACGCAGCCTTTGGTGATATGGTTGAGGGGTTTGAAGAATTGGATAAATTAGCTAATCTAAAAACTGATTACAATGATCGTCCATATGATCCACCAGTAATTAAGAAAATTTATGTTGAAGAGTAAAAAACTTGTCATTGACAAGTTTTTTTAACATCCACTCGGTTCTTTTAAAGGAACAACTTCCGCAAGACCGCCTAAACTTGTTTCCCTTAATTCCATGGCTAGTTTTTGTCCAGTATAGTTCATAGCTTCAACAATCATATCAAAGCTAACCTTACTATCTTTTATTTTGCCTAAATACTTTGCATATAAAATGCAATCCATGCTCCTTAATGCACCAACACCATTTCTTTCGATGCATGGAACTTGCACATATCCGCCAACTGGATCGCATGTAAGGCCCAAATTGTGTTCCATAGCTATCTCTGCGGCGCATTCAATTTCTTTCAAATTAAGACCTTCTAGATACGCACCAAAAGCTGATGCCATCGAACATGCAGTGCCTATCTCTGCTTGGCAACCTCCAACAGCTCCCGAAATAGTAGCATTACTCTTAACAAGATTTCCAAACAGTCCGCCAACAGCTAAACCATCAGCCAATTTATCAACATCGACTCCCAAATCATAATAATGATGAAGAATAGAACTTAATACGCCACAGCTTCCAAGCGTAGGAGCAGTGACAACCATTTCCCCGCAAGCATTTTCTTCCATAGCTGCATACGCATAAGAACTTATAAGAAGCTTTTGTTTAACTTCTTTTTCATCGCATTCTTTGGCTTCACCATTAAGAATTTTAGCTACTTTTTTAAGTTTTAATGGGCCTGGCAATATCCCTTCTTTTGTTAAACCACTATCAATTTCTGCAAGCATTTGTTTTGCAACGGTAACCAAATATTGATGGACATCTTTCTCAAAAGAATAAATATAGCCCACATAATCAAGATTATTTTTAAGACAATATTCATTAATTTCATTTAAATTCTTATGAGGATAAGTATTTTCGTCAACTAAAGAAGGCTTACCATAAACTTCTATTGCACCACCGCCAGTCGAACAAATCACTTCCTTATTTAAACCATCACCACAAGTAAAAATCATGATATTCGGTCTATTGTCATAAACATTATTGTCAAAATCAACTATCACTTTTTTATCTTTGAAAGTATCGATAATAATTTTATCAGACATATGCCCTTTGCCAGTTAAAGCTAAAGACCCACATAAAACAACCCTATATTCGTCAAAATTAGGATATAAGTTTAGATAATACAAACAAGCATTCCTTACTGCTAAAGTATGAGAACTAGATGGACCAGGTCCAATACGATATAACTCTCTTAATGATTCCATAAAAACATTTTAATATAAATAATCAAAAGAAAAGAATGCAAATGCATTCTATTTCAAGATAATGTTCATTCTCTTATTGGACATATATTTTATCTTCTTATAAATAAGACAAGTAGTGATTGAAACGAAAGGAAAGGAAAATATCAAAGCAATATACACAAATAACTCAGTTTTATAGTTTGGTAATAAAGGGGTATTTGGTATAATGGCCGCAATTAACAGGAATATAAACATTCCAGCACCTACAAAAAAGTCGATTGTCTTAAGAATTCTCATTTTTAATTTATAGCTAATTTCATTTATATAACTAACATTCATGCTGATTAATAATAGGAAAGGAACAATTAAACAGTTAAATGTTAAAGTACTTTCTTTCACAATTAATAAGCTACATAAACTAATAAGTAAGCTCACAAAACTAAAACGCCAGTAATTAATTTTTGTGATGTAGATAAAATTTAATATTAATTCTATGGCCAATAATATTAAACTTAATACCACTAGTTTATTCAAATATAAACTCCATCCAATCATCAACATCCATAGGTTATAAATCAAAGCTCTTTTCATTTTCTTTTCCTCCGTACTTCTAATATACCCTAAATTAAAAAATGTGTTGTCCGATAATTTGGACAGGTATATAATTTTTTTATGGACAAGAATAATAAGAAAAGAATTTTAACTTTAATCAAGATACTAAGGAAGTATTCAAACAATGACAAACACTTAAAATTAAGCGAAATTGTTGTTTATTTAAATAACGAAGGAGTGCAAGTAGATAATCGTAAAACTTTATATGATGACTTCAAAACATTGAATGAATGTGGCTTTGATATTGAATATGATGATGGTTATTATCTACTTGAAGCACCATTTAATCTTTCTGAAATAAAAATCATTCAAGATTCTATTTATTCATTAAAAAGTCTCGACAATAGTCTTTTAGAGAACCTAAATAACAAGCTATATAGCTTTATTTCAACCGATGAAGAAAAGCTTTTAAATAACTTAAGGTACACAAACAAGCATAAAAATAAAATGTTTCTTCAAAAGATGGAAGAAGTTTTAATCGCAATAAAAGATAAAAAATCAATTACTTTAAAAAGGAAAGGAAAAAAAGAAGAAGTTTATCCTCTATTCCTTCATAGAGATAATGATTATTACTATCTTTACTATCATTATTTAAATAAAGAAAAAATATATCACTTTCGTTTTGATAATATCAATGATGTTAATGTCACAGAAAATTATGACAACATGATTATTAAAAGAAAGAACATTATTGAAACAATTGAAACTTCTACTAATTCTTTTTCTAAAGGAGATATTCAAACAATAGAATTTAAAATACTTAACAACAAAGATCTAGTAAAAGAAATGATTGAAAATGACTTCCCCAACAGTATCTTTACAAGTGATGGCTTCTCTTTAAAGGCAAGCATCAACAATAATTTCTTTTCAAAATTAGTGGCATATGGAAAAGATATTAAAATCATAGATAAAAAAATAGCCCAAGAATACTTAAGCTATTTAGATAGTATAATTTCTATTTACCAGAGAAAGAAGACACATTAGTTATATCTAAAGCTTCCATAAGTTCGCTTGCGGAAACGATTTGATAGCCTTCTTTAATATAATGAACAACAAGCTTACAAGCTGCATCAGCACTGGTTTGATAGATATCGTGGAATAGTACAACATCATTTTCATCCGTTTCATCTACTACTTTGTTATATATTACATCAACACATTCGCTTGCCTCGTATTTTGTTCGATACGACCAGTCAAGAGAATCGACGTTCCAAAGTATAGCAGTAAGATTGGTAGCGCCCGCAACAGTATCATTGAATGCACCATATGGTGGCCTATAAACTTTCATTTGATAGCCAAAACCATATTCATTATCGCATAAGTCATGATAAGGAATCATAATTTGTTCCTTAGCTTCACCTTGACTTAGCTTAGTTAAATTCGAATGGCTTTGTGTATGAGAACCATATTCCATTCCTTTAAAAACGGATTCTTTGATATAACCGATTTGTTTTTCGCCAAGTCTTTCACCAACAATAAAGAAAGTACCACTACTATCAAATTTGTATAATGTATCAACGATTTGTCCACTAGTATTAAAAGACAAATCCGGTCCATCATCGAATGTAAAACAAATCATCTTTCTATTTTTAGAAACATATCTAGGCTTAACATAATCCTCATTAGAATAGCCCAAATTAATTCCACATGGTTCTTGCATATACTTTAGTGGAATATTTACTGAATAATCATATTTTGGAAAATAAACTACTAAATCTTCGCCATTTACACTATATGTACAATCACTCAAATCAATATTTGTATAAAAAGTATCATTTAAGAAATCATAAGTATACGCTTCATCTATTTCATCTTTTTTCATCGAATAACGTAAGTAATCAGAAACAATTTGTTTACCATCATCACTTATAGAAGAAATAACTAGATCATTATAGTTTTTATCAACATAATACTTTGTTCCATCAATATATGAAACAAGATAATAATCACCATATGGTATTAAAGCATAATCATATATCGCATTCTTTTCCGCCTTATCACAAATGTTTTTAGCATTCTCTTTTCCGGTTTCACTATCAGGATAAAAAGCCAAACAAGTTTTAGTTTTATATACTTGAGCATCTTCATGAATGGATTTTTTTCCTACAAAATGAAAATTAAAGTTTAATAAGAAAATTACAAAAGCCAATACCAATATACCAGCTAAAGCAAGCAATAAACTTTTCCTAATTTTTCTTTTTCTTTTCTTTGCCATCTTTATTATTCTACCACCTTTCACAAGACATCTCATGTGTTATCATAAATAGGATGAAAAGGAGTATCTATGTACAATTTTCAAAGTGATTATTTAGAGGGCTGTGCCCCAGAAATATTAGAAGAATTAATTAAAACAAACAATAAGCAACAAAAAGGTTATGGCGAAGACGATTATTGTCTTATTGCCAAAAAACTAATTAGAAATGCCTTAAATAGAGATGATGTTGATATTCATTTTGTGCCAGGCGGTACACCATGTAATATCCTTGCAAGTGCCGTGTGCCTAAAACCATATGAAGCTGTAATATGTCCAACCACCGGTCACATTAATGTTCACGAAACAGGATCAGTTGAACATCTAGGCCACAAAATAATCGAAGTAAAACATAATGAAGGGAAAATCAGTCCTGTTGAAATAGTTAAAGTATGTGAGAAGCATATTGATGAACATATGGTTAAGCCAAGAATGGTATTTATTTCAAACCCTACCGAGCTGGGAACCATCTATTCAAAAACTGAACTTCAAGTATTAAGAGAAACATGCGACAAATATGGATTATATCTTTATATGGATGGCGCAAGACTTGGCAGTGCACTAAGCTGCATAGAAAACGATTTAACTTTAAATGATATCGCCACTTTAACAGACATGTTCTATATCGGCGGAACTAAAAATGGTGCTTTGTTAGGTGAAGCAATGGTTATCGTTAATCCTGAACTTAAAAAAGATTTCCGATATTATCTAAAACAAAATGGAATGATGCTTGCCAAAGGTAGAATATTGGGTGTTAGCTTTAAAACATTGTTTACAGATGATTTATATTTCAAACTAGCTAAACACGCAAACAAGACTGCCAACGCTTTAAAATATGTCTTTGGTGCCTTTAATATCAAGCCTTATGTTGAATCTCCTACAAATCAATTGTTTTATATTCTAGATAATGATGTCATAGCTAAGATATCTAAAAAATATACATTTGAAATATGGGACAAGTATGATGAAACTTCTTCAATATGCCGTTTTGTAACATCTTGGGCCACAAAAGAAGAAGCAGCTTTAGAATTTGCTAGTGATTTAAAAGAAGCACTTAAAAAATAACAAAACAAAAACATCAAGAAATTGATGTTTTTGTATGCTTATTTAACATTGGAAGTAGCGATAATATCAGCACCTGTACCCTCAATGTTTTTGATTAATACATCGCCTATTTTTACAGGCACATCAGCTTTGGCATGTTTGATATCTTCCATGCACTTAAACAACAACGGTTTAGGAATAGCTATGCTAGTCTTACAAGAAACTCTTTTGCCGTTTGTTGTCTCTATTGTTGAAGTAAGAATTCTAACAGGATTTGCAATTTCATTTTTGGCATATCTTTCACCATTTGGACAATTATTACCAGTTACCGTAATATCTTCGCCATTTATTTCAACTGACAAATTGCACCCAAGTGGACAACCAATACAAATCATTTCCTTTTTCATACTGTCTCCTTTAGATAAATACTTATTTTAGAAGCATCTTTAATTTCATCTTTTAGTAAAAATAATTGTTCCATTTCTCCTGGAGCCAACACTTTCTTTTTAATCGTTTTAATTTCTTTGTCATCAACAGACACCACAATACTTCTATTTTTATAAACATTATTAACCCTAAAACGAACAATGATCTTATCGGCCATGTTGTTTACATCAACTAAGCTTGGAACACTATATCTAACTCCATCCTTTGTTTCAATTGGGATAAGTTTCTTATCATTAGGCTTGCAATTTATATATTTGGCTGCATATTCACCAGCAAGTTTAGCCTCACTACTTACATAGTCAACTAAATCATGTACATGTAAGACATTTCCGCAAGCAAATATACCAGGAATGGAAGTTTCTAAATTATCTTTTACTACCGGACCGCCAGTTACTCTAGATAATTCAACATTAGCCTTTCTACTTAATTCATTTTCAGGAAGAAGACCAACAGACAAAAGAAGCGTATCACATTTATATTCAATCTCACTGCCCTTGATTACTTGACGATTTTCATCAACCTCAGCAATCACAATAGCCTCTACTCTTTCTTTCCCCTTAATATCAACAACTGTATGGCTTAATAATAGCGGAATATTAAAATCATTTAAGCATTGGACGATGTTTCTTTTAAGACCGCCTGAATAAGGCATAATCTCAGCTACACACTTAACATTAGCACCTTCTAAGCTAAGTCTTCTTGCCATAATTAGGCCAATATCACCAGAACCTAAAATGACAACTTCTTTGCCAACCATATAGCCTTCAATATTCATTAGCTTTTGAGCAGTACCAGCAGAATAAATACCAGCAGGTCTATATCCTGGAATATTTAAAGCACCTCTTGGCCTTTCTCTACATCCCATTGCTAGAATAACAGCCTTGGCATTTACAATATCTAACCCCTGTTTAGAAACATAAGTAACTTTCTTATCTTCGCTAATGTCAATAACGGTGCTATTTAAAATATATTCAATATTTTGTTCATTGACTTTTTCGATGAATCTATTCGCATATTCTGGGCCGGTAAGTTCTTCTTTAAAAGTATGAAGGCCAAAGCCATTATGAATACATTGATTTAAAATGCCACCTAGTTTATCATCTCTTTCGATAATTAAAATAGAATTAATTCCATTTTCTTTTAAGGCAAGAGCACTTGCAAGACCAGCAGGTCCTCCACCAACAATTACTGCATCAACATTTTTCATCTCTCTGACATCTTTCCAACAAGCATCTTAGAACTTGCATTATTCTTACAGATAGTAGTTTTATCAACCTTTAATTCTCTAGCTAGAATTTCCATTACCATAGGCGTACAGAAACCAGCTTGGCACCTTCCCATTCCAGCGTGTGTTCTTCTTTTTATTGCATCTAAAGAAGTAGCTTTTAAAGGACGATTAATCGCATCAATTATTTCACCCTCACTTACTTCAAGACATCTACACACGATTTGACCATACTTTGGATTTTCCTTGATTAGTTTAGTTCTCTCTTCTATACTTAAATCCTTCAAGTGAACAAAACCCTTACGTGTCGAAATAAAATTATCTTTCTTACTAGCACCTAACTTATTAGCTACTAAATCACCAACATATTCGCCTATTGCTGGAGCGCTAGTTAAACCTGGAGATTCGATTCCGATCGCATCAAAGAAATTATCTTCGCTTTCTTGGACAATAAAATCCTTGCCCTCAGGAGCAGCTCTAAGCCCTGTAAAAGAAGTGATTATCTTATTTGTAGGAAGACTATCAACAGACAACTTAGCATGTTTAAGAATATATTCGAGATCTTCCTTGCTTGTGTTTGTAGCTTCCTTATCTTCAATATCGGTAGCACTAGGCCCAACAAGCAAATTACCATGTACAGTAGGCGTTACAAGCACACCTTTTCCAAAACTTGTAGGAAGTTGAAAAATAGTATGTGAAACCAAATTTCCTACTTCACTATCAAATAGACAATAATCGCCCTTTCTAGGAGTAATCTTTGTCTTTTCTTTACAAACTAAATTATGTAATTTATCTCCATAAACTCCAGCGGCATTAACTACACATTTACTTTTATACTGGCCATTAATTAGATAATATCCATCTTTTTTAACGATGGACTTAACTTCGGTATTCAATATTATTTCAGCTCCATTTTCGATCGCATTCTCCGCAAATGCAATATTCATATCAAACGGACAAACGATACCACCAGTTTTCGCAAGTAAAGCGTATTTAACACTCGTGCTTAAGTGAGGCTCTATTTCTCTTGCTCTATTCCCATCAATAATTTCCATGTCAGGAACGCCATTAGCAATACCACGATTATATAGCTCCTCTAGCTTTGGATAATCGTTTTCATCAAAGCACAAAACCATAGAACCATTGCTTCTGTATGCGAAATTTAGCTGTTTAGAAAGTTCTTTAATTAAAACATTTCCCCTTACATTAAACTTAGCCTTTAAGGAACCTGTCTTAGCATCATATCCCGCATGAACAATTGCGCTATTCGCCTTACTAGTACCAGAACAAACATCTTCTTCTTTTTCAAGAAGAGCGATTTTTAGGTTGTATTTACTAAGTTGTCTTAAAATAGCACAACCAGTAACTCCACCACCAATTACAATTACATCATACATCTTGTTTTTATTTTAGCATTTATAATAAGACTATGAAAGAAATCCCTTCACAAATTTATTTAGTTTTAAAAATTTTAAAAGAAAATGACTACGAAGGCTATCTTGTAGGCGGTGCTGTTAGAAATCTATTATTAAAAAGAAAGATTGATGACTTCGATATCACAAGCAATGCTTCAGTAAATGTTGTTAAAGCTTTGTTTAATAATTATCCCTTATATCAAACAGGAATAGTTCATGGCACAGTTACTGTTTTAATAGATAATCTAAAAATAGACATAACTACCTTTAGAAGCGATGTAAACTATATTGACCACAGACACCCAGAAACAGTTATTTTTGGCGATAATTTAAAAGATGATTTAAAAAGAAGAGATTTTACAATAAATGCAATGTGCCTTGATATTGATGATAATTTGATAGATGAATATGATGGCGTATCCGATCTAAACAACAAATTAATAAGAGCGATTGGCGATCCTAATACTAGATTTTATGAAGATGCCTTAAGAATACTTAGAGCTCTAAGGTTTTCAAGCAAATTAAATTTTGACATAGAGATAAAAACGAAAGAAGCAATGTTTAATAATAAAGATCTTTTAAATTTTATTTCAATGGAGAGAAAAAAAGATGAGCTATTAAAAATCTTAGACAACAAAGATAATCGTCAAAATAATATTAATAATTATTTAGAAATATACAATACTTTCATTCCTTTTAAAAAAGTTGATGAAACAGTGAACAATTTTAGCAACGCATATTTTGCACTTGCCTACTTGCTAAGCAAAACAGATGGTTATAGTTTAAAGAAACTAAAGTTTTCTAGAAAAGAAATTAATTTATTGGATGCTTTAATTGAAGCTACAAAAATAAATATTAAAGAAGACTATAACTTCATATCTTTATTAAGCAATGAGAATAGTCAAGATATTTTAGCTTACTTATCGCAACTGTATAACATTAATTTAAATGCAAGATATTTGGATTTAAAACCTTATATGGTTAATCGCAACACGATAGAGATAAACGGCCAAGATTTAATGAAATTTGGATACTATGGTGAGGATATCAAAATAATTTTAAACAAGCTAATAGATAAAATTCACCATAAAGAAATAAGCAATCAACATAACGCTCTTATTAAGTATCTTAATGATAAATGATATAATCGATGAGTATGGAAATTAGAAATATTGAAGATAAGCAATTAGACACTTTCGTCTTATATAGTAATAAGCCTCATTTCATGCAGACAAGTGCATGGGGGAAGGTTTCAAAGAATCGTGGATATATTATTCATAAGCTTGGCCTATTTGATGGCAACAAACTTGTTGGTACAGCTCTTCTTTTAGAAAAGAAAGTACTTTGTTACTCAACATTCTATTGTCCAAGAGGCTTTATAGTTGATTATAGCGATTTAAATCTTGTGAAAACAATGATTGAGAAGCTAAAGGAATATGTTAAACAAAGAAATGGACTTTACTTCAAAATTAATCCTGACTTAATCATTGCCAAACTTGATGATGAAGCTAATAGAGCTATCGAATACAAAGAAAATTATGATTTAATTTCTTATTTTGAATCACTAAATGGAACATTTAGAGGATTTACTACTAAGTTTTCCGAAAGCTCAGCTCCTAGATTTACATTTAGAGTAGATGTTGAAAAAAGTGAAGAAGAAATATTTAATTCTCTTCATAGCACAACCAAAAAGATATTAAAAGAGCACAACCCTTACGAAGTAACAATCACCAAAAACGAAGTTGGTGCCCTAGATGACTTTTATAAAGTCATGAAAGAAACTTCTTTAAGAAAAAAGATGTATATAGAGCCAATCGAATACTTTAGAAACTTCTATGAATCTTTAAAGGAAAACGATGAAGCCGATATTTATGTTGCTAGTATCGATAGCGATAAATTAAAGGAAGTCTTCAGCAACAAGCTTTCTTTAGTTGATAAAGAAATTGAAGATGTTAATAAAAGACCAGACGGCCCTAAAAAAGTTAACAAATTAAAGGATTTAGACGCAAAGAGGAATAAGGTTCTAAAACTAAAAAAAGAAGTTGATTGTTTGAGCGAAAAGAGAATTGTTCTATCTTCCATTATTACAGCTAAGTTTGGCGATAAAGTATGGACAATACATGGTGGAAATAGTGACCAATTATTGTTTTTAAACGCTAATTATGAACTTTATTACCACATTCTTCTAGATAGTAAGAAACAAGGATACAAACAAGTTGATTTTTATGGATCAGAAGGAAAAGTAGATAAAGATAGTGAAATTTACGGAATTTATCTATTTAAGTTACGCTTTGGTGGTGACTTCGATGAGTTTGTGGGAGAATTTGATTTTGTGGTAAAACCTATCGCAAACAAGATTATTGGTTCATTATTAAAAGCTAGAAGACGTATTTTATATAAACTGTCACTTAAAGGAAATAAATAATGATAAAAGAAATTAATAAGGAAGAATTTAATTCTATTAGTAAATCTTTTGATTGTACTACTTTCTATCAAACAAGTAATTGGGCGACTTTAAAGTCATATACAGGATGGAAAGCATTATTTTTGGGATATTATGAGGGAGATTCTTTAAAAGCCGCTTCATTATTTTTATTAAAAAAGATGCCAGTTTTCAATAGCTACTTAAGTTACTCTCCAAGGGGCATTTTAACTAACTATGATAATTTGGATACTTTAGAAAAGTGTACTAAAGAGTTTATTGAATACTTAAAAACAAAAAATGTATTTCAGTTAATCATTGATCCATATATAAGATTAAATAATCGAGATATAGATGGAAACATAACTGAAGATTCATTTGATAATAAAAAGATTGTTGATAAGTTAACTGCAATTGGTTTTAAACATACTGGTTACAATCTTTATTATGAAAATCTTCAACCAAGATGGTTATTTAGACTAAACATTAAAGATAAAACTTATGAAGAACTAGTAAATAATTTTAAAAAGGAAGCCAAAAGAAGAGCTAATAAAAAAGATTATTTCGGAATTGAAGTTAGAGAATTAAGAGAGAATGAAATTGATATCTTTAAAAATCTAATGGAGAAAACCGCAAAAAGAAAAGGCTTTATCGACCGTCCATTAGGTTACTATAAACAAATGTACACTGCCTTAAATCCAGAAAAGATTCTAAGGTATATGGTAGCGGAAATCGATATTGATAAATGTAGAAATAATGTTAATTTAGAGATTGAAAAATTGAATAAAACAATTGAAAAATTATCTTTACATGAAGATAGGAATGCCGGCCGAATCAAAGAAGAAAACGTAACTTTAAATTCCAATAAGAAGCTACTTGAGGATTTGAACAAATTGGAACAATATGGCAAAAAAGTTCCATTAAGTGTTGTATGTTTACTTACTTTTGGTAAAGAAGCAATTATGTTGCTTGCTGGAAATGATGAAGATTATCTACAAAACTTCAACACTTCAAATATTATTGTTGCCGAACTAATTAGGCTATGCAAACAAGAAGGATATGATTATTATAATTTCTATGGTATAACCGGTAACTTTGATCCTAAATCTGAAAGTTATGGCCTATATACTTATAAAAAACAATATGGTGGTGAAGTAGTTGAACTTATTGGCCAATTTGAATATACGATTAACTCAACTATGAAACATCTATACAACATTATGTTAAAATTATATAAGCTTACTAAAAAATAAGCTTATATTTGCCGACGTAGCACAGTTGGTAGTGCAACGCACTCGTAACGCGTAGGTCGTAGGTTCAAGTCCTATCGTCGGCACCATTGTACTTAAAAAGCCCATTTAGAGGGCTTTTCTTTATAGATACTTAATTATTTCAACAGCGTTGCTTGCGGCACCTTTTCTAATTTGATCGCCAGAACAAAATAAAGAAATTCCACCTTCAAGTGCCCTATCTTTTCTAATTCTACCAACATATACTTTGTCTTGATTGCTCGTAACAATAGGCATCGGATATTTGTTATCTAATGGTTCATCATATAAAACAACACCTTCTTGTTTACCTAAAGCTTGTTTTACTTCATCTACCGTTAAATCTTTTTCGCACTTTAATGAAACACTAATGCAATGGCTTCTTAATACTGGAACCCTAACACATGTACAAGTTACTTTTAAATTTGGATTATGAAGAATTTTTCTACCTTCATTTTCCATCTTCATTTCTTCACTTGTATAATCATCTGTTTTAATAGAGCCAATAAAAGGAATACAGTTATAAGCAATAGTATATGGAAATACATTAGGCTTATAGTTAATATCTTTTATTTCCTCATTTAGTTCATCAATGCCACCTTTTCCAGCACCTGAAACAGCTTGATAAGTAGAAGCAATCATACATTTAATTGGCGATACTTTGTTAATCGCATTAATTGCCATCAAAGTAATAATTGTCGAACAATTCGGATTAGAAATAACTCCATGGTGTTTTTTAGCGTCTTCACCATTAATTTCTGGCACCACAAGTGGAACATCATCTTCCATCCTAAATGCGCTAGAATTATCTATAAAAACAGCCCCAGCTTTAACGATATCTTCTCTATATGTTTTAGCTACTTCATTACTGCTGGCTCCCAAAACTATATCGCAGCCCGCAAAAGAATCATGTTTTACTTCATGCACAACATATTCCTTATCCTTAAATTTAATTACTTGGCCTTCACTTTTTTTGCTAGCCAAAAGAACTAAATCAGTCACATCAATGTTTTGTTCATCTAGGCATTCAATCATTTGTCTGCCCACAGCACCAGTTGCCCCTAAAATTGCTATCCTCATTTTATAAACCTCTTATATATTACTTCTATTGTCTTAGAAAAATTTTCATCATCAACACCAACCAAAATAGATATTTCATCAGCACCTTGAGAAATAGTTCTAATGTTTATGCCATTTTGGCCAAGCAAAGAGAAAATTTCACCCGAAATGCCTTTTCTATCTCTCATTCCAATGCCAACTACACACACAAGTGATAAGTTATCATAAATAGATACTTCTTCACACTTTAACTCACTCTTAATTTGATTTGAAACCTCATAAGCATTATTTTTAATATCATTCTTATCAACTATTATTGAAAAAGAATCAATGCCAGTAGTCACAAGGACTACAGGAATTTTATATGATTCAAAAACTTCAAGTGCTTTCTTCAAGAAACCAATTTCGCTACTAGAATTACTCTTAACAATATTGACTACCATGAAATCTTTTTTGCCGGTTATACCCGTGATAGGAAGCTCGCTTTCTTTTTTAGAAACAGTTGAAACGATAATCGTTCCCTTATCATCAGGTTTATTAGTATTCCTGATATTAATTGGAATATTCTTAATCTTAACAGGATAAATTGATTCATCATGAAGAACACTAGCTCCCATATAAGACATTTCTCTAAGTTCACCATAGGTAATTGTTTTTATTTTCTTAGGATTTTTAATAATACGTGGATCACATACATATATTCCACTTACATCTGTCCAATTTTCATAAATAGAAGCATCACATACATTAGCTAACAATGCACCCGTAATATCGCTGCCACCTCTACTCATTAATTTAACAATTCCATTAGGTAGACAGCCATAAAAGCCAGGCACAACAATCTTTTTATCAGTACTTAAATAAGGCACAAACTTATCATATGTTTTATCAATATTTATACTTCCATCATAGTTAAAACAAATAACTTCTCTAGCATCAACAAACTTTGCATCTAAATATAAGGCCAGTAATCTACTAGACAGGAATTCGCCATAAGATACAACTTCATCACTATTCTTGTTGTTGTCTAAAAGATATCGAATATTATCAATCTCTTTGTCTAAATCAAAATCAAGTTTTAAATCATCAATGATGGCCTTATGCTTATCATAAATTTGTTTAATCATGTCATCATAAGACATACCATATTTTTTATGTGCTAAACAAAGATAAAGTAAATCAGTAACTTTATGATCTTCCTTAAAAGCTTTGCCACAAGCAGAAGCTACAATAACCTTTCTCTCTTCTTCCTTATAGACAATATTCTTAATCTTTTTAAATTGTTCGCTACTCGCAAGAGAGCTGCCACCAAACTTACATACCTTAATCATGTTTAACCTCACAAACAAAACTATTTTCAGTAATCATTTGTTTCAATTTCGATATTGTGATATCTTTTGAAACAAAAGTTGTATCATTTATTTTCTTATCAACATATTCTTCTATTGCTTTACCGTTTCTAACATAGTAAATGCCCTTGTCATTATCGTAATTTGGCTTAGAAAAAGTATCTATTCTAATTGAAAAACTATTATTAATATCTTTCAAGTCTCTAACAACATTGCTTGCGGTAGGAAGACTACCCGCACCCTGTCCTGTATAGTATTGAGTCCCTAAATCTCTAGCATCAATCATAAAACAATTATTGTTTGTTCTAATATTTGCAAATATAGAATCCTTAAATATCGTTGGAATAACCTTTAAACATTCTCCATTGGAACTTCCCAAAAGAACGCATTTATATCCATTTTCTTTAAAGTATTCAATATCCTTAATATTTATATTTCTAATTCCTTTTACAAAAATATCTTCTAGTTTAAATGCTTTTTTGAAAGCTAACAAGCTAGCTAGAATAACCTTATTTGCAGTGTCAACACCATCAATATCGTCACTAGGATCTCTTTCAGCATAGCCAAGTTCTTGAGCTTTCTTAAGGCATTCACCAAAATCAATGTTTTCAAAATACATCTTATCTAAAATGTAATTACTTGTTCCATTCATAATTCCTCTTAACTCTAAAATAGAATCAATATCGCTGATTCTATTAATTTCATGAAGAATAGGAATCCCACCACCACAAGCACTGGAATAAAGCAAAGAAACATTATTTTCTAATGCTAAATCATTTATTTCTTTTAAGTAAGAAACAAGCATCTTTTTATTACTTGAAACAACATTCTTCTTATTAAGAATTGCCATCCTACAATAATTAAAAGCCGGGTTATTACCGCCCATACACTCAACAACAGTATCTACTTCTTTATCATTTAATATTTCGTTAATATCATCACTTAGGATACTATCGACATCTAATTTCTTATTTTTATCTCTTACTAAAATATATTTAACTTCAATATTGTTGTCTTTAGAGAGCTTATATACCCCTTTGCCAACAACACCATACCCTAATATTGCAATTTTCATACTGTCTATCCTCTGCGTACACTTGTTTACTTACAAAAAACATAGTATCATTTTTATTATGATTAAACAAGGTGAAAAAAATGAAGTTTATTAGTACAAGAAATATAAATGAAAAAGTTGATTCCTCTCAAGCAATATTAAACGGCTTAGCAAATGATGGTGGACTATATGTTCCAGAACATATTTCAAAAATAGATGATATTTATAAATTAAAGGATTTAAGCTATCAAGACTTAGCTTTAAATATTATTTCTATTTTCTTTAATGATATTGATTTAAAAGAAATTGTAACAAACGCATACAATGATAATTTCGACACCAAGGAAATTACACCGCTTATAAAAGTAGGCAATGATTATTTTTTGGAACTATATCATGGACCAACTTGTGCCTTTAAAGACGTTGCCTTACAATTTTTGCCACATATCCTAACAAAATGTAGTAAAGACGACAAAGATATTGTGATATTAAGTGCTACAAGTGGCGATACAGGAAAAGCGGCGCTTGAGGGATTTAAAGATATAGATAAAACTAGAATCTATATTTTGTATCCATATAAAATGGTATCTACCATTCAAGAAAGGCAAATGTCTACCACAAGAGGAAATAATACTAATGTAATAGCTGTAAAAGGAAACTTTGATGATTGTCAAAGTCTAGTAAAGGAAATTCTATCCGAAAATAAGTTTGACAGCATTCACTTAACTAGTGCTAATTCAATTAATATAGCTAGATTAATTCCTCAAATAGTATATTATTTTAAAGCCTACTTTGATTTATTAAAAAAGAAAGAAATAGTTAAAGATGAACTAGTTGATTTTTATGTACCAACTGGTAACTTTGGCGATATTTTAGCTGGATATATAGGCAAATGTTTGGGACTTCCTATAAACAAACTAGTTTGTGCATCGAATAAAAACAATGTTTTAACAGACTTTATTAACACCGGAATATATAAAGCGGATCGTCCTTTCTACAACACCATAGAACCTTCAATTGATATTTTAATTTCTAGTAATTTGGAAAGACTATTATTTTTAAAAAGCAAAGATGATAAGCTTGTTTTAGATTTGATGAATAATTTAAAAACAAAAAAAGGATATAAAATATCAAATAACCTTTTAAAAGATATTCAAAATGATTTTGTTGGTGCTTACGCAACTGAAGAAGAAGTCAAAGAAACAATAAAAGAATACTATATTAATTATCATTATTTAATTGACCCTCACACAGCTGTGGCAACATCGGTATCTAAAAAAATAGAAAGTGGTCATAAGAAAGTCATTCTATCAACCGCTTCTCCATTTAAGTTTTCCAAAGATGTTTATAAATGCTTAACTAACAAAGAGATTAAAGACGATTTAAATGCTTTAGATATCTTGCATGAATATACAAATTTAGCTATTCCAAACTCTTTAAATGAGCTAAAAAAATTAGAAGTAAGATTTAATGAAGTAATAGGAAAAGAAGAAAAGGAAACATTAATTCATAAATTGGAGAGTAAACATGATTAGTTATAAAGTACCTGCAACCAGCGCAAATCTAGGAATTGGCTTTGATTGTTTAGGATTAGCACTAAATATATATGATTATTTTTATGTTGAGGAAAATGATTCTTTTTTGATAAAAGGATTTATGAATGAAGATATAACAAACAATCTATTTATCTATTCTTATAAAGAAGCTTGCAAATACAAGAAAATAAAAGCTAGGCCAATAAAAGTTATATGCAAAGCAAATGTACCTGTGTCAAGAGGACTTGGCTCAAGTAGTTGCATGATTGTAGGTGGCATTGTGGCATGTTCACTTTTAAATAATAATTGTTTATCTAAAGATGAAATGCTTAAAATAGCCACAAAAATAGAAGGCCATCCAGATAATGTAGCTCCCGCTATATACGGTGGACTTTGTGTTTCTAATAAAGAAATAGTACTAAAATATAAAGTTTCAAATAAGTGGCATTTTGGCGTTTGGATACCAAGCTATGAAGTTAAAACAAGTGAAGCCAGAAAAGTACTAAAAGATGAAATTAGAAGGAATGATGCGGTAAGTAATATTGCCAATTCAATTATTGTTGTTGATGCCTTAAAGAATTTTAATAAAGAAAATATTAAATACATTACAAAAGATACAATTCATGAACCCTATCGCAAGAAATTAATCAAAGATTTTAAGGTATATGAAAAACTAGCCTATGATAGTGGAGCGTTAGCTTTTATAATTTCAGGATCAGGCAGCACTTGTCTATCAATAAGCGATAAAGATTTAACTATTGATAAGTCAATAAATTATAAGAATGTAAAAGTAGAAAATAGAGGCATTGTATGTCTAAAGAATATTTAATTGTAAACAAAGAACTATTGCCCAAATGTTTTGAGAAAGTTGTAGAAGCAAAAGAACTTTTAGAAAGATCTAACGACAATATTAGTACTGTATGCAAAAAATGTGGAATATCACGTAGCACCTTCTATAAGTATCAAGATAAAGTTTTTTCTTACAAAAAAGAAAGTCAAGCAAGAAAACTCGTATTATCACTTACTCTAGTTCATAAAACTGGCGCCTTATCTAAAGTATGTGATGCTTTATCTAAATTAAACGTTTCAATTATAACCATTTCACAATCAATCCCTTTAAAAGATATCGCACCTGTTATGGTTAGCTTAGATATAACTAACTTAGATGAATCAATTGATGACTTTAAAAACGAATTAAAAAAGATTAATGAAATAAAGGAGTTAAGAGTAGTATCATTTGAGTAATGAAAAAACAAAACCTTAAGGAATTTATTAAATATAATATCGTATCTTTTACGGTTACTTTGGTTCAGCTTTTATTAGCTAATCTTTTGCCGTATCTTTTTGATGGCCTAAAAACTACATTGCCTGACTTTTTAAATAAAATATTCTATAGTACGAATATTCCTGGCAAATACATTATTGATAATAAGGTTACATTAGCTTATGTACTTCCTTTTTTATTATCAAATCTATTAGCTAATATCTATGCTTACTTTGTGAATATGAAAGCCACTTTCAAGGGAAAAGGGACAAGAAAGGGTTTTATTAGCTATGTAGTAATTCTTTTAATATTAATCTTATTTACAACATGGCTACAAGGAGTAATTGTAAGTGCACTCTATAATACAAATTTAGTTTCGTTTAGTAGAACAATTGCGTCACTCGCTGCTGGAACAATTCAAATGTGTATCATCTATCCATTAGAAAAATTCGTTCTATTTAAAAAGTAGTGTTTCCACTACTTGTTTAAAACCTTGGATAAGAATGCTTTTGTGCGCTCATTTTTAGGATGATCGAAGATGTCTTCAGGAGTGCCTTCCTCTCCAATTAAACCATCTTCCATAAATAATACTCTATTTGAAACATGTCTAGCAAAGCCCATTTCATGTGTAACAACAATCATCGTCATACCATCTTTCGCAAGAGTTTGCATAACGCTTAACACTTCCCCAACCATTTCTGGATCTAGAGCACTTGTTGGCTCATCAAACAACAATACTTCAGGATTCATAGCTAATGCTCTTGCAATAGCTACCCTTTGTTTCATGCCACCAGATAATTGATCAGGCTTAGCATTGATATAAGCAGCCATGCCAACTTTTTGAAGATACATCAAAGCATTTTGTCGGGCTTCTTCCTTAGTCTTCTTTAACACCTTAACTTGGCCAATAATGCAATTTTCAAGTACGGTCATATTATTAAACAAATTAAATGATTGAAAGCACATGCCAACATGAGTACGATATTCATCTTGCTTAAAGCCCTTTTCTAAAATTGACTTATTGTGATAAAAAATATCACCAGAAGTAGGGGTTTCAAGCAAATTGATACATCTAAGCATTGTAGATTTGCCACTGCCCGAAGCACCAATAATGCAAGTTACATCGCCTTTATTCACTTTAAAATTAATATCTTTTAAGACTACATTTGCCCCAAAAGCTTTAGACAAATGCCTAATTTCAATTATTGGTTCCATTGCCATCCTCCTTATGATATTCATCGAAGTTGCTTCCCTTTAAAGGCGAATTTAATGTACCTGCAGTGGGTGCTAATTGGTCAACACTAGCTAAAGTATAAGATGAATTCCCTGCTAACTTCTTTTCCCAGAATCTTAAGATAAATGAGGCAAGTAGAGTCATGCATAAATAGCCAATCATTTCAATTACAGCACTAGGGAAATACATATATGTAGCTCCGGTAACAGCTCTATGGGCAGCAAAGAATTCAGAGAATGAAATAATAAACATTACCGAAGTATCTTTGACATTAATAATATAGTTATTGCCGATTTGAGGAAGTATATTCTTCAAAACTTGAGGAAGAATAACATGAAGCATAGTTTGCCAATGGTTCATGCCAATTGCCTTAGCACCCTCAGTTTGGCCTTTATCAATAGAAAGAATACCACCTCTAACTGTTTCAGCCATGTAAGCGCCAGTGTTGATAGAAACAACAAGTATTGCACAAGGCCATACACCACTCCACTTACATGTACTATTAGTAAGATATGGAAGACCATAATAGAAGAATACTGCTTGAAGAACCATTGGTGTTCCTCTAAAGAATTCTACATATATTCTAATAATTGCTCTTAATAGCTTTAAAAAGAATTTCTTAAAAACATTATCATTTTTTGTATAAGGAATAGTTTGAAGGATACCACACAAAAATCCAATCAAACAGCCAAGTACCGTTCCAACAAAAGCAAGAATCAAGGTATTCTTGATTCCAGCTAAATATGAAGAACTATAATTTGTCCATGCTTTTGCAATATCAGCAAACAACATTAACTATTCTCCTAAAGGTTGAATGGCAATCGCTTCATCCATTAAAGCATTAAAGTCATCAACAGTCATTGTACTCAAGACTGAATCAATAGCTTCTTTTAATACTGTGTTACCTTTTTTAACAGAAACACCAATATTAACGTTTTCAGCTCTTTCTTCATCAGTAAATACAAAGTCACCATCAGTTCCAGTGAAATCTAATACTGTAAGATCAGAATAAGCAACAGTAGCACCTGTAGCAGTAGGCAAATCAGTAACAACAAAGTCAACGGTACCAGATTCTACCGCCATAATCATTGCAGGAGCAGATTCACTAGCAGTAGCAATTGTTGCGCCTTCCATTTGAGGAAGACAATCAGAATACCAAATAGTAGCAGATTGTGCAGTGCCTGTATAGCCAGCAAAATCGTTAATTGAAGTAGCACTAGCTAAAGGTGAATCACTCTTTACTAGAATTGCAAAAGATGCATAGTAATAAGGACCAGCAAAATCAACTTGTTCGCTTCTTTCAGCAGTCATTGATTGGCCTGCGATAACAGCATCAATTACACCAGTTTGTACACTAGGAACTAAAGAATCCCAATCACTTCTTACAATTTCAAGCTCCCATCCATTTGCTTCACAAATCTTTTTAGCAATCATTACATCATAACCATTAGCGTAATCATTTGTGTCTTTAATAGGAACAGCACCATTACTATCATCAGTTTGAGTCCAGTTATATGGAGCATATGCACATTCCATAGCGATAGTTAAAACACCATCTTCAACTCCACTAGAAACTGTTTCTGTATCAGTTGAATCAGAATCACTTTCTTCACTACTTGAACTAGAGCTTGTACATGCGCTAAATGTAAGCATCATCATAAGCGCAAGCAATACATTAATTAATCTTTTCATTTAATATGTCCTTCCTTAAGATTAAATAAAAATCGTATGTGCCATCACACATACGACTAATAAGTAATCGGACATATAATAGCGCCTCTTCTTTCGAAGGAGTGAAATAGGTATTTCCTATATCCCCACAAATTAAATATGCCTACTTAATTCGTTCGGCGATGGTTGCCTTTCACTAAGGTCACTGGATGCCTCCTTGCTTAGCTACTTTTCTACATCGCTACCTCTATACATAAGATTTTATGCACTTATTCTCACACAACTATTTATGCATGTCAACAGTATTTGATATAATTTCTTCATGAATTCAATCGTTACATATACAACGATAGTAATTTGTATATTAAATTACTTTAGATTTACACAACTTGAAAAAGGTTACGGGTACTCAGACGCCCTTATTAGATCTGGTGCCTTGATTAAGCCTTTATACAATAAAAAGCAAATTTGGCGAGTGTTAACCGCTGGTTTTGTACATATGTCTATCAGCCATCTCTTATTAAACATCTATTGTATATATTCTATTGGAAGATACATTGAAAGCTTGCTTGGATCAGTTTCGTATTTAATTCTTCTATTGGGATCAATAATATGTGGAAACCTATTTGAATTATATGTAGGAGATGAAACTTCAATCAGCGGCGGACTATCAAGCGGTATATATGGTCTTTTAGCCTTTGAATTAAAACTAATTTATATGTCTGGTGGCATTAGTGCAATACTTTCTAGTCCAGGAATACTAGCGACATTAATAATAAATCTAGGATTTAATTTCATGCCCGGAATTGGCTATAAAGCTCATCTTGGTGGTGCAATATTTGGTGTGGCATTTATCACTATTATGTCTTTCATTTAAACTATTAAAAGGAATTATTCTTTTGGAATAAAGGAATCAAAAATATATTGTTGGTAATAGTTTTTAGCTAAAGCTAGTTGTTTATCGTTTTTGATTGTCCAAGCAACACATTCCCCTTTATATAATTTAGATATTATTCTAAAAGATAGATTAGAAGTATTATTCACGTCATACGCAATATAATCAGGTTTTGTGATAAAGTTTTCAAGCATATATGTACAAATAAACTTAACAATAATGTTTGTTTTGTTTCCTTTATCTTTAAGCATATTGTAGGCAAGCTGGCCTCTAATAATTTCAGGATGGTTCTTTTTTAGATAATTAACTACCATCGGATTAAAAGACTCCATAGTATAGTTTCTATCAAAACTTTTAAGCATCTTAACCGCTTCTTCACATGTCTCCAGGCATGGCCCTTCAGCCTTTATTTCAACAATTAATGGTGTATCCTTATTTAAAACATCCAGCACTTCTTTAAACAAAGGGATTTTTTCATTACTATTCAAAAGATTATAAGTTAATAATTCATTATACGAACAATCTGTAAGTTTCTTATCTATTCCACACATTCTCTTTAAAGAGGCATCATGAAAAACCACGAGTTTCTTATCGGTAGTTATTTGCACATCAAGTTCTATTCCATAATTGTTTTCAACAGCTCTCTTAAAAGCGATTAAACTGTTTTCGGGAATATCCTTATTATTAAATAGTCCTCGATGAGCGATATAAACATTTCTAAAAGATTTCATCGAAGCAATTCTTTCCTTATTAAGATTAGGCATAATCATCAATAAATATAAAAATATTAATATCAATAAAATTATTAACACTATCATATTTGTTTTCCCATCCAAATCATATCAAACCATTCATTAAACTTATAGGCACAATGTTTAAATCTGCCTATTAATTCATAGCCCATCTTTAAATGAAAATGATAACTAGCTTCAGTTAAGTATTTAGTTTCTTTTAAAGGCATCGCGATACAAGCATAGACATTTTTGATCCCTTGTTTAATTAATCTATTCTCAAGTTCATCATATAACGCTTTACCATAGCCATTTCCTCTTTTATTTTCATCAAGATAAACGGAAACCTCTACATCATATTGATAAGCCTTTCTTTCCTTAAATGTATTCGCGTAAGCGTATCCAACTATTTTGTTATCATCTATCAATTTAAGATATGGATACTTGCTAGAAATTGTTTTTATCCTATGTTCAAATTCATTAATAGAAGGAACATCTACTTCAAAAGTAATAGCTGTCTTTTCAATATAAGGACGATAGATTTCTAATAATTTCTTTGTATCTTCAACCGTAACTTCTTCAATTTTCATAACATTATTCTAAAACAAAAAGAGTCTTTCGACTCTATAATGAAAATTTTTTTATAGCTTCTTTAAACGAATCAAGAGCCTTTGTATCACCATCCTCTATCGCATGAATAATACAATGTTCCATATGTTCGTTAATTATCTCTTTGCCAAGTGAATTCAAGGCGCCTTTACAAGCTGATAATTGAATCAAGACATCCGCACAATCATCATCATTTTCAATCATTCTCTTAACTTTTTCTAAATGTCCAATCGTTTTAGACAACCTATTAAGCTGTTTCTTTTTCACCTCTGGCGAATGATAATGACTATGACTTTCCATTTTTATGTATCTCCCTTAGCCCTTCCACCTCATCACACAATTCTTTAACTGAACAAGCATCGCAATCATTCACCATGAGTCCCTTTAAAATGTGATCAATAGTATCGATAATTTCTTTTTTCTTGTTGGCAAGTTTCTCAAATTCTTTATCAAATAACGTATTACCAACTATAAATATTATAGTCACATTATTTACATAATTGAGCTTTTTATATTCTTTGATGTAAGCTGAACCAATTTTTGAAAAACTTTCTTTTGCAGTGCTCTTAGAAACTCTTACTCTTTCTTTATTTCCAATAGCACTTCTAAGCATATAACCTATAGGAGATACCTTATATTTAGCTAATTTGATTTGTTCAAGACGGTCATATAATGCATTGCTACTTAAAGAATCATCTCTAATATTAAGCAAAGTAATGCGCATAAAATCATCATTATCTTCTATTTCATTTAAATCTTTACCAACAAGAAATATTTTATCCGCAATCTCTATTTCACTAGAAGCTAATTCAAATGATAAAGAATGATTTTCTCCAAGTTCATAGGCAGTTTCGTTAGAAAAAACCATATTATTGTTTCCCACATCTTTTAAAAGATTGTTAGTTATAGGCAATTCTTTCTTGTCTAAGGATTCTAGAAGCTTATGTACTTCCTTTATTTCATCATCAAAAAGGACCATTATAAATGACGGTCCCTCTTAACTTTTTCTTGCATCTTTTGGATAGGTTCTTGTAAAGCAGCAGTTAACTTCATATCCAAATTAAAGAAATAAATTATAAAAGTTAGTACAAAGAATATCGCAAGAATAATCACTATTATTTTAAGAATATGTAATAGCGTTGTCATATTATGCAAGACCCTTCTTTCTAGCAAATTCTGCAGCGCCTAAAGCCCCCATTAATTGAGGATCAATAGGTAAATCAATAACTTTTAGATTTAAAACTTGTTCAATTGCGGCCTTAAGTCCATCGTTTTTTGCACAGCCACCAGTTAAAGTAATCTTATCCGTAGCGCCAGCTTTTTTAGCCATTACAAAGCATCTTTTAGCTACCGCAAGTTCTATTCCAGCTGCAATCTCATCAGTTGGTTTTCCCTCGCCAACCAAAGAAATAACTTCTGATTCTGCAAATACTGTACATTGAGAAGTAATAGGAATAATATTTTTGGCTTTTAAAGATAATTTAGAGAAATCATCCAAGCTAAGTTCAAAGGCTCTAGCCATAGCCTCAAAAAATCTTCCAGTGCCAGCCGCACATTTATCATTCATAGCGAAGTTTAATACTGTGCCATCACTATCTACTGCAATTCCTTTAACATCTTGCCCACCAATATCAATAATGGCTTTTACATTTGGATCAGCTACATGAACGCCCATTGCATGACAAGAAATTTCAGAAATGTTTTCATCCGCAAAAGGAACCTTATTACGTCCATATCCTGTTCCAACTAAATAACTTAAATCCTTAGGACTATTTAAATTAGGCACTTTGCCGACCGCTTGGTTTAGAGCGTCATTACATGAATCAATAGTATTAATCTTGCTTCTAATAGTGACATCACTAACCATCTTGCCATCTTCGTCTAAAATTACGCATTTTGTATAAGTACTTCCAGAATCACATCCACCAAAATATTTCATATCCATTACCACGACCTTTCATCATTTAAAACTTCTAGAGAAGGATCGATAGGTTCTTCTCTTAATACTGTACGCATATACTTATTAACTTGATCTCTTATGCCCTGTCTACTTGTTACACGAGGATCAAACAAATCATGATTTACCCAAATCAAATGAATTCCTTTTTCTCTAGCCTTCTCTTCAAATTGGCCATGCATACCATCAAGTGCCTTACAAGCCATATGTTCCCAAAGAATAACTACATCTGCATTAAATTCTTCGGTAATTTCCCATAAGTCATCAAGCAACACCTTATAACCGCCATGAGTTCTATTACGCATAATCATATTCTCAGTAAGCCAAGCCATATCATAAATTGCCTTTTCTCTATTTTCCGGTGTATCTTCTTCGGCAATCAAATCCGTATTAACCATTGAAAGCATATCGGTTAAAGGAACAATGCCCCAACAGTTTAATAGCCACACTAAGAAATCCATATAAAAATGAGATTGAACGCCCCAAATAATAGCTCTATGACGATATTCCTTAGCAAGCATATTTTTATTCTTATAAGCTTTTCTAGCTATTTCACTAATTTTCAAATCAGCTTTTCTAAACAAGTCAACTTTGCCACATACAGCCATATAGTTGGTTTCGGTATATAGGGCAAGATTACCACCAACCACTTGAGGATAATCGGTCTTATTCATATCAAGCCACTCTAGACGCGCCTTAGTAGCTATATTAACTCTTTTGGCACATTCGAAATAATATTTCCAATCCCACTTTTCACCTGTTTTCTCTTCAATAAACTTAATACAATTTCTAATTTCTTGGGCTGCATATTCTTGAACATCATCTTCTTTATGTCTTAAAGGAGCAGCAAGTTGGAAACAAGGAACGCCATCTTCTAGTTCTAATCTTTTTGAAATAACACCATTTCCTAAAAGCGAACCATCACAAGTTGTGTTGCATTGAACTGCACAAGCACCTAAAACTGGAAAATCATCCGCAATTGATACACCAGCTTCAGCTTCAGGCATTGGACAAACATCGCCTGGTAAGCCATACTCTTGAGCGATATCAATATATTTTTCAGCTGCATGCTGGTTTAATAAAACCGAAACATAAACAGCTGGCGTTTCTCTACTTAACCCCTTAAGTGTAGGAAAGCCCATCATAACTGCCGTCATTTCGTTTTCATCTACAAGGACAACTTTATCCGAAAATTCTTTATCATTGCCGATGTTTCTATCGCCTCTAAACAAAGAATCCAAAAGTTTTGCAACATCATAAACGATAATATCAAACTCTTGATGAAGAATTCTAAGTTGTGGCCCTCTTAAACCTTGTGAAAATCTGTCAACCATCATTGGAACAGCTAGGAAATTAGACATCCAACGATATCTAAAGAAAGCTTTAATATTTCTAGGCTTAATAATAAAACCAGCCAATTGTCCCATGATATATAGCCAACGACTATAATCATATAAAGTATCTTTTAAGCCTCTCCATTCTCTTCTTTTTCTTACTTTACCATTAGTATAGAAAGAGCCAAAGGCATCTTTGCCAACTTCTTTAGCCATTATTTCTTTCCTCCTAATTTCTTAATCTCAATGCTTTCAACAAAAGCTTGAACTCTAGTACGAATTTGCCCACTTCCGCCATTAGCGTAAGGTCTATCTATTTGAAGAACCGGATAGCCATATTTCTCTCTTAAATCAACTGTGCCAACCATTCTTTCATATGCCCAAGGATCGCAGAATTTCATTTGTTCATAAATAATGCCATCAGCCTTATATTCTTTAGCCAAATTTGCAACATACTTTCTTCTGCCTTGAATCTTATCTTGATTCATCATTCTAGGGCATTGACAATTATACAAGTAGTTTCTGCAGATACCAGTTAAAGGGTCTTCACCATCTTTTAAAACAATCGGTGTTCTACCAGGGAAAGAACCGTAACAAAATCTATCAACGCATACATATGCGCCACACTCTTCAATCGCCTTAACAATATCCAAATCATCAACTTCACTGCCAACAAGTTCCACTCTTACTTTATAGGGATTCTTATCATCCGGCTTCCTTGTTTTAAGTTCTTCTAATGTATCCTCTAAAATCGGAATAATATCTTCCTTTGGGCAAGAATAAGAAGCTAGGCATAAGACATGAAATTCATGACCAGTGATAGTTGGATTATCCAACTTACGGTATTCTCCTATTTTATTTATTAGTTCACACACTCTATTGTGCTGTTTAATAGCTTCAAACAATGATTCATCACTTATATCAATGCCAAATTTTTCCTTCAAAGGAGTTAAAATATGGTTCCTACATTGAAGAACATACAGATTCAAGCCATTATCATCAGCCTTCATTGGAATTTCCATATATTGGTAAAAGAAACGGTCTTTTCTCATTGTCTTTAAAAGTTCCATGTTTTCTACACATCGGTTAAGCATTGAACAACCATCTGGTGTAATTAAACAATCAAGGAAATTGTATCCACCCTCAATAGATCTTTCTAAAAGTGCTCTTGAATATTCGCATAAGAAATTAGTCATATAGTAAGTACCAATTTCCATAGAACCAGTTCTTGGTGCTCTTAGTCTAATTGAAAAACTTCCTTTTAGATTAAGCAGTGGCTCAGGTACATTACTGCAAACATAGCCAATACAAACATCCCCTTTTTCCTGTCTAGCTCTTACATAATTATTTTCACTATCCTCTAAGAGCCTTTCAAGATCAAACATATGTTTTAGATCTTTCATTAAATAATCCCCATTTCCTTTAATGCATCATAAGCACCCTTATATATATTTGAATCATTAGGTATATTGAGAACCGATTTGCCTTCAATATCTAACTGTTGAATATTCTTATCTTCGCCTATACAAGACAATAATTTTAAACTGCCAAGATCGATTTTATTAGCCAAAGAAATATCGCTGATTCGATTAATAATAACACCAGCCTTTTCATACATCACTAGTTCTTTTGCGACTGAGTCAATTGTTTTAATCACATCAATTCCTTTTTTAGAAGCATCACTTACAAAGATTAAATTATTCACTTTTTCCATGACTCGGCGATTGATTTGTTCAATGCCTGCTTCCCCATCGATAACAACATAATCAAAATGATCTGCTACCATCGTAATCAAATCTCTTAAATAATCATTAACTGAACAAAAACAGCCACTTGATTCAGGTCTTCCAATAGCTAAAAAAGAAAAAGAATCAGTTTCGACTAATTTATCAAAAATCTTATCCTTCGCCTCATGAAGCATTTCAATCGCTTCACTGTCTTTTCTTTCATCCGCAAGTTTAATGAAATCTTCACGAATATCATTAATAGTGCCAGACTCTTTAACGCCTAATGCAGTGGCTAAACCTACAGAAGGATCCCCATCAATAGCCAAAATTCTCTTATCAGGATACTTATCACAAAGTATCTTAACGATCGTTGCAGAAAGTGAAGTTTTTCCTACGCCACCTTTTCCACATAAGGCAATAATCTTATTGTCCATATTTTCCCCCAATATATACTTGTTAATATTATAACTTATTTATGTCTTTTTTTTCACAAATAATTAATAAATATAAATGATTAAATATAGTAAAATAATAATGTTTTAAAGGGGGTCCTATGAACGATATTTATCAAAATCCTCTATGCAGTAGATATGCATCAAAAAAGATGCAAGAAATCTTTTCAAACAATAATAAATTCTCTACTTTTAGAAAACTTTGGATTGCTTTAGCTGAAAGCGAAAAAGAACTTGGTCTAGATATTAGTGATGAACAAATTAATGAGATGAAGCAACATGTTTATGATATTGATTATGAATACGCTAGAAAAGAAGAAAGCATTCTAAGGCACGATGTTATGGCTCATATTCATACTTTTGGAAAAGTTTGTCCAAAAGCTGAGCCAATTATTCATTTAGGTGCTACTAGTTGTTATGTTGGCGATAATACTGATATTATCATTCAAAAAGAAGCTTTGCTCCTTGTAAGGGAAAAACTTGTTCAACTGATTAATGTCTTATGTGAATTTGTTGAAAAATACAAAGACTTAGATACTCTAGCTTATACACATTTTCAAGCCGCTCAGCCTACTACTGCAGGTAAAAGAGCTACCTTATGGCTACAGGATTTAATGATGGATTTAGATAATTTAAATCATTGTTTAAACAATTTAAAGTTATTAGGATGTAAAGGAACAACCGGAACTGGTGCTTCTTTCTTAAAACTGTTTGATAATGATGATTCTAAAGTAATTGAATTGGAAAAGCTTATTGCGAAAAAAATGGGCTTTGAAAAATGTTACTCCGTTAGTGGACAAACATATTCTAGAAAAGTGGATTATTTCACTCTAAGCGTATTAAGTGGAATTGCTCAAAGTGCTCAAAAGTTTTCTAATGATTTTAGATTACTATCACATCTAAAAGAATTTGATGAACCATTTGAAAAAGGACAAGTTGGTTCTAGTGCTATGGCATATAAGCGAAACCCAATGAGAAGTGAAAGAATTTCTTCTTTAGCAAGGCTTGTGATTGCCTATGAACAAAATCCAGCCATGACTGCTGGATACCAATGGTTTGAAAGAACTTTAGATGATTCTGCAAACAAGCGTATTTCTATTCCAGAAAGTTTTTTAGCGATAGATGGAATCTTAACTTTATACACAAATATCATTTCCAATTGCAAAGTCTATCCAAAAGTTATAGAAAAGCACTTAAATGAAGAACTTCCTTTTATCGCGATGGAAAACATTATGATGGAAGCTGTTAAAAAAGGAAAAGATCGTCAAAAGATTCATGAACTTATTAGGCAGCATTCTTTAGATGCCTACAGGGAAATCAAAGAAGAAGGAAAAGATAACACTTTACTAGAAAAAATTGAAAAAGATCCCGAAATTGGCTTAAGCAAAGAAGAAATTGAAGATATCATTAAAAACGGTCATTTTACCGGAATGGCTAAGAAACAATGTGAGATGTATCTTTTAGAAGTTAAGGAAGCACTAAAAGATTATCAAGATATATTAAATAAAAAAGCGGATGACACGGTTACAGTGTAAGGAGGAAATATGCTAACTGCGATTGTAGGAATTAACTGGGGAGATGAAGGAAAAGGAAGAATGGTCGATCTTTTGTCTTCTGATTATGATGTTGTTTGTCGTTACCAAGGCGGTAATAATGCTGGCCATACAGTAGAAAACGATAGAGGAAAATTTATTTTAAATCTATTGCCTTCTGGCATTTTAAGAGAAACTACTGTAAACGTTATTGGTAATGGTGTAGTTGTTGATATTGAACATTTAGATAAAGAAATCAATGCCTTAAAAGAAAAAGGAATTAAGATTACCCCTGATAATCTTAAGCTTTCAGATAAAGCTATCATTTGTATGCCATATGATAAAGCTCAAGATATTATGGAAGAAGAAAGATTAGCTGATAAAGCCTATGGTTCTACTAAAAGAGGTATTGCCTATGTATATGGCGATAAATACATGAAGAAAGCTTTGAGAATGGCTGATTTATTGGAAGTTGAAACACTAGAATCAAAGCTTAAGACAATTGTTGATTTTAAAAACGTTGTATTAAAGGGATACGGCAAAGACCCCGTTAGTCTAGATGAATGCATGAATTGGCTTAAGACATATGGTGATCATATTAAGCAATATATTACAGATACAGGTCTTTATTTAAACAAAGCTTTAGATGAAGGAAAGAATGTAATGTTTGAAGCACAGCTTGGCGCTTTAAGAGATATTGACTTTGGAATTTATCCATATACTTCAAGTTCAACTACTCTAGCATCTTATGGCCCAATCGGAGCAGGCATTCCAGGTGCTAAATTAGATACATCAATTGGTATCATGAAAGCATACTCTTCATGCGTTGGTGAAGGACCGTTCACAATTGAATTATTCGGTGAAGAAGGTGAAGCCTTGAGAAAAGCTGGTGGAGAATATGGTGCCGCAACCGGTCGACCTAGAAGAGTTGGATATTTCGATGCTGTCGCAAGCAAATATGGTTGCAAAGTTCAAGGAGCTACATATTTGGCATTAACTAAACTTGATGTCTTATCTTATTTAGATAAAATTCCAGTATGTGTAGGTTATGAAATCGATGGACAAGTTACAACTGATTTCCCTGTTGATGATAGATTAAACAAAGCTAAGCCAGTGTACGAAATATTAGAGGGCTTTGGTGACGTAAGCAATTGTAGAAAATATGCTGATCTTCCAGAAAACGCTAAAAAATATATTGAGTATCTAGAAAAACTAGTCGGTACTCCTATCAAATATATTTCAGTAGGCGCCCAAAGAGATGCATATCTAATTAAGGAATAGTATAAAAGCTGCTTATTATTAAGCAGCTTTTCTAATACAAAAAA
Source organism: Paratractidigestivibacter sp. (assembly GCA_963607765.1). GTDB lineage: Bacteria > Bacillota_I > Bacilli_A > Erysipelotrichales > Erysipelotrichaceae > Colivicinus. The sequence goes on along the minus strand of CAVDDT010000016.1, from coordinate 86,565 downwards.
TTTAATAAAATAGTTGCATTTCCAGTTAGCATATGCTAACCTATATATGTAGTTAGCAAGTGCTAACTGGAGGTTATATGCCACTAGAAGAAAAGATGGAATTTCTAAAGTGTTGTTCAGCAAATCAAAGGCTTGCATTTAAGATTGTTTCTTCTTGTGCACCAGTGATAAAAGGACTTACTAGCGCCAATACTTTAACTGTTAAAAGAGGTGTTAAAAGACAAATTGATAAACAGTTAAAGGATACATGTTTATCTTGCATTCCACTTTATATCGACGAGTCGAAAGAAATATTGATGATTACTCGTTTAGATGATTTAGATAGTTATTTAAAGAAAGAAGACACCTTTATATATCTTAAAGAATTTGGTTACTTAGAAAATTCTATTGAATATGTATTTAAAAAGTTACATTATCGTTTCAAAAAATTCTATAGTAGACAGGGAGACTTTCCTCATGAACTTGGACTTTTGCTTAATTACCCAATAGAAGATATCAAAGGTTTTATCGCCAATAATGGTAAGAACAGTCTATTAACTAAATATTGGAAAGTATATGGAAACATAGATGAAGCTATTAAAACTTTCAAAAGCTATGATGAAGCTTTTGAAAAATCGTTATATGAAATTGTTAGTGGTCAACAATTAAAAGAAATTGTTGCATAAGGAGGAATATGATTAATATTATTTATTGGACTATGACAGGAAATACCGAAATGATGGCAAACGCTATTGGTGATGGTGTTAGAGCTAATGGCAAAGAAGCTAATGTCATTAATGTAAGTGATGCAAATATCAAAGACATAGAAAATGAAAATGTATTTGCTTTAGGTGCAAGTGCAATGGGATCTGAAGAATTAGATTCTGAAATGGATGGTTTTGTTTGTGATGTTGAAAAAATATGTGCTGGTAAAACTATTGCCCTATTTGGTTCATATGACTGGGGCGATGGACAATGGATGCGCTCTTGGGTTTCTAGAATGCAAGAAGCTGGCGCAAATATTATTAATGGTGAAGGATTGATTGCTCACCTAACACCAGATGATGATGCCATAAAGGCATGTCATGAACTTGGTAGTAAGTTAGCTAATTGTTAACTTTCTATATATACTTTTCCCCATATTAAATAAAAAGCAGGATTCCTGCTTTTTATTTTTTATTCTCCAAATTTTCTCTTCCAACAGCCAACATAAGCTTAATACGATTTTCTTGATTAACCTTGGTAGCGCTGGGGTCATAATCGATTGGCGTAATATTTGCTTCTGGGAACTTAGCTCTAATGCTATTGACAACGCCTTTGCCACAAATGTGATTAGGCAAACAGCCAAATGGCTGAGCACAAACTATATTAGAATATCCAGCTTCAATAAGTTCAATCATTTCGCCTGTTAAAAGCCAGCCTTCGCCCATCTTTGTGCCTAAATCAAGAATGCCCTCTGGCTTCTTCATTAATTCTAAGAAACTATCAGGTGCATAAAAGCCATATTTTTTCATCGCATTAGACATTTTTACACCAACATTATTTAAAAACTTAAGAATTTTTCCTGATACTTTGCCCATCAAAGGAGACATACCATAGAACTTATAGTCCATCTCCCAGTTAGCGCAACAATATTCGATATAGCCCATAAGGCCAGGCATATTAACTTCGCAATCTTGGCTTTCAAGAAAGCCCATAAGATTATTGTTTCCGGTAGGAGAAAACTTTACATATATTTCACCTACTACACCAACTTTAACTTTAGGAGTTTTATTTAGTGGAATACTTGCGAAATCTTTAGCTATCATATCAAACACTTTTGCATAACTCCATGGCATATAATTCTTATTATGTCTAATCCAATCATCAAGCGTCTTAAGCCACTTATCAAGCATCTTATCGCTATCACCTTTATTGATTTCATAGGCAACAGTTTGATTTCTTAAAGCTAATAGTTCATCACCATATTCAATTCCTGCAAGAACCTTAAGAAGCATCTTAACTGTCAAAGGCATCATACTTCCTTTTTCTAGACCATTGGCATTGATACTAGCAACCGGAATATTACTGTGTCCAGATCTAACTAAAGCTTTACGTAAAAGCTTAATATAGTTACTCGCTCTGCATCCTCCACCTGATTGAGAAATAATAAGTGCTGTATGGTCTAAATCATATTTTCCTGATTCAAGAGCTTCTAAGAATTGGCCGATAACAATCAAGGCAGGATAACAAGTGTCATTATGAACATACTTTAATCCAAGTTGAGTAACATCACTGCTTGAACTATTTAAAAGCTCTACATTACCATACCCTTCTGATTCCATGGCCGACTTAACAAGTGTAAATTGTATTTCGCACATATTAGGAACAAGAACTGTATAGTCTTTCATCATTTCTTTAGTGAAATTCGGTGTTAAATATTCCATACTATTCTCCTTTTTCCTCTAAAGCTGCAAGTAAACTACGTAGGCGAATATTGACGGTACCTAAATTAGTAATTTCATCAATTTTTAGTTGAGTATATAGTTTATTACCACTTTGTAAGATTTCACGTGTTTCATCACTAGTAATTGCATCAAGACCACACCCAAAAGAAACAAGCTGTACCAAGTCCATATCTTTTTGTGTGCAACAATATTTAGCACTAGCATACAAACGACTATGATAAGTCCATTGATTCAATACTTGGGTATTAAACTTTTCATGGTACTTTCTTAAAGAATCCTCACTGACAACAGCACAGCCAAGTCTACAAATCAGTTTATCAATGCCATGATTTACTTCAGGATCAACATGGTAAGGTCTACCAGCCAAAACAATAATACGCTTATTTTGTTCTCTAGCACTCTTGATTATTTCATCAGCCTTAGTGGATAAATCATCCATGTGCTTATAATATTCTTCATAAGCATTATTTATGGCTGAAATAATATCATTATCATTTAAATCTGGATAATGTTTCTTAATTATCTTAGGAAAACGTTTTGTGAACTCTTCTCTATTTGAAATATCAATGAATTCTCTGATCAGCTTATTATTTAAATCAAAGATATTGTCTTCAAGAACCTCTGGATAATAAGCAACAACTGGACAATTATAATGATTATCCCCTAATCCTTCATCAAAGTTATAACTTAAACAAGGATACCAAATCCTATCAACATTCATTTTTAAAAGCTCGATAATATGACCATGAGTTAGTTTGGCAGGATAACAAGCAGTATCGCTTGGAATGGTGCCCTGACCTTCTTGGTAAATCTTACGTGTTGAAACAGGTGAAGTGATAACCTTAAATCCTAAACTTCTAAATAGTTTATGCCAGAAAGGCAACAATTCATACATATTTAATACTAAAGGAATGCCAATGGTTCTATTAGACTCGCCAGTATCGTTAGCATATTCAACAAGTTTGCTTAACTTATAAGCATACAAATTCAAACTATCATCGCTACTTTTGCCAGTAACCGGCTTATCGCATCTATTTCCTGAAATAAAACGTTTTTTATCAGAAAAAGTGTTGATTGTTAATTGACAATGATTACCACAGCCTTGGCACTTAACAGAAGTAACAGTTTGTTTAAAGTTTTCAAGTTCATCAAGTGACAGCATTGAACTCTTAGCTTGTTTTTTCTTTTTGCCATATAAAGCAGCACCATAAGCACCCATTAAACCAGCAATATTAGGTCTAATAACATCGATGCCCATTTCTTTTTCAAAAGCTCTTAAAACAGGCTCATTATAGAAAGTCCCGCCTTGAACAACAACTTTTTGGCCAAGTTCCTTGGCATTCGCACATCTAATTACCTTATATAATGCGTTTTTAACTACAGAAATGGCTAATCCAGCTGAAATATCTTCAATAGAAGCTCCATCTTTTTGAGCTTGTTTAACCTGTGAATTCATAAATACCGTGCATCTACTTCCAAGGTCTACTGGATGTTTAGCAAATAAACCAAGTTTAGCAAAATCTTCCACATCCTCACCTAACGCTTTTGCGAAAGTTTGAAGGAAAGAACCACAACCACTTGAACAAGCTTCATTTAAGAAAATATTGGAAATTGCACCATTTTCAATCTTGAAACATTTCATATCTTGGCCACCGATGTCGATAATAAAATCAACATCATTCAAGAAATATTTAGCAGCCGTAAAATGGGCAACAGTTTCAACTATGCCAAAGTCGCCTCTAAAGGCATTCTTGATCAGCTCTTCACCATATCCTGTGCTTGTTAAACTGCATATATTAATATAAGGATGTTCCTTGTACAAAAGAATTAATTGTTCCTTAATTAAATCAATTGGATTGCCATCGTTTGGACGATACCAAGTCTTTAACAAATTGTTTTCATCATCAATAACAACCATTTTGATGGTTGTTGAACCACTATCAACGCCAATATGCACATTTCCTTTATAATCAGACTTAAACTCTTTTAAAGGAACACTTGCCTTGTTGTGCCTTTCAACAAATTCTTTATATTCATTTTCATCTTTAAATAAAGGATCTAAGCTGTGATAGCTAGCCACACTAGAATATTTCTTTAAATTCTCAATTGCTTTCTTTATATCAACTATCTTATCTGAATAAAAGGCAGCACCTAAGGCAACATACAACAATGAATTCTCGGGACACTTTCCTTTACAATTTAATGCTTTATCAAAACTTTCTCTTAAGCATTGTGAAAAAGTTAATGGTCCACCTAAATAAAGAATATTCCCTTTAATTGGCCTTCCTTGTGCTAAACCTGCAATTGTTTGATTAACTACCGCATTATATATAGAAGCGCTAATATCGCTTATTTTAGCCCCTTGATTAATTAAGGGTTGAACATCACTTTTTGCGAATACACCACATCTAGATGCAATAGTATATATTTTTTCAGCTTTTAAAGCTTCTTTGTCCATTTCATCGGCATTTAATTTTAAAAGTGTCGCCATTTGGTCAATGAAAGCACCTGTACCACCAGCACAGCTTCCATTCATTCTTACTTCAACGCCACCTGTTAAAAATAAAATCTTTGCGTCTTCTCCACCAAGCTCGATAACCACATCACTCTCTGGAGACAACCTCTTACAAGCTACACGGGTTGCATATACTTCTTGGACAAAAGGAACATCACATGTTTGCGCAAGTCCCATGCCTGCAGAACCACTAATAGAAAGATACGCTTCTTCGTCCTTTATATAGTTATCTAAAACATATTGAAGTAGTTCTTCACTCTTTTCAAGTATATGGCTTAAATGCCTATTGTAACTTGAGTATATAATTTCATCATTTTCTAGCACTACACATTTTATAGTAGTAGAACCTATATCTAATCCTATTCTTTTAGCCATAATAATTATTATAAACAAAAAATCTAAAGAAATGTGATAGACAATTGCCAACAGATTTGCCTAATATTTCACAAAGTATTATCATAATATTTGATTTGAAGGGGGAACAATATGTTATTTCAAATTTATGGAGAAACATCCATTTGGCAACTTCTTGGCTGGCTTATGGTGTTTGTTGGCCTAATTGTAACCAACGAAATTGCTCGTACTAAATGGGGCGGCATTGGCATTTTCGGAGTTATTTTATTGGCTTTAACTATTTACTTTATCGCTATTTATGTTGGAGCTGCGAAAGGCTCTGAATGGGCGCTAACAAACGATACTTATGTGCACATGAATTCTTGGTTCCATTATGCAAAGTTATATGCTGCTAGTGCTGGATGCCTTGGATTTATGGTAATCAAATACAAGTGGGGAAAACTTGGAAAAACTAATTGGTTTAAAGCATTCCCATTTGTTATTGTCGCTATCAATATTTTAATCGCTGTCGCATCAGATTTTGAAAGCGCAATCAGATCTGGAAACTTATCTGGTGGATGGTGGTATTCATCTGAAGGTGTTTGGCTATACGGTGGATGGTGGAACCTATTAAACGGCATCGCTGGCATTATCAACATATTCTGTATGACTGGTTGGTGGAGCATCTATACTTCAAAAGACCAAAAAGATATGTTATGGCCTGATATGACTTGGATATATATTCTTGCTTATGATGTGTGGAACTTCCAATACACTTACCTAAATCTTCCTACTCATGCATGGTATTGCGGATTAGCATTACTTCTTGCTCCTACATTTGCAAATGCTCTTTGGAATAAAGGCGGTTGGATTCAAAATAGAGCTAATACTTTAGCTATTTGGTGTATGTTTGCTCAAGTATTCCCAATGTTCCAGGATGGATCTAGATTCTCAGTAGTTCCAGTGCTATATGAAGAAGGAACAATACAAGCTGCCACAGCTGCTGGTGTCACTCCAATTCTTGGCACAGCTACAATGCAAGGCTTTATTTCAGTATTATCTCTTGCAATTAACGTAGTTGCTCTTGGCTTTATTATTAAAAAATCAGTTGCTGCTAAGAAGAATCCATATAAATATGACGTCTTCACAGAACAAGCTGACTACAAAGAAGCAATGTCTAGAGCTGAATAATTTAATAATATATTTTAAACAAAAATGCAATTCAATCGAATCGCATTTTTTATTACAATAATGAAGCAAAAATTCTAAGCACATCAATCGCAAAGTCTTTAAACAAACTTACACGTGTTTCTTCTAATTCAATTTGATGTGACTTTTCTAAAGCATTTTCAATATCTTTTTTAATATCAGCAATTTTACTGCTTCCATATAGAAAGACAGCGTTTTCAAAATGAAGATATAAAGATCGATAGTCTAAATTAATAGTTCCTACTACTGCAACTTTATCATCTGCTTCAAATACTTTTGAATGAACAAAACCAGGAACATATTCATATACCCTTACACCAGCTGAAATAAGCTGATGATAATATGATTCGCCTATATCGTGAATTATTTTTTTATCTGCTACTCCAGGCAATATGATTCTTACATCAACACCTTTTTTAACGGTATGAATAAGAGTGTTAATCATTTCAGAATCTATAATCAAATATGGTGTCGTGATATAAACATGATCAGTCGCATGGTTTAATATATCTTCATAAATTGATTGAGCAGTCAATTCCTTATTTATAGGTGTTTGAGCATACGGTGCAATATAGCCATCAAATTCATTTGTAAAACTAACTTTAGCTTTAAACTTTTCATAATCATTATCTTCATGTCTAAGTGCATTCCAGTTAGTTAAGAATATTACAAGTAAAGACCAAACAGCCTCTCCTTTTACTCTGACAATATTATCAAGCCAATGGCCATGTTTCTCTTTAATATTGATATATTCATCAGCCAAGTTGCATCCACCAGTAAATGCCACCTTGCCATCAATGACAAGAATTTTTCGATGGTCTCTATGATTCATAATCGTGTTGATAATAGGACTTATTCTATTAAACGAAACAGCCTTAATACCTAGTTTATTTAGTTTTTTAGCATATGAAGCCGGTAATGTGTTTAAAGATCCTAAGTCATCATACATGACACGGCATTCAACACCCTCCTTGCTTTTGGAAATAAGCACATCAAGCATCGTATTCCACATTTCGCCTTCTTCAATAATAAAATATTCCATAAAAATGTATTTTTTAGCCTTTTTCATTTCATCAATCATCACTTTAAAGCCTTTTTCGCATGGACTAAAGTAATCAAATCCTGTATTGCGATAAAAAGGATAACCCTGACGCTCAATAAAAGCGAAATTTGCCTTATATGATGAATCAACGATATCTAGTTCATCTTTTACATTTTTATCTTGTTTAAGGTACTTAGAAGCCCTAATTTGTTCCTTGTAAATAGAAATAAAAGTCTTCCCAGTAACAAGATTTGCTCCCATGATTAAATAAACAAGCGTTCCTGGAACTGGAAACAACATTATGATAATAATCCACATCAAATCACTAGATAAATGACGGGATGTTCTAATGATATTTAAAACAATAATTATGCCAATAATGTGAATAAAAAACTCAATCCAATAAAACTTGGAAGTTAACTTCACATATAAGAAAACAGATAGCGCTATTTCACTAACAACAATAAATAAAATAGGTATTATTCTACTAAGCAAATTTCTTATCTTCATATGATTAATTTTACACAAATAAAAAAGAAGACACCAGTCTTCTTTTATAAGTATTTACTTGTTTCTAAGATATCATTAGCCTTTTTAATAGTATCTTTATCAGGAGGTTCAATTCCCTCTAAACGATATTTGATACCAAGTGCCTCATATTTATGAACACCAAGGGTATGATAAGGTAGAACTTCAACTCTCTTCACATTATGCAGAGAATCAATAAAATGCTTTAATTCATATAAAGATTCTTCATCATCATCTATAGTAGGCACAAGAACATGTCTAATCCAAATTGGCTTATCAATAGAATCTAGATATTTGATCATCTCTAAAATATTAGTATTAGGCTTGCCTGTTAAGCTAATATGTTTCTCATTATTAATATGTTTGATATCAACAAGAAGCAAATCGGTTAAACCCATTAATTCATTAAACTTAGACATAAATTCCACATTACTTGAATCAAATGGCTGACCACAAGTGTCAATACAAGTATTGACATCATCTTTTTTTGCTAGAGTGAATAAATCTATTAAGAAATCCATTTGAAGAAGTGGCTCACCACCAGAAACAGTGATTCCTCCACCATTCTTCCAATAAGATTTGCATCTTATTGCTTTAGTATAGATATCTACTGCCTTTGTATCACCAACGCCTGTTCTCCAAGTATCTGGATTATGGCAATATGCACAACGCATATTGCATCCTTGCATAAAAACTATATAGCGAACCCCTGGCCCATCAACTGAGCCAAAGGATTCTACTGAATGAACTAAACCTAATGAATTATTACATTCTGTCATGACAAGTTCTACTGATTACATCAAGTTGTTGTTCACGAGTTAAATCAATGAACTTAACAGCATAACCAGAAACTCTGATTGTAAAGTTTGCATATTCAGGCTTTTCAGGATGTTCCATAGCATCTTTAAGTTTTTCAACACCGAATACATTTACATTCAAGTGGTGAGCACCCTTATCGAAGTAGCCATCTAATACATTAACTAGATTAGAAGCTCTCTCTTCATCACTATGGCCTAAAGCGCCTGGGTTGATAGTTTGAGTATTTGAAATACCATCTAGTGCATATTCATATGGAAGTTTAGCAACAGAGTTTAATGAAGCTAATAAGCCATTCTTTTCAGCGCCATAAGCTGGGTTAGCACCAGGAGATAATGGTTCGCCAGCCTTTCTACCATCAGGTAGAGAGCCTGTAGCCTTACCATATACAACGTTAGAAGTAATAGTAAGGATAGAAGTTGTAGCTTCAGAATTACGGTATGTATGATTTTCTTTAACCTTAGCTAAGAAAGTCTTTAATAGCCATACAGCGATTTCATCAGCACGATCATCATCGTTACCATATCTAGGGAAATCACCCTCAACTTCATAATCAACTACTAGGCCATCTTCATCTCTAATAGTCTTAACCTTAGCATATTTGATAGCACTTAATGAGTCAACAACATGGCTAAATCCAGCGATACCTGTAGCGAATGTTCTTCTTACATCAGTATCAATTAAAGACATTTGAGCAGCTTCATAGTAGTATTTATCATGCATATATTGAATTAAATTCAAAGTATTTACATAAAGTTTAGCTAACCAAGACATCATTAAATCATACTTAGACATTACTTCATCATAATTTAAATATTCACTTGTAATTGGTTGATAAATAGGACCAACTTGCATCTTAGTCTTTTCATCTTTACCACCATTGATAGCGTATAGAAGACACTTAGCTAAGTTAGCTCTAGCACCAAAGAATTGCATTTCCTTACCAGTTTGAGTAGCACTTACGCAGCAGCAAATTGCATAGTCATCGCCCCAAGTAACTCTCATTACATCATCGTTTTCATATTGAATAGAAGAAGTAGTTACAGAAATCTTAGCAGCATATTTCTTGAATCCTTCAGGAAGTCTAGAAGAATATAAAACTGTTAAGTTTGGTTCTGGAGAAGGTCCCATGTTTTCTAGAGTATGTAAGAAACGGAAGTCTGTCTTAGTAACAAGGCTTCTGCCATCTACACCAGCACCAGCCATATCTAATGTAGCCCAAACTGGGTCACCAGAGAATAATTGGTTATAACTTTCAATTCTAGCAAACTTAACCATTCTGAACTTCATAGTCATATGGTCAACGATTTCTTGAATTTGTTCTTCAGTATACTTGCCGCTCTTTAAATCTCTTTCAAAATAGATATCTAAGAAAGTAGTAATTCTACCAACTGACATAGCGGCACCATTTTGAGTCTTAATTGCAGCTAAATAACCGAAATAAACCCATTGTGCAGCTTCATAAGAATCCTTTGCAGGAACTGAGATATCAAATCCATAGCTTAATGCCATTTCTTTCATTTGCTTTAAAGCAGTGATTTGCTTAGCAATTTCTTCTCTTTGACGACAAACATCTTCGCTCATAATGCCGCCACCGCATTCATTTAAGTCTTCTTGCTTGCATTCAATTAGATAATCAATACCATATAAAGCAACTCTACGATAGTCGCCAACAATACGACCACGGCCATATGTATCAGGTAAACCTGTAATAATCTTGTTATGTCTTGCAGCCTTCATTTCAGCAGTGTAGCAAGAGAATACTGCATCAGAGTGAGTTGTATGATACTTAGTGAAAATTTCATGTAACTTTGCACTAGGTTCATAACCATACATTTGACAGCTTTGTTCTGCCATTCTGATACCACCATAAGGCATGAACGCTCTCTTTAAAGGCTTATCTGTTTGTAAGCCAACAATCTTTTCTAAATCTTTATCTAGGTAACCAGCGCCATAAGCGTTAATGTCGCTTACAACTTCAGTTTCCATATCTAGAACTCCGCCTTTAGCTCTTTCTTCTTTTTGAAGAGCTTGAAGCTCGTCCCATAGCTTGTTAGTTGCATCAGTTGGACCAACTAAGAAACTTTCGTCACCATTGTATGGAGTATAGTTCTTTTGAATGAAATCTCTAACATCAATCTCTTTAGACCATTTTCCATCAACAAATCCATTCCATTGTTCTTTCATTTCTTTCAATCCTCTTTCTTTTATGAGAACCAATTTCCCTATCTATCAGCTCTCTTAATTCTCACTGTGTTATTCTAATATTTTTTCGAATATGATTCAATAATTATGCTTCATAAAATAATAAAAAAATGCAAAAAATTTACTTGTTTTTTGCATTCAATTAAATATCAGATTTTTAATAGAAAAAATTACTTTTTTGACACGTAAGCAACGCCAAATCCGTCAGGTCCAAGATGAGATCCAATAACAGCTCCAATAGCATAAATATTATCTTTTGTAATCTCTATCCCTGCTTCAAAAAGCTTATCTATAAACTTAAGTGCATTATCCTTATTTCCAGAATACATTCCATATAATGGATAATTATAATCAATTTCATCATTAACCATCTTTAAAATCAATTCTTCAATAGCTGATTTAAGCCCCCTTGGTTTAGAAATAGCTTCTGTTTTTCCATCAATAACACTAATCAAAGGTTTGAATTTTAATAAATTACCAATCTTACTTGATAAAGCACTTATTCTGCCGCCCTTAGCAAGATAATCCAAAGTGTCCGCAACAGCAAACAACTTTATTTTCTTAACAATAGGCTCTATTTTCTCAGCAATTTCCTCAGCGTTTTTGCCTTCATCTCTTAATTTACACGCCTCCATAATTAAAATTCTAAGTCCGGCTGATCCAGTTAGAGAATCTATGAAATAGCAATTATCTAACTCTACTTGGTTTTTAATCATCATACAAGTGTTAAAAGTGCCGGAAACTTTACTAGACAAAAATATGCCAACAACTTCATCACCTTTGCTTTTCGCATCCTCTAAAATATCCATCAAATCAGTAGGCTGAGGTTGTGAGGTAATAGGAAAAGTTTCGTTTCCAGTAAGCTTCAAATAAAATTCTTCTTTGGTAATATTAACCTCTTCTTTATATTGTTCACTTCCAAAAGCAACATTTAATGAAATATATTCAACATTTAAATTTTTAAATTCTTCGCAAGTGATATCACTTGATGTATCTGTAATTATTCTAAGCATATCTTTTCCTTACATTAATCGCTTATTTCTTTTCAAATTCGCTAATCAATTCTTTTGCATCAACTAAATCAGTTAAACGAACCGAAAGCATTGTAATATCATCTGATTGAGGTTCGCTGCCAGCAAAAGCAACAAGTTCTTTAGAAACAGACTCACAAAATTCTTTTGGACTACTATTAACAAACTTATTGGCTAATTCAAGTAAACGATTATCTCCAAAAAGCACTTTTTGGCCATTATCATCACTTGTAGCCTCAGTAACGCCATCAGTATACAAATAAAGCATATCGCCTGGCTTTAAAAATATTTCTTGTCTATGATATTCAAAATCAGGTAGTCCAGCTAATACAAAATTAGCCTTTGACTTTAAAAATTGTGCCTTACCATCTTGAATTAAAACAGGATAATTATGTCCAGCATTACAAAATTCAAGCTTACCAGTTCTTAAATCAAGTTTTCCCATCCAAGCGGTAAGAAACATCTCCGCATCATTGCTTCGACATAATTTGTTATTTGTCTTAGTAAAGACTCTATCTACCGAAAGTCCTCTTTCAGCCATATCTCTAAGCATTGTTTTAGCAGTCATCATAAAAAGAGAAGCTGGAATTCCTTTACCTGAAACATCAGCTATTAAGAAGACCAAAGTAAATGGATTTGTTAAATAGAAATCATAGAAGTCTCCACCAACTTCTTTAGCAGCACTCATTGATGCGTAAATATTGAAATCATCTCTAATTGGAAAGGTATGAGGAAGAGCAGAATATTGTATCTTGCTAGCAAACTCTAGCTCTTGATTAATTCTGTTTTCGGCATCGCTTATATAACATTTAAGAGTATCTACAGTATCATTAATATAATTTGATAATTCCGAAAATTCAGCATAGTCTCTAACCTCAACTTGTGTATCTAATTCACCACAAGTGATTTTATTTAGATCATTATTGATCTTTTTAATATTGTTGATAATATTTTTCTTAATCAACTCGTAAATAAGTATAAATAAAGCAACAAATATCAAAACTTCCATAAAAGCCACAAGATAAACTGTAACTCTTCTTATTAAAATTTGTTTAGCAGTTGTAATTCGATAAATAATTTGATGAGTAAATAAACATGTTACGCCAAAGGCAACAACAACACAAATTAATAATTTTAAAGCAAAATCTTGATTAATGTGAAGCTGTTTGTTTGTATCAACTTCTCTTTTATATAAGAGCCTAGAAACAAGAACAGCACCACCTACGCCAATCCCATTACAAGCAGCCATTGGGATAGTACATACATGAACAAAAGCAAATGCTTGAGAAGTATCATCATAGTTAGTAACCAAGATTAGAAGCATGTGTAAAACTTCCATCGTTGAACCAAGGCCAAAGCCTGAGATAGCACCTGGAGCATCATTTTCAAAAATACTTTTACGCATCAAAGCACTAAACACTCCAGCTAAGAAAGTAGAAAGTGAACATGCCAAAGCAGTATATTCAACTCCGCCCCAATATATGCAAGCATAGCGATATACACCACCTATAGTACCAGCGATAATTCCTGCAGGACCGCCAAAAATAAGTCCAGCACACATTGGCCCAGCATCTCTTACGTTCATTATTGCCCCATTAACAATAGGAATACCAAACTCTGTTGAAAAGATTGAATATATGCCAAAAACAAAGCCGATAATAATCTGCTTATAGATATATTTAAAACTTGAAAACTTAGTGTAATGGTCAAGAATTGTAAATAATCCCGACAACAATATTGGAACAAGTGTCGCCAAAGAAAGTAGTAATATATTCATGCTTTTCCTTTCAATACATATTTAAATAATCGTACTATTTTATTATATAAAAAAATCGCCAAGCATAGGCGATTTATTTCCAACAAGCATATAATGTAAAATCAGTATCGACAATCATCGTATCTAAATCGGCGGTTATACTACACGCTGAATCAAGTGCCCAATGGTCAAACTTATAACCATCTCTAGTTGGATTTTCAACCACGATTTTATCACCATAGTCATGTTTTTCGGGTTCTATATAAGAACCACCAAGTGTATCAAAAGTAACCGTAAAACCGTTGGTTGCGGTTAATCCTATAACTATGCAAACTACTATAGCTATAAATAATCCCGCAATAATATAATCCAATGTTTTTACAGAAATCTTAACTCTCGAATACAATCCTCTAAGTTGTAAAGGCGAGTTATTATCCTCGCCCTTGTTATTAGATTCGTTTTTTTCTAAATCTTTATTTTCCATTATTTCTTGGTCAAATACTTGCGCATATCAATTGCACAGGCAATTAAAATGATTAAGCCTTTAATAATATATAACATATTTTGATTTACCGCCAAGAAGTTTAAGGCAACAAATATTAGTTGAAGTAATAATACACCAACCAATAAGCCAGAAATCTTACCAGTACCACCAACAAACGATATACCACCAATTACACATGCAGAAATTGCATCAGCTTCGTAGTTTAAACCGGTATTAGCTGTAGCACTGCCAACTCTAGCCGCATCAATAAATCCTGCCAAGCCATACATTACACCAGCTAGCATAAATACCATAATAATTGTCTTAGATACATTTACGCCAGACACTTCAGCTGCAGTTTTATTCGAACCAACAGCGAACATGTTTTTGCCAAATACAGTTTTATTCCAAATTACCCACATAATTAATAACATAATTAGAGAATATAGAATGTACTTTGGAACAGCTGTTTTACCTATATAAAATAATGGGCCAGCAACCAAGTTCTTATAAGAATCAATCATACCAGATAACGTTTGACCATTATTTGTACCAGAATTCATATAAACAAGGATAATACCATAAGTAATCAATTGAGTAGATAATGTAACGATGTAAGGATGCAAACTAAATTTAGAAACTGCAAACCCATTTACAAATCCAATAAATGCACTAATAGCTACAACAATTAGCAAAACAACAGGAATAGGAAGAGGACCAGTCAAATTAGTCCAAATCTTAGATGTTGTTGACAACAATGATGCTGTAACTACAGCAGACAAGCCTACAACTCTACCAGCAGAAATATCGGTACCAGCAAGCACGATACATCCAGCAACACCTAAAGCAATCGGAAGCTTAGATGCAGTTAATGAAATAATGTTTACAATAGAAGCCGTGCCTAAGAAAGCAGGCCTTTTAATTGCAACATAAACAATTACAAGTGCAATGATAATATACATTGCATTATTAAATAAGAAGTCTACTATTTTTTTCTTATCAAATTTCTTATTTTCAATTTTCTTTTCTGACATAAATTATCTCCTATTATTAAGCATATTTAGCAGCAAGGGTCATAATTTCCTCTTGAGTAGCAGTCTTGGCATCAACTTCGCCAGCTAATTTGCCACCGCTCATAACCAAGATTCTATCGCATACACCAAGTAACTCAGCCATTTCCGAAGAAACCATTAATACGCATTTCCCTTGTTTAGCAAGATCAATGATTAATTCATAAATCTCATATTTAGCACCAACATCAATACCTCTAGTTGGTTCATCCAGTAATAACACATCCGGCTTTGTAAGTAGCCATCTTGAAATAATAACTTTTTGTTGATTACCACCAGACAATGATTGAATTGGCGTCTTTTGACTAGGAGTTTTTGTCTTTAAACTGTCAATTCCCCACTTTGTAGCTTCATACATCTTCTTATCATTTAAAAATGGACCATCAAGATAATTCTTTAATGAAGAAATACAAGTATTAGCTTGAATATCTCTTATTCCAAAGATACCAGTAGCTCTTCTTTCTTCTGTAACAAGAGCGAAACCATTTTTGATAGATTCCCTAGGCGAACGATTATAGACACGTTTTCCATTAAGATATATCTCTCCGCTCTTCTTAGTCGCATTGCCAAAAATATTCTCAAGCAGTTCAGTTCTGCCACTAGCATCTAGACCTGCGACGCCAACTATCTCGCCTTTATTAGCTTTAAATGAAACATCACTTAATTTAGAATACTCAGCAGTTAAATTTTTAACTTCCAAAAGTGGCTCTTTGACAACATTATCCTTAGGTGGATAGACATTGGTTAATTCTCTGCCTACCATCAACTTAATAATTTCATTAGTAGTTAAATCTTTTGCTTCCCTTGTAGTAATATATTTGCCATCACGCATGATTGTAACTTCATCAGAAATTCTTAAGATTTCATCCATCTTATGTGATATATAGATAATGCCACACCCATTAGCTTTTAATTGATTGATGATTTTAAACAAATGCTCAACTTCAACTTCGGTTAAAGAAGAAGTAGGTTCATCAAACACAATAACTTTAGAGTTATATGATACAGCCTTTGCTATCTCAACCATTTGTCTTTGAGATACAGGCATTGTTGACATAATTGTTTTTGGATCAACTTTTATATCCAATTGGTCAAAAATTTCTTTTGTGGCATCATACATCTTTTTCTCACTTGTGAAAAGTGGGAATTTATCCATTTTAGGATAACGACCAAGCCACATGTTATCCATTACATTTCTTTTTAGCGCTTGATTCAATTCTTGGTGAACCATCGCAACGCCATGTTCTAGCGCTTCTTTAGAATCTTTAAAGTCTACTTCTTGCCCTTCCAGATAAATATGTCCGTCATCTTTATGATAAACAGAAAATAGGCACTTCATTAAAGTAGATTTCCCAGCACCATTCTCGCCCATCAAAGCATGAACAGTTCCAGCTTTAACCGTTAGCTGAACATCATCCAACGCCTTAACACCAGGGAATGACTTCGAGATATGTTCCATTCTTAATAAAACATCATTTGCCATGTTAAGTCCTCTTTTTAGGTTTTTAAAATAAAATAGTAGCCACGCCTACAAGCGTGGCTACTGAGTTAACAAATTAATATTGAATTATTTAGTGTAAGCTGAATAAGGGATATTAACTCTCCAAGTGCCTACTACTTCATAATCAGAAGGAATGTTTGTTACTGGTTCTTCACCACTTAATAAGTTAGAAGCACAAATTTCAACAACTTTTGCCATACCTTCTCCATCTTGTTTAACTGTACCAGTCATTTGACCAGCATCAATTGCATCTTTAGCTGCTTGAATAGCATCTACGCCAAATACAGGAATAGTTGTACCATTACCATCGTTATAACCATGGCCTTGTAATGATTGAATAGCACCTAAAGCCATTGAGTCATTGTTGGCAATAATTAATTCAGGCATGTTGCCATTTTCTTCATTGTATTGAGATAATACTGTTTCTAAGTGGTTGAATGCAGCCTCTTGAGACCAAGTACCATTAGCATCAACTAGGTATTGAGTAGCTGCTGAACTATCGTAGTAAGCTAATTCAGCCTTGCCTGCGGCAGTTAAAGCACTGTTAGCATCTTCTACAGAATATTGAGTTCTAGCGATTGCTTCAGTGTTGCCTTCTTGGCCCTTAAACATTACATAAGAGATTACGCCATCACCATTTAAATCAACATCATCAAAGTTAGCAACTAGATATTCTCCTATCATTTGGCCTTCTAGATGGCCAGCTTGAGTATAATCAGTGCCAATGAATGCTGATCCATATTCATTCAATAAGCTTTCAGCTTCAGCATCATCTTCAGAAATTGATCTATTGAAGAAAATAACCTTTGCATCAGCAGCTGCAGCTTGTTCTAGGATATTTTTAGTTGTATCAACTGAATTTGATTCAACTTGGTTAACAACCAACACCTTTACGCCAGCAGCAATTGCGGTAGTAATTTGGTTAGTTTGGTCTGTTTGGTTGCCATTGCCATCATAGTCTTTATAAGAAATACCAGCTGTTTCAAATTCAGAATCTAAAGCAGCACGAACTGTTGATAGATAATCATCTGCGAATGTGTACCAAAATACTGCTACACTTTCAACTCCATCGGCACTATCTGTACCGTCTGATGTATCGCTACCATCTGATGAACTAGAAGAACATCCAACTAGTGCAAAGACCATAGCAATACTAAGTAAAACTGTTAAAATCTTTTTCATTTTTTCTCCTTTGCGCATCTTACTCTTTGCGCAAGATTATTGTAACCCCTTACAATTCATTTATGCAAGCGTTTACATTTAGTTTTTTCCTCAAAAATCTATTTGAAATTATTTCAAATTTGTGAATCATAAATAAAAAAGCCGTTTTTTTAAAAAAACGGCATGAGTAAATTTTTGTATTTTTTTAATATTCCAAATCAGAAGAAGAAACACTTGGCAAGACGCTTCCATCTGTCAGCATAAAGCCAACTTCAATAATCGGATTAACTTCACCACAATATAAGTTATATATAATAGCATCCATTATAAGTTTCTCGGCCACATCTTCATAGTCATCTAATCTATGTGAACAAGTTACCTCGAAATGTTTCAAAGTATCATCATAAGTTATTTCAGTTATGTTATTGCCCACACTTAATTCAGTTATATCCATCTTTAAAGCATCAATCGCATTAGATTTTCCCTCTTCAGCTTCATCCGAATAAACAGTATATTTAATCGAGCCATCTTCGGTTAAAACAGCATCATCATAAGTTTGGATTGTAACTGACAAATATTCTTCAGGCGTTGAAGCATCCTCACAATCACCTATAAAATAATCCAAATGCTTTAAAAAATAACTAGGGACAGTGATAGTCACCTTTTCTAATGTATTATCACTACCATCTATTTTTTCATTACTATCCGAAGTTTCACTTTTACTATTTTGGCAGCCAGCAAATAGCACGCAAATAATTAATACTATTAAAATCTTCTTCATTTTACTTTTCCTCACTTATATAATATCTTTTCTATTCCATAATCTCCACTGTAAAATATTATTAATATTTTTTCTAACAACAATAAAAGATAATATAGGGCCAACAAAATCAGAGATACTTTCCGCAAAAAATGTAGACATTACTCCAAAAAATTTTGGTAGCATAAACAGCATCAAAAAATAAATTCCTTTTCTAAAAAAAGATAAAGATAATGAAATTTTAACTTGTCCTAAAGCCGTCATCCCATCAACGCTTTCATATTGAAGACCTAAAGGAATTAGACAAATAGTATAAATATGCATCGCTTTTAAACAATAATTAAGTACTGTAGTATCATTATTAAACAGTAAAATAAAGTATCTTCCAAAAAGCCATACGCCAATAAACATAACCAAACAATAGCCTATACATACCTTAGTGATATATTTGTAAGCATCTTTAACCCTGTCTACTTCACAAGCACCATAGTTGTAGCTAAGAATGCATTGTGTTCCTGAACTAATTCCACCAAGTGGCAAAGTAACTATCAACATAAAAGATTGAAGAATTGTATTTACGCCAACCAAAACATCACCTAGTTGTTTACCTCCATATTTTTGAAGAATTGAATTCATGGCAATAATCATCACGTTATCAAAGGCAATAATAACAAATTGAGTAAAACCAATTTTTAGAATAGAAAGGCAAATGTTTAAATCCAATTTTTGAATCTTCAAAGAACAATCTAGTTTTTTGCTAAATAAAATACATAAGACAAATGTGCATGACACAAACTGGCCAATAATAGTCGCAATGGCAGCACCCTTTACACCCATATTAAGTCCAAACATAAATATCGGATCAAAAACAATGTTTATAACAGCACCAATAACTACTGAAATCATACCGATTTTAGAATATCCTTGACAATTTATAAAATTGTTCATGCCAGCAGAAAGAAGTGCAAAAGGAGTACCTAACAAATAGATTTTAAAATAAGAAAGAGCATATGCAATAGTGGACTCACTAGCTCCAAATAAAAGAAGCATTCTTTCGGCTAATAAATAGCATATTACTAATACTATAAATGAAATAAAAATAAGCATGGTAAAAGCATTGCCAATTATTTTTTCGGCCTTTTTGCCATCTTTTTCACCAAGGGCGATAGAACATAGTGGGGCTCCACCAACACCTATCAAAGAAGCGAAAGCACTAATCATTGTTACAATTGGTCCACACACACCGACACCAGCTAATGCAAGCTTTCCCACACCTGCAAGATGGCCAATATATATTCGATCAATTATCGAATATAAGACATTGACAAATTGACCAATCATGCTTGGCAAAGCAATCGCCCATACTAGTTTTTTAATTTCTTCAGTTTGCAATCTATTGTTCATAAGAATAAAAAGCCTTCCTATTTCTAGAAAGGCTTAAAAATAAAATCAAAGAATAAAATTATTCAGCCATACCTGCAGTTATGATAGCCATAGCATAAACTTCATCAGCATCGCAACCTCTAGATAAGTCGTTAATAGGAGCATTTAAACCTTGTAAAATTGGTCCATATGCTGCATATCCACCAAGTCTTTGAGCAATCTTATAGCCAATATTTCCTGCTTCAATTAGTGGGAAAATAAATGTATTAGCTTGGCCAGCAACCTTTGACTCAGGACACTTAGTCTTAGCAACTACTGGAGAAACAGCAGCATCGAATTGGAATTCGCCATCAATAGTTAATTCTGGATCAATTTTTCTTGCTTCAATAACAGCATCATGAGATAGTTTTACCGTACCGCCTTTGCCTGAACCATAAGTAGAGAAAGACAATACTGCAACCTTTGGATCAATGCCAAAGTATTTAGCAGTTCTTGCAGTCTCAACAGCAACTTCGCCCAATTGTTGAGCGGCAGTTAAAACAACATTTCCATCTTTATCTAACTTATCTGCATAAGAAATATTAATAGCACAGTCACCCATTGCAAGTTTTTCTTCTTTACCATCTTTTTCTCTGAATAAGATAAAGCAAGAACTTACAAGGTTTGCACCCTTTCTAGTCTTAACAAGCTGTAAAGCTGGTCTAACAGTATCAGCAGTAGAATAAGTTGCACCACCAAGTAAAGCACTAGCTTTTCCCATCTTAACAAGCATAGTACCAAAGTAATTTGACTTGCTTAAAGCAGTTCTGCATTCTTCTTCAGACATCTTGCCTTTTCTAAGTTCAACCATCGTACTAACCATTTCATCCATGCCTTCATAAGTTGCAGGATCTATAACGGTAGCCTTAGAAACATCAAATCCACCTTCTTTAGCAGCGGCAGCCACTTCATCTTTATTTCCACAAAGAATAACATCCATTAAGTCTTCACTTAAAAGCCTAGAAGCAGCACTTAAAATTCTTGCATCATTTCCTTCAGTGAAAACAATCGTCTTACGACTTGCCTTTAAATTTTCAATTAGTTTATCAAACATCGCCATATAAAAACCTCTTTTCCTTATTTATTTTACACGAATAAAAAGTGCATAACGCTCTTTTTATAAAATTATTCACCTTTTTCTAAAGCTAAAGTCTTGGTAGTTAAATCACAAACCTCACTAGGACCGTAATATTGAATAGCCCCAGGATAAGTGTAACAAGTCTCAACGGCCCAAGTATCCCTATTAGCCTCGAAATACTTAAATGGCTTTCCATCAAGTTCAACTAGAGCCTTTCTAATAACCGGTTTATCTTCACCATGTCTTCTTTCGATATTCATCATCTTAGTTATAGGCATGCCACCAGCAACCCACTTATCAGCTGGCTTAGATAAGTTAGAAATCTTAGATAAGTAGCCGTTATATCCATATTGAATTAGCATGAACGCATTATATCCAAGAGAATAGCAATAATCAGCATCAAAGTTAGAAGGGAAAGCACACCTTCCTTCATAGCCAAAGAAGTGATGTAAAGCATTAAACTTACCTTTATATGTGCCCTTCGCTCTTCTTTCTTCTAGTTTTGCTTTTACTAAAGCAGAGAACAATTTTTCAGATTCAATTAAAGAAACTTGAACATTGCCGTGTGGGTCTCTTTCTAAGAATAATTGTTGTTGAATAGATTCAGGAAGAATTGCGAAAACCTCCATTGACTCACTAGTTAAGCCGTTTTCAATGAAAGCATATTTCTCTTTCCAAGTATTTAAAGCGTTAAACTCATTAGCCTTATCGCCAGCAAGAAGTTCGTTAATTTCAGCAATTAAAGTGCCGAATTCAGGAACAAATTCAACAACCCCTTCCGGAATAATAGCTACACCAAAATTCATGCCTTTATTAGCTCTAGCTTCGACGGCGTCAGCAATATAATCAGCAATAGAAGATAAAGACATTTTCTTTGAAGCTACTTCCTCGGAAATCAAACAAATATTTGGCTGAGTTTGTAAAGCGCATTCTAAAGCAACATGAGAAGCACTTCTACCCATAACCTTAATGAAATGCCAATACTTCTTAGCACTATTTGCATCTCTTTCAATATTTCCAATAAGTTCGCTATAAGTTTTTGTAGCTGTATCAAAACCAAAAGAGCATTCAATGTCTTCGTTCTTTAAATCACCATCGATAGTCTTTGGACAGCCGATAACTTGAACCCCAGTATTATTTGCGGCAAAATATTCTGCTAAAACAGCAGCATTAGTATTAGAATCATCACCGCCAATAATAACAATAGCAGTAATGCCATGTTTCTTACATACTTCACTAGCTACTTTAAATTGTTCCTTAGTTTCAAGTTTTGTTCTACCAGAACCAATAATATCAAAACCACCAGTATTTCTAAATTGATTAATATACTCATCATCAAAAATCAAATAATCATCTTCAATCAAGCCACTTGGTCCGCCCTTAAAACCATATAAAACATTTTCCTTATTAGTAGCCTTTAGGGCATCATATAAACCACAAACAACATTATGGCCACCAGGTGCCTGACCACCAGACAAAATGACACCTACAACCTGTTTTTTAAAAACAGAAGTATTTGTACCCTTAGTGAATGTTATTTCCCTTTCACCATAGGTGTTAGGAAACAAAGTCTTAATCTTGTCTTGATCAGCAACGCTCTCAGTTGCCTCTCCCTCACTTACGCTAATTTCGCTTATACCATTTCTAAGCATAAGAGGAAGCTTAGGAACATAAGTAAGCCTTGCTTTTTGAAGCGGTGTAATATTCATTTTAAGTCTCCTTTAAAATATTTTTGCATAATAATTTTAGCATATTAAAAAAGTGAATAATTATTCACTTTCTCTTATATAAACTTCAAAATATTCATCATATGATAAACCACTATTGTAAACATCTTCTGCCACATCTCCAACATAGCGATAATGCCATGGCTCATATTCATATCCTGTAACATTATCTTTTCCTTCAGGATATCTACAAATAAAACCATATTTATATGCATTCTCCAAAAGCCATTTTGAAGCATCACTTTTATAAAAATTTCCAAAATCATAGCCTGATTTGAGGATATCAACAGTCAAACCAGTTTGATGATCAGAAAAGCCTGGTCTTGCACTATAAATATCGACCTTCTCTTGCGGATCAATTGCTAGATAACTGTTATATATTTTTACTTGAGTTGAATATGATCGATAAGAAGAAGTCGCATAGAAACTTATTCCATCTTCTTTGGCAGCTTTTTGCATCTTAACAAAGGCATCATAAGCTTCCTTTCTTAAAGAACCATATCCTTGTTCACTTGTAAGATCAACCAAATCATCAGGATTATAATCTTCGCCTAAATAGAAGAATTTATTTACATTAACTTGATAGCCATACTTCTCAGGATCAGCATATTCGCCATCTTCAAAATAAGTTAGATAATTATAAGTATTAACATACTCAATGTTTTCTCTGATTGTTTTTTCATTAGAATAATACTTAATATAATTTGCAAGATTTCTAACCAGATAACATTCATCCTTTAAAAATTCATTAACCAGCTTAATATTTACTCTTAAATTATCATTTACTAATTTAACTACCGTACTTGCATCATTAACATATTTTGCCTTGTCTAAATATTTTTTAAGATTATTAGAATCAAAATCATCAACTTTGCTCAATCTTTTAACTAAAGCGTAATTAAATGAGCCTATGCTTCCATCATTAACATTTTCAACAAGTGCGTCACTATCAAGAAAATTGATAAACATATAATATGTCTCAAAATTATTAACTTCAAAGTTTTCGTTATCTAATAGTAAAGCTAATTTTTCATCATAAGACTCAAAAAAGATTTGATTTTTTTCACTCAAATCTTTTATCTTGTTATATTCTTCTTTACTATAACCAGCATCTAAATACTTATTAGAACAAGCGCTTAGCGCCAATATAGTCAAAACAACAAATAGTTTTCTCATTAGTTAAAAAGAAGAGAAGCAGCTGGCAAAACGGTAATTGCTACCATCATGATAATAATGATGATAACAAATATTTTACGAGCATTATTCATAGCTAATAGCAGTCTCCAAAGCAATCTTCATCATATTAGTGAAAGCTGTTTGTCTTTCTTCAGCAGTAGTTTCTACATGATTAACAAGTGAATCAGAAACAGTGATGATACAAGCAGCCTTTTTTCCAAGAACTTTAGCATTATGGAATAAAGCAAAGCTTTCCATTTCAACAACTAAACAGTCATGTTCCTTAACGCCTTCCATATATGTAGAAGCACTATCATGATAGAAAATATCGCTAGAATGAATACATCCAGAAATAGTTGGAATATTTAAAGTCTCAGCAGATTTTTTAATTAACTCATTCAATTCACTGCTTGGATAAGTGATATGTGTATCTTCATTAGACATTGCAAGAGGATAAGTAGACTCAGAATAAGCACTATCCGCAACAACAACATCATATAAATTAAGTTCTTCCTTATAGGCGCCGGCTGTTCCAATTCTAATGATAGCTTCTACACCATATGAACTAAATAATTCATATGAATAAATGCCGATAGAAGGCATGCCCATGCCAGAACCCATTACAGATACTTTCTTCCCTTTGTAAGTTCCAGTGAAACCGAACATATTTCTAATTGAATTAAATTGAACTGGATTTTCTAAAAAAGTTTCAGCGATAAATTTAGCTCTAAGTGGATCACCAGGCATTAAAACAACCTTAGCAATATCGCCCATATTAGCTTGATTATGTGGTGTAGACATATTATACCTCCCTATAATTACTTAAAATATTTGTATCAAACGTCCTAGTTTTCTTTTTCTTTTCTCTGTAAACCTTAAGTGCATTATCAATAAGTTCGTTACATTCTTCTTTAAAATCAACGCCAACAGCTTCCCAAAGATAGAAAGCCAAAGAACCAGGAATAGAATTTATTTCATTTAGATAAACCTTATCATCATCTTTATCTATCATAAAATCAATTCTAACAACTCCACTAGCATTTAAAGCTCTAAATGCTTTTAAAGCATAATCTCTTATTTTCTTTTCTTGTGTAGCTTTTAATTTTGCAGGAACAACTCTACTAGTGCTGGCCATGCCCTTGGAACCATTTGGAACCTTGACAGCTTTGCTACCTAGTTTGCCTTTACTACCACCATTGCTCTCATATTTATCCTTAAAAGACAATAATTCGTCATTTTTCATAACTTCCTCAATAGCACTAGCTTTAGCCTCATTAATATTTCCCATAACAGAAATATTAACTTCCTTTAAATTTTGTACCATCTTTTCGATAACTAATTTGTCATCATACTGAGCACATTCCTTTAATTTGTCTTTTAATTGTTCCTTAGAATGAACCACTCCGATGCCAATACTAGATCCTAGATTTGCAGGTTTAACAATTAATGGATAGCCAATTTTATCTGCTTTCTTTTCAAAATCCTTAATCTTAGAATCAATATCAGAACTAAATATATAGAACCAAGGAACCATTGGAATCTTTTCATAATCTAGTGCTTCTTTCATGATGGCTTTATCTTGGCCTATAGCACTTCCTAAAACATTACTAGAAGTGTAAGGCAAATCAAGCATATCTAACATTCCTTGCAATACACCATCTTCACCATTTGTACCATGCATTGCAAGGAAGGCAACATCAATAGTCTCGGCTTTGCTAAATAAGCCTTTAACCGCTTTCATATAAACTTTGTTGCCATCTTTATATAGACAAACTTTTGTTAAGCTTGCACATAAAGCATCTAAATCGTAATAATTTTTCAATTCATATAATTGTTCACCAGTGTACAAATCCTTGTTTTTTGAAACATAAACTGGAATAATCTCATATTTTTCCTCATCTATTGCCTTTAGAGCTTGATTTCCAGTTATACAAGATATTTCATGTTCACAAGATTCGCCACCAAAAAATACCGCTACTTTTAATTTCATATCGCTATTATATCACTTCCCCTTTTGCTTATTTATCCAATACTCTCATATCTTAAATATTAATGAATGAAAGCGTCAGGCAAATCATTTTCCAAAAGAATTGTATCTTTTACGGTGAAATTTGCATAAACTTTTTCAAACGCTTCTTTTTCACTTTGAACAACCATTACATTATTCATATCAAAGCCGCTATCTTTTAAACCATTGTAAATATACGTCGTGTTCTTTTCGCCAACCAAAATTACATTATCAGCCTTATCTTTCATATAAGCACCAAATTCATAATTACTATCATTTTCTTCTGCGCCTAAGTCAACCAAACCAGGCGTTACAATTACTCTTTTGCCATCCATTAGACTTAAAACATCTAAAGAACGTTTGCATCCCACTGGATTAGAATTAAATGCGTTATCAATAAAAGTATAGCCATTAATATTTTTGATTTGAAGACGATGCTCAACTTGTTTGATATTACTTACGCCAGCAATAATTTGTTCGTTAGTTAAACCAAGTTCCTTAGCTAAGGCAATGCCACACAAAATATTCATAACATTATGGCTTCCAAGAAGAATAGTGTTAAAAGTTTTAACTCTACCATCTAATTTAACTTTGAAAGTAGTACCCTTCTTTGTGTATTTCATGCCATAGGCAACATAATCAGCATCCTTGTTTTCAATTCCAACTCTAATTATCTTGCAAGTATTTTTGATTTCATAATCTCTAATATATTCATTATCAACATTAATGATGCCAACGCCATCTTCAGGTAGTAATTCGATTTCTTGCATCTTTTCCTTGATGATATTATCTAAACTTCCAAAAGTATTTAGGTGTTGTGGACCAATTGAAGTAACAATGCCATATTTAGGCTTAACAAAATCCATTAAATAAGTAATTTCACCAACATGATCAGCTCCCATTTCACAAACAAAAGCTTCATAAATAGGCTTAAAATTCTCTCTAATTGTTCTAGTTATACCCATCGGTGTATTGTAAGAAGCAGGAGTAATTAAAGTATAGTATTTTTCATCGATGATATCTTTAATAACATTCTTTGTAGTCGTCTTGCCAAAAGAACCAGTAACACCAATTTTTATCAAATGATTGTAAGAACCTAAAATTTCACGAGCCTCGTTTTCGTATCTTTTCTTAACATAATTTTCAATTGGTTCTGTGATTAAACCAACTAAGTAAATTAAAACATATGGCAAATAAATACTAATTATGCCTACTATGCCAAGATTTTTAATAAATAATTTCGTTAAGAAAAATGTAATAAAGAAGGATAAAAGCGCATAAACAACTATTTGTCTTTTTACTCTCCCAGTTAAAACAAGCGGTTTTACATATTCAACTTCTTCTTCATTTAAAATCATGATTATTGCAAAAATAACAGTTATCGTTAAAACAACTGCCATTTTTAAAGAAGCAGTCATAAAAAAAGATAAAAACATTAAGCCAACATAAATTAATGCTGGGGAATAGTGAAGATTATTTTTAGAAAATAGCCATTCACTATATCTGTAAAATTCGTAACGATTTTGTTGGAATACATGTAAAGCATTCTTTGCATAAACAAAGCTAACTGTTAAAAACAAAATAGTAATAATTATATAAATCAAATTATTCATAATCTTCTTTCAAAAAAGCCTCCAAAACTCTATTAAAACGATCTCCTTGATGGAAATATGCATAATGATCATCACCTTCAAAAATAACTAATGTGGCATTTTGCATTAATTTTTCCATCTTTTTTCCCTTAGAAACAGGTGTTGCCTCATCACATTCTCCAAACACCAATAAAGTTTCTGTTGAAATATTTTTAAGTAAAGGCGTCACATCATCATTAACCACCTTTACAAAAGTTGTACGCATAACTCCACTACTGTTTTTATAATCTTCACTGCCTGCATTTTTTTGAAGTTCAGCTAGCTTGTTTTTAAAAAAGCCTACATTCATTAGTTTTTTTCCTAATTTATAAGAATATGTTTTGAAGTAATATTTTAGTGTTCGCTTATCTCTAATACCTGCCGCGCCAGTTAAAACCATCTTGTAAACAGGATTTTTATAAGCATAATGAATCGCAATCCTGCAACCAAAAGAATGACCGATAATGATTGGATTTTCTATTTTGAAACTATCTGCAAAATTCTTTAAAAAGATACTATAGTCTTCAACCGAAAAAGGTGTAGGTGGATCATCACTTTCGCCAAAGCCAGGCAAATCAAGATTATATATTTTGAAATGGCTTTTCAAAAACTCAGCGATATAATCCATCATTTCGATATTTTGTCCCCATCCATGAAGCAAAATTACCGGTTTTCCTTTTCTTCCTTTTATCTCATAATGTACTTTAATGCCATCAATTTGTTTAAAACTCATAGAATAATTATATACATAAATTAATTTTTATTGACTTTTTGTTTGCTTTTCGAAATATTTCGATAAATTCTAAACACAACTCCATTAGACTTATTTTCGCCTACAACATTATATCCATAGGTATCGCAAACTCTTTTAACAATGGACAAGCCTAGTCCAAAGTTGCCTTTATTTCCTTTTTCATAAGGTTTGAATAATTTTTCCAACCTTTCTTTAGACATTAGCTCGCCATCATTGTATACTTCAAACAAGTTCTCACTCAAACTAAGCTTAACAGTTGTTTTAGCATATCTTAAAGCATTATCAATTAAATTTTCGACAACAGTTCTCCATGCCTCTTCTTCTCCGTGAAAATAAACATTATTTTCAACTTCATCAGCATTAATTTCAACATCATTTCTTAATACCTTACACGAAAGGATTGCTTTTTCAATAACCGGGTACATCAACAAATTATCACCAACGCAAGTATCTTCCAAATATCCTATTTTATTATAGGTGATAAGTGAATAAACCTTCTTCTCCAGCCTATCTGCATGTTCATAGATAACATCAACGCTTGCTTCCAAAGTGTTATATGGATAGATTCCATCTTTAATACTCTCAGAATAAGATTTAATAGTAGCAATAGGTGTTTTTAAATCATGCGAAATATTTTGAATCATCTCTTCTCTAATTTTTTGTTGTCTAGAAAGCTCATCATTCATTTGAACAACAACTTCAGCTACTTCACCAATTTCATCATTTCGTTTAATTATTAATTCACTTTTTTCACCATCTTTAATCTTCTTAATATAATTTCTTATCAAATTTAAAGGTCTTATAAGAGAATAAACCCACAACATTAAAATAATAAAGACGATAGAAAAAACAATTATAACAGAATTAACTATTCCCGATATAAGGGCGCTTTTAAATTCTGTTCGATATGCATCTTTTATTACTGAAATTAAAAAATAAGTATCGCAATTCTTTACACAATACACTACAGCTTCTCCATTTTCAATAAAAACACCACTTTTTTCACCACTTATTGAATCAAAGTCAATCTTATCAATTATAGTTTCCACAAAAAATGAATCATCACCAATCACCGAATGTGTTTGATTATCGTACATTATATGGTAGGCATTAGTATCAACATAATCTACTTTAATACTTTTGGCATTTAGATAAGAGCTTTGAGATCTACGCAAATAAGATATCATTTGTGTGTTTGTGAAATCATCAATATTTCCATTTAAAAATTGAAATATAAAAAGGATGAAAATTAGGATAGCTAAAAACGTTACAACTAAATATTGTTGAAGAAGCGTAAAGCCATTTAACCAAACTCTTAATCTTTTCATTAACTTAATCGATAGCCAAAACCATAAATGGTTTGAATATTAATGTTAGGCATTTTCTTTCTAAGTCTACGAAGTGTATCATCAACTACTCGATCAGAACCAAAATAATTGTCATCCCATACTTTTTCCAAAATTTGTTCTCTTAAAAAAGCCGTTCCTTTGTTTTTTACAAAAAGCATCAACAGATCGAACTCTTTAGTAGTTAAATCAATAACTTGTTCGTTTTCAGTAACGATACGCTTGTTTTCATCTATATGATAGCCGTTTATAATAGTTTGGCCATCATCCTTGTATACTCTTTTAATAATGTTGTTTACTCTTAGAACCATTTCCTTTGGAGAAAAAGGCTTTGTGATATAATCATCGCTTCCTTTTTCAAGGCCAATAATTCGATCAAATTCCTTATCTCTAGCCGACATAAAAATAACTGGCTTCTCACTACTACGAGATTTTATTTCTTCAATTAAGTCAAAACCGCTTTTATCATCCAGCATGATATCTAAAATCCATAAATCAACTTCATCATCAAGATGAGCATAAGCCTCATCAAAAGTTAAATAAGAATTAACTATATATCCTTCTTTTTCTAGATATCTTCTTACTAATTCATTCAAATCTTTTTCATCTTCAACAACATTAATAATCTTTTTCATTTTAAGCAGCGTAACCTTTAGCCTTAATTAAATCAATTATATGATAAACACATTTCTGACATGTTTCATCATCTTTCGCCTCAACCATAACTCTAATAAGAGGTTCCGTGCCACTAGGTCTTACAAGAATTCGGCCTTCATCGCCCAATTCTTCTCCTACTTTTTTTATTTCAGTATTAATACTTTCGTCATTTAAAACAATTGTTTTATCTACAACTCTTTGATTAACAAGCAGCTGTGGATAAATAACTAGTTCCTTACATGCCTCATCAATTGTCATATCTTTTTCTTTTAAAGCAGTCAAAACAAGTAAGGCTGTCTTTAAACCATCGCCAAAGTTACTATCATTTGAATAAATAATATGCCCAGATTGTTCGCCACCAATACAATAATCATTATTAAGCATACAATCAAGAACGTTTTTATCGCCAACAGATGTTATAGCAGTCTTTATGTCACACTTATCTAATGCTTTAAACAAGCCCATATTTGACATCACAGTAGTAACCAAAGTATTGTTTTTAAGTTTATTGTTATCTTTTAAATATTTAGATAACAAATACATTAAATGATCGCCATCTACAACTTCGCCCTTAGAATCAACAAACAAAACTCTATCCGCATCGCCATCAAAGGCAAAACCTAAATCATAATCTTTTTCTTTTATCTTTTCTTTAAGCATTTCGAGATGAGTAGAACCGCAACCATTATTGATATTTACGCCATTAAATTCATCATTAATATAATCAACACTAGCATTAGTTTTAGCTAAAACATCTTTTGCCATAACGCAATTTGAGCCATTAGCCAAATCTACTAGAAGCTTATATCCAGTTAAATCGATTGGATATAAGCTATGTAACCAATTCTTATATTCTTCTTTGCCCTTTTCATAAGAATAAATTTGGCCAATCTCATCTTTTGTTTTAAATTCAACACCAACTGGATTATCAATATAATCCTCAATTAGTTTTTCTATTTCATCACTAAGCTTAATTCCCTTGTTTCCAAAAATCTTAATACCATTATCGGTATAAGGATTGTGAGAAGCGGAAATCATAATTCCACAATCAAACTCATCAAGCATTGTTACATACGCAAGGGAAGGTGTTGAACAATATCCCAAAAGATAAGCGTCACAACCAGAAGCAGAAATTCCAGCCGCAAGAAGAGACTCGAACATTGAACTAGATAGTCTAGTATCTTTGCCAATTAAAATCTTTCCTTTTCCATTTTTCTTATAGTAGTATCCAGTAAATCTACCAACTTTATATGCTGTTTCACTTTTTAAGGTATTATTTGCTTCTCCTCTAATACCATCAGTGCCAAAATATTTTCCCATTATTTACTCCTGACTTACAAGCGTGATATTTAAATTCTTAGGCTCAACTTCAACCGTGATATAAGCATCAGAGTTGTTTGTAACTTGAACCGGAAGATCATATGTTCCAGGTTCCAATCCAGCAAAATCTACATAAACATAGAAATCACTAGCACTTACTGAATCTACATTACTTTGAGTACCAGAAATCGTTAAAGAAACTTTTAATGTATCGGCATAGCTTACACCATAACCATTATCATTATTAGCTGAATTTAATGTAACATCTTCTAAAGTTCTAGTGACCGTTGTGCCAAGAGTTGCCTTTAAATTAACCATTGTTACTTCACTAGCATTAACGCCTTGCGGTAATACAACTGGTTGAATAATTTCAGAATCAGATGTAACTGTTGACAAATCAAGTGTTACAGTAACCTCATTAACATTGGCCAATACGTCTTCACTAGCATATATTGTTGTTGTTTGATGATTCATGGTAACTGATTCAAGAGAGAATCCAGAAGGAGCTTCGCCAGTAATATTCAATTTGATTGGAACTGATTTTGATGGTGAGCTTATCTTTACTTTAGCTGTAACTGAACTTGGAACAATCTCCGCATCAACAACCTTACCATTTGCATCATATGCCACAAGAGGTGCTTCAATTTCAAAATCACTTGTTTGCCCAGCAACATTAATTAGTGCCTTGACAAGGGCAATAGAGTTTAAAGTATCTTGGCTCGCTCTTATATTAACTTTATCGCTTTCTGAAGAAAATTCAGGTGTGCTTAAAATATATCGAGAATCAAGTTGATTAGTGTTGATGAAGTCATAAGACAAATCAAATTGAGCTGTCGTCTTAGGCTTTAAAGTAACTGTAACCTGGCTTGGACTTATGATAGTGTTAACGCTATCTCCATATCCTGTAGCAGACAATTCAACAGTGTATGTGCCTTCTGTATATCCTTCCAAATTTAAAAGACAATATCCTGATTTTGTAGCAGCATTATTTACATTTGCAGCATCGCCAGTGATTGTAACATCACAGCTTTCGGGTAAACCACTTACTTCAAATGATTCAGAGTTATATCTAGTTGTTACATTCACGCCTGTCAAAGTTTTTGAACTAGATAAAGCTTTTGTAATACTCGAATCATTAAAGTTAACAACAAAATACATTAAGCACGCAAGAACTAGTGCAAATACTACTGCGTAACTTTTTGTGAAAAATAATTTGTCAATAGCAGAAGAAATCCATCGACAAATTCTAATTATGATTTCTTCCAGTGAATCAAAAAAGCCAACAGTATTTGATTTATTCGCTATCTTTTTTGCAGCATTTAATTTTTCTTGAGGATCAGTCATTTTCTTATTCTCCATCTTTCTTATCCTCGCTTTCATTGACAGTGATTGATTCAGCTTCATAATTTAACGGCTTGTTATCTTCTTCAACTTTTGCAGCCATCTTTTTGTTAGCTTTTTCACGGTTATTAAAAGGAACCTTCATATCCTCGCTTTCCCCAATAATAACTTCAGGATCATCATCTAATCTTAGTTTGTTTCTATTTTTAGAAGTATTCTTGATTTCTATTTCCTCATTGCAAATAACTCTCCTTAAATAATCTTTAAGTTGTTTTTCATTAACAGTAAAGATTCTTCCGTTTTCAGCAATTGAAATAGCACTAGTTTCTTCAGATACAACAATTGTTAAAGCATCAGTCACTTCAGAAATGCCCAGTCCTGCTCTATGCCTTGCACCATATCTACTTGATAAATTGATGCTTGTAGGTGGAAAATAGGCACTTGCACAGGCGATTTTATCGCCCTGAATAACAACAGCACCATCATGAAGAGGAGTTGTTGTCATAAAGATTGAACATAGAAGTTCTTTTGATACAGTCGCATTAACCGCAATTCCAGTTTTAATATAGTCTTGTAAAGAAGAAGACTGTTCGATTGAAATTAAAGCTCCAACTTTTTCTTTTGAAAGAACGATTGTAGCTTCATAAATTTGATTAACTAGCTCTTCTTTTTCATTAGCTAAAAGAGTTGTGATTTTACTAAAAGTATTGGTTTTACCAATTCTCTCTAGTGCAGCTCTTATTTCTGGCTGGAAAATAATAATGACAGCCAAAAAGCCCCAACTTATTATTATGTTAGTTACATATTGAACTGTAGTTAAGCCAAGTAGCCTTGCGAATCCATTAAAAATTAAGACAAAAATAATTCCTTTGAATATTTGAATAGTACGGCTATTGTTTTTTACAAATGTAATGGCATAGTACAATATAAACCACATAATGCCTATATCTAACACGATTCTGAATACATACCAGATATTTTGAATAGTTAAATTAATATTATAATCAGGCATATTTTCCTCCTTCTTATAAACGAATTTAATTATAGCATATATAGTTGTTAAGGAATAAATGGGGTAAAATAAAAACATGAACGAAAATATTGAAAAAGTTAATTATAAAGATAAAGAAATTTATTTAGTTAAAACAGCTCACGTTTCAAAAAATAGTATTGAAGATGTTAAAAAGTGTATTGATGAAGTTAAACCGGATGTTATTTGTATCGAACTTGATGAAGATCGTTATTCTAAAATAAATAATCCTGAAGCTTGGCGAGAACAAGATATCGTTAAAATTATCAAAGAGAAAAAAGTTGGTTTCTTACTTGTTAATATAATTCTTTCTTCTTTTCAAAGAAGAATGGCCAAAAACATGGATACAAATACTGGCGGCGAAATGATTGAAGGCATTAAGGCTAGTGAAGAGTTACATGTTCCTTTGGTATTAGCGGACAGGCCAATAAGAACTACATTTTCTAGAATATGGAATAATTTGGGCTTAATCGAAAAATCAAAGCTTATAGTAAGCATTATTAGTTCCATTTTTGATGATGAAGAAATTTCTGAAGAAGATTTGGCGGCTTTAAAAGAAGCTGATGCTTTAGAAGCTGCTTTAAATGAAGTTGGAAAAGAATTCCCTGTCGTTAAAAAAATATTGGTAGATGAGAGGGATCAATATCTTTCTACTAAAATAAAAAATGCTGATGGTAAGAAAATCGTCGCAATTATCGGTGCTGCTCACGCTAAGGGAATTATCAATAATTTGGATAAAGATATTGATTTGAATAAGCTTGTTGAAACAAAAAAGAAGAGTTCCTTTGGAACAATCGTTAAATGGTTTATACCTTTATTTATTATTTTTATGATTGTTTATACTTTAGTCACAAATAAAGATGTCGGATTAAGTCAAATTAAATCATGGATTTTATGGAATGGAACTTTAAGTGCGTTTGGTACTCTTCTTGCGTTTGGGCATCCATTGAGCATTCTTACTGCATTTATAATGGCTCCTATTACTTCTTTAAACCCTCTTTTAGCTGCTGGCTGGTTTGCTGGCTTGACTGAAGCAATAATTAGAAAGCCTAAAGTAAAGGATTTTGAAGACATAGCTGAAGACACTTCTACCTTTAAGGGATTTTGGAAAAATAGAGTTACAAGGATATTATTGATTGTTGTTTTCGCTAATGTTTTCTCCTCAATTGGCACCATTGTTTCAGGTTTAGGAATTTTTTCATCTTTTTTATCAATTTTTAGTTGACAGGTACCCAAAATATATGGTAAATTAATAAGGCGCTGGAGGTTTAGCTCAGTTGGGAGAGCATCTGCCTTACAAGCAGAGGGTCAGCGGTTCGAGCCCGTTAACCTCCACCATTTATTTTGATGCCGACATAGCTCAATTGGTAGAGCAACTGATTTGTAATCAGTAGGTTACGGGTTCAATTCCTGTTGTCGGCACCATTTTTTTATTCAAAAACGGGCGAGAATGCATTAAATATAAAAAGGATTGTTGACACATTTAATCAACAATCCTTTTCTTTTGCTTACTTATTGTAGTTATCAATTACAATTTGATATCGTTCTAGCACTTCATCCATTACTGTATTCCAAGAAACAGGAATAGTATTTTTTGCCTCGATGCCAAGTTTTACCATCATGTCTGGATCATTTAAACATTCCTTAAGCACATTAAACAAACTCTCGGTTGTATCTTCGCATAGAAGGCCATTTTCCCTATCTTTTATGCATTCACTTGGTGCACTATCTTTAACGACAACAGACGCTGTTCTAGCATTTGCAGCTTCTCTTACAACCATTGAATAAGTATCGTATAAAGATGGGAAAACAAACAAGTTAGCTAATGCATATAATCCATTCAATAAATCTTCATCTAGAATATGTCCTGTTAAAACGGTATTGTCTTTAATTCCAAGTTCTTCTGCCGTTTTTCTTATTTCCTCTTCATGTGGTCCTTTTCCAGCTAAAACTAATTGAAATTTGATTCCTTCTTTTTTAAGTAAAGCACAAGACTCTAAAATACGTTTAATATTCTTTTTCCAGTTCATTTGGCCTACATACAACAAAACTGGATCAAAGCTTAAATTAAAGTGTTTCTTTGCCTTTATAGCTAATGTATAATCAACATCCTTAATATCCATTCCATTTTCAATTACCTGTATCGGTCTAGTGTATCCATATGACCTTAAAGTTTCAGCCGAATTCTCACTTACCGTCCAAACTTCATCACATTTTTCATAGAAATTTATTAATACATCAGTGCCAAATTTAGCCAAATGTTTAGAACCAGTAATTTGTAGGAAATCATCATAGTATTTCGAATGAAATGATCCAACAATAGGCACATGATGGTTTTTTCCATATTTAATGCCTTGAAGTCCAGCAATAAAAGGTGTGTGAACATGAACAATTTCAAAATTAGTCATTTCTAGTCTTTTATCATAATGATTATCTAAAAGTGGGATTCCGGCATTATAAGCTGTAAGAGGAACATTTGAACTATAGTAATCAACTATATCAAATGGATATTTGCCTCTAAACCCCATATCTTCCATTGGCACAATAGCACTAACTTCATGCCCCTTTTCACCTAATGTTTGGCAATAATTATAAACGACTCTGCCAACGCCATCAACGATAGGTAAAAAAGAATCTGAGAATTGACCTATTTTCATTTTTCTGCCTCCTTTAAGACAACACCATATTCGTCAAGTATTTTTTTCAAATCATCATATGTTTCCATCTTAGACATTCTTTGTTTAAAAGTTGTGCTATTGTATAAGCCAGTGATATAGTGAGGAGCCAAGCCCCTCATTTCTCTTATGGCTATCATTTCACCTTTTAAATCAATTAGCTTAGAAGCGTGTTTAAGACACATTTCAAATTTTTCCTCAAACGAGATTTTATTTATGCCCTTGCCATTTTCATAATCATTCACTTCCTTGATTAAGAACGGATTACCTACAATTCCCCTTCCG
Source organism: Paratractidigestivibacter sp. (assembly GCA_963607765.1). GTDB lineage: Bacteria > Bacillota_I > Bacilli_A > Erysipelotrichales > Erysipelotrichaceae > Colivicinus. Next base: position 49,278 of record CAVDDT010000016.1, on the reverse strand, counting down.
ACCATTAATGCATCAGCATAGTCTCTATATTTAATATAATCATCTAAAGTTCTAATGTCACCGTTGCCAATAACAGGAATAGAAATACTATTTTTCAAATTCTTAATAGACTCCCAATCAGCCTTCCCTTCATACATTTGACTTCTAGTACGTCCATGTAAAGTTATAGCTTTTATCCCTGTATTCTCTAATTTTTTAGCCAAACTAAGATAATTTATATGCGAAAAATCAAAGCCAAGGCGCATTTTAACCGTTACGGGTTTATTGGTATTTTTTAAAACAGTTTCCACTATCTTGACCGCAAGCTCTTCATCTTTCATAAGCGCACTTCCAGCGCCTGTTTTAATCACTTTATTGACTGGACAGCCCATGTTTATATCAATTATGTCACAATCAGTGTTCTCGCTAATATATTTGGCTGCATAGCCCATAGTATCAATATCACTGCCAAAAATTTGTAAGCTAACAGGATGGGCGTTACCAACCTCAAGCATTTTAGCTGTCTTCTCGTTTTTATAATAGATAGCTTTATCTGAAACCATTTCGCAGCAAACAAGGCCAGCACCAAATTCTATACATAAATCTCTAAATGCAGAATTACTAATACCAGCCATTGGCGCAATTATTAAAGGATTTTTAAGATTAACGTTCCCAATCTTTTTTAGCATATTCCATTATTAAATTGATATCATTCTTATCAAAAGAATATTCTTTTTCACAAAATTCACACTTAATTTCAATTTTTTCATCATTGGCTAAATCTTGTAAATCTTCTTTTGGAAGAGTTAATAAACTAGCCATAAATCTTTCCTTGGAACAATCACAATGATATGTAACATCATGTCTTTCTAAAACTTCCGCATCTTTAAAAAGACTATTGATATATTTATCTAAATCATTATTTTCACTAATCACACTAGAAATTGGCTTTAAATTCTTAGCTAAATTTTCAAGATAAACGATATCTTCTTCTTCATGATTAGGCAAAAGCTCAAGCAGAAGAACTCCTGCAGATTTACATGAATAATCTGTATCAACTAAAACACCAACAGACACAATACTTGGCCTTTGTTCGGAAACATTAAAATAATATGAAAAATCATCGCCAATTTCACCGCTTTGTAAAGCGACTTGGCTAGTATAGCTATTTTTCATATGCAAATTCTTCAATACTTTTAAATAACCATTTTTTCCAACGATTAATCCAACAGCCAATTTATTTGATTCGTTATATTTTAAATAACAATGGTTATCACCAACAAACCCTTTAACATGTCCCTTAGAGTCAGCTGAAACCATAATCGTGCCAATGCTTCCTCCGCCATTTATAGTAGTTGTGATAGATTCATCTTCGCCCTTTTGCATAAGGCCCATACAAGCAGTAACCGACATCGTTCTGCCAAGAGCCGCTAGAGAAGTTGGCCAACAGTCATGTATCTTTCTAGCATCTTCTACAAGTTTTGTAGTATCGCCCAAATAAAAACGAACGTGTTTATTTAAAGCAGTTCCTATTATTATTTTGCTTTCCATATTTTTTACCTTTAGCTACTCTACAGTAGCACCAAGACCTCTTAGTTTTTCGATAACGTGATCATAGCCCCTATAAATGTGATATGCATCATAAATAGTAGTCTCTCCGCTAGCTAATAATCCCGCAATAATAAGGCCAGCACCACATCTTAAATCCGTGGCCTTAACTTTGCATCCCTTTAATTTTCTTGGGCCAGCAATCATAGCCTTAGCTTCACCAACAGTGATAGAAGCACCCATTTTATTTAATTCATGGCAGTGTTTAAAACGCTCTGGGTAGATTGTTTCAACAACATGAGAAACACCATCAGCCAAACACAAAAGTGGTGTAATGGGCTGTTGTAAATCAGTCGCAAAGCCAGGGAATGTTTGTGTTTGAATATCAATAGCCTTTAAATTTTCAGCTTTCAAGACCTTCACATAATCACTGCCAATTTCCATTTCAACGCCCATTTCCTCAAGCTTAGATAATAAAGCTTCAAGGTGTTGAGGGATTACGTTTCTTACAGTAACATTGTCGCCAACAGCAGCAGCCATGCAAATGTAAGTACCAGCTTCAATACGATCAGGAATAATATCGTGTATGCATCCTTTGAGTCTATCTACGCCATCAATTGTTATATCGCTTGTTCCAGCGCCACGAATTTGAGCTCCCATTTTATTTAGCATGCTTGATAAATCAATAATCTCAGGCTCTTTTGCGGCATTTCTAATAGTAGTTCTACCACTAGCAAAAACAGCTGCTAACATGATATTTATAGTAGCTCCAACAGAAGCAATATCAAGGTAAATTTCATCACCTATCAAATTTTCAGCATCAATTTGAATGACATCGCCATCAGTCACAACAGTAGCGCCCAAACTTTCAAATCCTTTTAAATGCAAGTCAATGGGTCTAGGGCCTAAGTTACAACCACCTGGATAAAGCATTCTTACATGTTTAAAACGTCCAAGCAAAGCTCCTAAGAAATAATAAGAAGCCCTAAGTTTTCTTACTTCATCTCCATCAAGTACAACATTTTGAATATCAGTTGGATCAATCGTAAAAGCATCACCTGATTTTTCAACTTTTATATTTAATTTCCTTAAAAGATTTACTAGTGCATTTATATCTTCAATATCTGGCACATCATAAAGCTTGACAACTTCACTAGCCAATACAACGGCAGGTAAAATAGCAACAGTAGCATTCTTACTAGAAGAAATTTTTACTTCGCCACTTAATCTATTACCGCCTTTAATTTTAATATAGTCTTTCATCCATACTATTTTATCAAATAAATACTACATAAAAATAAAAAGTCATCAATGATGACTTTTTTTTAGAAAATTTTTTAGAAACAATTATTGTTTAGAGCACCAAGTCTCATCGCCATACTTTAAGCAAACCCAAACATTATCTGCAAGCTTGCCCCAAGTATTGCCATCACTATCATCCTTAGTTTCAGTAACTGTGAAAGTAGCGTTATTAGTTACATAAGCATACTCATTATCTTCTGTAGCAATTGCTTGTAGTTCACTAGATAAGTCAGCAAACTTAACTTGACCATTTGAAGTTCCAGCACCTGTTCTAAGCTTTAGCGGAACAGTTAAAGCATTTGAAACTTTGTAAGTATCGCCTGTTGTTGTAGTATCACTGCTTGAATCAGGTGAACTTGACTTATTGATTTGTTCTTGAAGTTCAGTAATCTTGCTATTTAATTCAGTAATTTGTTGTTTAGAAGTAGTAACATAAGCATCATACTCGCTTTGTAAGCTATTGTACTTGTTGTTCTTGCTCATGCCCCAAACAATACTAAATATTGCGATAACAAGCAATACAGCCATTACAATTCCAGCAATAACTACAACAGATGATCTAACTTTCTTATAGCTAGGCTCTTCATCCTCTTCATATTCCTCATCTTCTTCTTCATCATAGTCTTCGTTTTCATCTTGGTCATTCATTTTAAATATAGAACGATCAATATCGTCATCGTCAGACTTGATTGATGAGAAATCAGGAATATCTACTGTTTCATGATTTTCATAAGGGTTCTTTTCTTCCATAATATTTTCCTCCTAATATTTATTCGAATTGATTATCGCCATCTTTTTCAATGATGCGATATCCCTCGTATTCGCCAGTTAACAATCTTGCTTGGTTAGCAACCTCAAAGATATCGGTTAAAATTTTACCATCGCAATTTATGTGTTCTTTAAACGCATCAACAATCATTTGCTTTTCATCAACGTTGACCATATAATCATGGCTCATCATAATTTCAGCAAATCTTCTTAATCCATCAACGTTTCTAAATACCAAACGATGTAAAATAATAATTTCTTCTTCATCTTTATAGTCTCTAGCCAAAGACTCTTTTAATTCATATACACCTTTAATAAATCCGTTTGTAAGATATGGATACAAAGTCTTAATTGATTCATAGACTTCATTTTTAGCCTCCTCAGCTTCTCTTTCTTTAATAAGCTTGCTAGCTAAATCATCATCTACATCATCTAACAATTCATCAATTTCATCTTTTGTCTCTTCAACATTCTCTTGTTCTTCTAAAACTATGTTAGATGTTTCATCTTCAACAAATTCTTCTTCGAGTTCTTCGCTTTCTTGTAAAGCATCTAAACCAGGATTGGCAATGTAAATTTGATCAAGAGTACGATTGTTGTAATCTTCTATATATGCTTCATCAATAAATGTACGTTCCTCTTGATTCTCTTCTTGCAAAGATAATTCATCTAAACTCTCTTTAGTATCGCTTCCTTCATCAAAGGCAAGTTGATCAAATAATTCATCAAACCTAGGAATATCTTGAATAATGCTCTCTACTGGTTCATTTTCAACCTCTTGTTTAATTTCTTCCTTAACCGGTTCAACTTCACCATTTAATTCTATTACGATATTTTTTAACTTACTAGCAATATCTTCATAGTTCTCTTCAAAAACATTAATGATTTGAGGTTCAACAGTTTCTTCTGCCACTGGTTCATCTTCTACTACTTCTTGTGGCTCTTCCACAATAGGTTCAGTTTCATCAATGATTGGTTCTTCTTCAACAATCGGTTCATTCTCACCATTTAATTCAATTGCAACATCTTGTAGTTTACTAGCAATATCCTCATAATTTTCATCAAGAATATTAATAATCTCAGGTTCAGTATGTTCTTCTAAAGTTTCTTGTGTCTCTTCAACCGCAGGTTTTATTTCTTTGGAAATATCTTTATGAATTTCTTCGGTCTCATTTATTGTTTCTTCAGTTGGAATATCATTTTCCTTGTTTCCTTCTAAAGAAGATTCGTTTGCTTTTTCTTCAACTTTAAGATTCTCAAGAAGACTGCTTAAAGTTTCAAGATCCAAAATATCATCAACATCAATTGAATTTTCTTCAATAGATGGTTCAACCTCTTCTTCTTTAACATCAGTATGAGATAATATTTCATCTATCTCATCTTCAAGTTCTACATTTGTTTCAACATTGTCTGTTTCTTCATTTTTAATAGATGTTTCAACATTTTCTTCTATTATCGGAATCTCGTTTTCTTCAATCTCAGAAGCATATTCTTCTTTATTTGGTTCCTCTATAACATATTCTTCTGTTGATTCCATTTCTACATAGTTTGTATGATCAACAAAAGCAGGCACTTTATTCGCTACTTTTTCAACATCTTTAACCAAATTATCAATCGATAAAACTTCATCAACATCAAGTTCTGCGATAGCTTCGTAAGCTGCATCAACTATCTCATCAGTCTTGGTTTCTTCTTGAGTTTTGTCTTCTATTGTTTCTTCATTATTATCATCGCTAACTTTTTCATCTTCAAGTTGTGCAATTTCATCATTTGTTTTATCATCAACAAATGCATTCTTTAGTTTCTTAAAATAATCAGAAACCAAATCATTTCGATCATAATCTTCTTTTTCTTCTTTATAATCTTTTCTTAAAACAGAATTATATGTATAAACGCCTCTATATTCCTCATCACCCTTAAGCCTTCTTAAGCTTTCAGATAAAGGAATTGGTTCATAATCTTTTGTTTCAACATCGTCAAATGAAGCAGGTTCCTCTTCGACTTCAAGTGGATTGTTAGAGCTATTTATTTTATCCTCAACATTCTTAAACTTCTCTAAAATCTCTTCATTACTTCTATTGATTTCTTTATAAACATTACCCAAAGCATCTTCAAGAATTGTCTTTAGTTCACCAGGGGTAATCTTTGAATCCTCTTTTTTATCTTCTACTTCTTCTTTAGCTTCTTCATTATTAAATAAATCATCAATTGTTTCTTCTTCAATATTCTCATCTTCATTATTGTTTTCTTCATGAGCCATTATCTCAGAAAAAATATCATCAATTTCTTGATCTTTATCATCATTTTTATATATCTCAACAGGTTCTTGTTTTTCTTCTTCAACAGGTAAAGAAGCTGCCTTAGAAATCATTTCGACATACTCATCTTCTTCATCTTGTTTAACTGGTTCTTTTAATATAGACATTAAATGATTAATAATTTTTTCATCTTTTTCATCGTTTTCTTTTTTGAAATCAACATTAAAAATATCAGCAAATTCATCAATCATCTTAGGCTTTTTACTTATGAAAGATTCGAAAGCCTCTTGACCAGCATTAATTAAATCATCGGCATCATTTTTGGTACTAGAAAAAGAATTGTCTAGCTTAGTAGATAATTCACTTTTAATCATATCTAAATCAACTTTGCCTATTTCTTTAATTTCCTCAGCATCATCATTTAATTTATCTTTCAAATAATCAGCCGCTTTAGAAACAAAACCCAATAGAGCTATATTCTTCTCATCCATTTTTATTTTTCTTTTTAGCTACCAAGATGCCATCGCCAACATCCTCAAAAAACATTATATCAAAACGCTCATCATTTCGCATTATTTGTAAGAAATTAACAATTTTTCTCACTAAAGAACGAGTGTTTCTATTCTTAATGTTATCAATATCATAAACCATGCCATGAAAAATCATATTGTCATATACAAAAATACCATCTTCTGACAAATTATTGATGAATTGCTCAGTATATTTTTGATATTGTGCCTTAGCAGCATCTACAAATATCAAATCATACTTTTTATCGGTCTTATATTCTTCGATAGGCATATGAAAAACGCTAATTTGATCATCAAAATGTTCATCACTAATATTCTTTATTGCTTGATTATACATATCATCATTTTTTTCTAATGTATCAATCTTAATATCGCTTGAAATTTTAGCCATGTTCATGCTTGAATAGCCAACCGCAGTACCAAGCTCAAGAATATTTTTTATATTTCTTTCTTTTATCAACTTTAGAATAAACAAGAGCCCATCATCTTTAATAATGGGCACCTTGTTTTGTAAAGCTTCTTTTTTTATTTCTTCTATCATTTAATAACACTACTTAAGAAATTCTTTAAACAATTAGTCTTTTCAATAGCCTCTTTGTAGCTATCAGCCTTACAAGAAAGATAAATCTTACACTTTGGCTCTGTTCCGCTAGGCCTAATTGCCACAAAAGAACCATCTTCTAAATAATATTTCAATGCATCTGTAATGTCAAAACCATTTAATTCTTCAGTCTTTCCATCACTATAAGAAATCTTTCTTAGCTTATAATCTTCTATCTTTATAGTCTTATAATTTGGTATTTCAATTGGATTGTTTCTAATGCCTTCCATAATGCTTAAAAGCTTAGCAGCACCATCCGCACCAGGAAGCATAATCGAAAATTGTTTGTCATAGTAAGCACCAACCTTATCGAAGATTTCAAGTAAGACATCGTACAAGCTCTTTCCTTGACTATGATAATATACAGCTGCTTCAGAAAGCATCATACAAGCTTGTGTTGCATCTTTATCTCTTACAAAAGGCGCAATCAAAGAACCATATGATTCCTCATATCCAAAAACATATGTCTTCTTACCATTTTCTTCATATTGCTTAACTTTGTTGCCGATATATTTAAAACCAGTTAAAGTTTTTTCACATTCAACGCCATAATAATTTGCGACAGCCTCACCTATATCACTAGTAACGATAGTATTAAACATAACAGGATTGTCAACAGTGATGCCAAGCTCTTTTCTAGTACTTAAAATATATTCAAGAAGAATAGCTCCTGTTTGGTTGCCATTAAAGATGAAATAATCACCATCTTTTTTAACACCAACACCCATTCTATCGCCATCTGGATCACACACTAATAATAAGTCACCATCAATTTCCTTTGCCTTAGCAATAACCCCCTCATATGCAAGAGTCTCCTCTGGATTAGGTGTTTTAGTATTAGGAAAATCACCATCAGGGGTTGTTTGACTATCGACTGGCGTAACGTTATAGCCAGCTCTTTTTAAAGTCTCTCTAACAGGAATGTTGCTGGCACCATGTTCAGGAGAAAAAACTATTTTAACGCTATCTTTATTAGTCAAATCTTTTCTTAAAGAAATATTTAAAACTTCTTTATAGTAAGCTTCATCAACTTCTTTATTAATAATATCAATTAAGCTATTGTCATATTCACCAATTTTAATAGCTAACAGATCATTAACCTTATTAACCTCATCAGTAACTTCCTTAGCTACCTCTGGAATAAGTTGACAACCCGTTTCATCATACAACTTATAGCCATTATATTCTTTTGGATTGTGACTAGCTGTAATCATGATGCCACCATCGCAATGATAATATCTAGTCGCAAAACTAAGTTCCGGAGTAGGCCTTAAAGAATCAAATAAGTATGTTTTGATTCCCTCACTTGCAAGTAAGGCAGCACAATCATATGCATAATCTCTTGAATTATGACGATTATCATAAGAAATCGCAACACCATCCTTATTGTGTTTCTTTAAATAACGTGCGAAACCTAAGGTAGCTTTTCTAATTGTATAAATATTGATACGATTACTACCAAGTCCCATGATTCCTCTCATACCAGCGGTACCAAATTTTATATCAGTATAGAAAGCATCTTCAATTTCTTTTTCTGACATCTTTTGTAATTGTTCTTTTGTCTTATCATCAACATTAGGATGATTTAACCATGCATTATAAACGTCTTTATATGACATAAAATTCTCCATTCCCTTGAAAAAAATAGAGGAGTATTAATGCTCCTCTATAAAATATTTAATATTAGTTTAGATTAACCTATTACTTTTTGAGCCTTAAGAATATCTTCAATTTGCTTAATAGCTTCTTCCTCATCTTCACCATCGCAAGAAATAACGATTTCAGATTGAGTAGGAATACCTAAAGACATAACACCCATAATAGACTTCATGTTAACAGTCTTACCGTTAAAAGAAACCTTAACATCACTCTTGAACTTGCTTGCAGCATTAACAGCAACAGTAGCTGGACGAGCATGAAGTCCAACTGGATCTACAACTAATACACTAATCTCTTTCATTTAAATAATCTCCTTCTAACTTAATTTTATTTTAAATCTTGTGAAAGCGCTTTACAAGTATTAACTTAAAAAAACCTTAATTTTTCGCTGTTTTTTACTTGTGATAAGTCTCATTATGCAAGATTTTAAAGCTGCGATAAATTTGTTCTAAAAGAATAAGACGAGTCATTTGATGAAGGAAAGTTAAATCAGATAATTTAATAGCCTCATTAGCTCTATCTCTAATAGCCTTACCAAGTCCCAAAGAGCCACCTATCACAAAACATATCTTTGCATTTTCGATGAATAATTTATCAATTTTCTTTGACAAAGAAACAGAATCAATATTTTTTCCATGCAAGTCCAATAAAATAACATAATCGTTCTTATCGATTTTGTTTAGTAAACGATCGGCTTCTATATTCAATACTTCTTCATCATTATCTCTTATCGGCTCATCTTTTACCTCAACTACCTCGATTTTATGATATTTGCCAATGCGCTTTGTATAATCTTCGATCAGCGCTTCTAAATGCTTATCTTTAACTTTCCCAACACAGAGAACCTTAATCATAAATTTGTCCTCGATAATTCAGAACCTCATTATTCCTAATTAAAGAAATGTTAAATTCATTATCAGAACTATAAATAACTTCAACAAAATCAGATGGGTCCTCAATACTAATACCATTTATTTCCGTTATAACGTCGCCCTTTAAAATTCCAATATTAGACGCAAAACTATTGATCTTAACATTTGTGACATAGTAGCCATAAGTAACCTCAATGCCTACATTCATACTGTTTAATTCATAGTTTTCAAGATCAGCAATATATTTACCACTTAAGCCAAAATTAACTCTTGTATAATCTGCATTCTCATATAATTTATTTGCGACAACTTTTGCCTCATCAATAGTTATAGCTAATACATTATCATCATCTTCCATAGTGATAATTCCAACCACTTGGCCATTCATGTTTAATACCGGAGCACCGCTATAGCCTTCTTTAAAATCGCCAGATAATTGAATTACACCTAGATAATAATCATAGTTTTCATCATTAAAACTAATTTTATTATCTACTTCACGATACTTGCTTGAAACTATTCCAAGATTAGTTGAAAAATCATAATCAAGGCTTCCGGCAGTGCCAATGCTTATAACAAACTCTCCATCTTTAACTAGATCGCTATCACCAAAAGAAGCTTCCTTAACTTCATAAGGAAAATAGCATTCAACTAAAGCTATATCAGCAAAAATATCTTTGGCTACAATATTGCCTGATGTTTTTACCCCATTAGCAAAATATACATCGCATGTCTTACTATCACTTACTCCATGAAAAGAAGTTAAAAGATAAACATTATCATCTGACTTTTTATAAATAAAACCAGTCGAAACAGTAGAGCCTTGTTCAATTGAAACAATAGAAGATTTGCATTCTTCAACCACACTAGTTAAATCAGTCGAAAAACCAGAAACATTTACCTCATTGACAACTCTTGTATCACCAGTTTTATTTAAGCCTTCACCACAAAGTACGCTTATAATGATAAGCCAAATAACAAGAACGGAAATAATTCCAATCAATAAATTTTTACGCATATTAACTCCAAGGAATAGTCGTACAATCCATTATTGTACAAGCATCAGTTAAAACACCATCTACTATGAAATGAAAGTGTGTATGAACACCAGTTGCATAACCAGTAGCACCCATTACACCGATTTGTTCGCCTCTTGTGACAACTTGTCCTTCACTAACAAGAATTGAAGACATATGTCCATAGTGCGTCTTATAACCATTTTGGTGATTAATAACAACATAGTTACCATCGATACTATTATAGGTAGCTTTTTCAACAACACCTGTATCGGCCGCATATACAGCACCATATTTTTCATATTGATTAACAAAGTCTGTTCCCGTATGTGAGCCAATCCCACTAATATAGTAACAGCCCCATCCACAAGTGATCATCGGATTATCAACAGGCCATACATAATTTCCAGTACCAACATCAGGCTTCTTTTGTGTACCAACTCTAATAACACCTTGAATAGGTTCTCTTACAACATAGCTAGATTTCTTACTACCTGTTTGAAGAACACCGTTGACCCAAGTTTCCTCATACAATACATTTTCAACACCATTTTGTTCCTCAGTATCAATGACTGTTTCACCAGAATAAATAGTTTCATCATTAACATATTCAGGAGAATCAGGAACAATAACTTCTTGAGCAAGTCTTTCCTTAGTAACAACAACCGTAATTGGACTAGAGAAATAAGTAACATTAATTTCCATTCCTTCACTAAGCACTTGATCCTCAGAAAAGATTTTGTCCTTATTAATAAGCATAAGCTGCTTAGGAGACATATTGTTGTATCGATAGCCTATACCACGCAAAGTGTCACCAGAAACAGTAGTGTAATACTGCCTTTCACTATTTCTGCCATATGATAAATAGTTATAAACCTCATCTTCAGTAGTAAAAATTTCACTTGGTGAAGTATAAGATTTCGAATAAGAAATAGTCTCTTGAATCTTTACACCAATATCAACTGAACCAAAATCCGTAGGATCAGAAATTGATTCATTATTTCTAATAGATTTTAAAGTATCTTCAGAAACAAAGTTCAATAAGAAAGTATCTCTTGCATTATAGAAATCCTCTAAGTTATTCACATAAATAACATCATAGACACCACTATCAGTTGAAAATTCAATCGCATTAGTTTCAACTCCCAATAGATTGTTATCTATTAAGTAATCTACAATTTCATCATCTTTGTTTTCAAAAACAACATAGCCATCTTCCTTAACGATATATAAATCTTCAATCAAACCTAAAGAAGTGTTAGGAAAACGATCTTTATATTTTTCATATTCATTGTTAATTAAACTATAGAAATAATTCAAATCATCAATGACACCTATCAAATCGCCCTTGTTATAAAGCTTGTTGTAGGTTCTCTTTTCCCTAGTGTAAGAAACAACATTCTGTTCGATAATGCTAGAAGTAGTGTAGTTAACCTCTGCACTAGTGTTTTCACCAGTAAGAAAAGGTATGCCAACCACTATAAGCACGCTCAACAAGAAACAAACAATTACGCCAATAATATCTTTCTTTTTCATCTACTCTTCACTACTATTGCTTATAGAATAGAACGCATTAATATTCTTTTCGAAAGCAAGTTTAACGGTACCAATAGGGCCATTACGATGCTTAGCTATAATTAGTTCAACATCTTCTCTTTCTTCGTTACGTTCCTCTTCTTTTTTATAATAATCTTCACGATAAATAAACATTACAATATCCGCATCCTGTTCAAGGGCACCAGATTCTCTTAAATCTGACAACATTGGACGCTTATCAGTTCTGGCTTCAACACTTCTTGAAAGCTGTGACAAGGCAATAACAGGAACATCCAATTCTCTAGCAAGAGCTTTAATCTTACGAGAAATATCTGAAACTTCTTGTTGACGAGATTCGCTGCTGCCGCTTGTTTGAATTAGCTGGATATAATCAATTATCACAAGATATAGTCCATACTCTTCCTTGATTTTTCTACACTTGGCATACATTTCGGAAATTTTGATTCCTGGAGTATCATCAAAGAAAAACTTTTGATGCTTAAGTTCTTGAGAAGCCTCATTAATCTTAGCCCATTCAGAATCATTTAATTGGCCTTTTCTAATCTTTTGTCCATCAACCTTAGCCTTTGCGCTAAGCATACGATTGGCTAATTGTTCAGCAGGCATTTCAAGAGAAAAGATTGCACACGCACCTTGTGAAACCATAGCTGAATTTAAGGCGATATTCAAAGCTAAAGCTGATTTTCCCATACTAGGTCTAGCAGCTAAAAGAATCATGTCACTTCTTTGAAGACCAGCGGTCATTTGGTCCAAAAGCGTATAGCGAGTTCTAACGCCCGTTATAGCTGAACCAGCAGCTTCTATTGCCTCAATCTTTTTTACCGCAGAGTCAAACACTTCCTCACTGCTTTTAAAATCACCAGCAGTGCGACTTCTGGTAATATCTAAAATCTTCTTTTCTGCATTCTCTAAAATATCATCAATGCCAGTAGTACCATCATATCCTTCGTTGGCAATATCTTCTCCGGCCTTAATAATGCGTCTAGCCAAAGACTTGTTTTGAATGATACGAATATAATCCTTGGTATTAACTCTATCAATTGTGGAATCAGTTAGCTTTAATAAATATTCTAAGCCACCAACTTTGTCAAAATAATCAAAATCCTTTAATTTTTCACTTAAAGAAACAGTATCGACATTTTCACCATTCTCATACATACTAGTCATGATATTGTAAATCTTGCGATTTTTTTCTAAATAAAAATCATCACTAGTAACATTAGCTTCAACACATTCTCTTAATGCTTCTTTATAAATTAAAATATTGCCTAAAAGCGACTCTTCAGCCTCTATACTATAAGGCATGGTTTTTTGAGTCATGCTTTTTCCACCAATTTAACTTTAATTGTTCCAATTACATCCTTATATAGTTCAACTTTTACATTACTATAGCCAAGTGTAGTAATAGGCTCATGATCGATAATCTTTCTTTTATCAATATCAATACCCTTTTTCTTAAGTTCCTCACATACTTCTTTTGTAGAAACAGAACCAGAAACACGGCCATCTTTTGCTTTAACTAAAAAATCTAATTCAATCTTGGCAAGCTCTTCTTTAATCTTTAAAGCTTCTTGACGATTTTCTTCATCTTGTTTAGCCTTTTCTTCATTTTGCTTAGCCAAGACTTTATTAGCTCCCTCACTAGCGACAACAGCTAGTCCTCTAGCGATTAAAAAGTTACGAGCATAGCCATCAGCTACTTCTTTAACTTCACCTTTTTTTCCAACTTTTTTAACATCACTCAATAGAATTACTTTCATCTTCCTTCACACTTTCTAAATAATCATTTAACGCTACTATTAGACTATTATACAATTCCTCAATAGTCTTTTCCTTGCTTTGAAGACCAGCAGCACTCAAATGGCCGCCACCTCCCATATTTTCTAAGACAATCTGTACATTAAACGTGCCATCACTTCTAGCACTAATACATGTTTCCTCTTTACTTAGTTTGCATACAACAAAAGCCGCATTGATTTCCTTTATCTCAACCATTCTATCTACTGCTTGAGAAGCAATTGAACGAGGATAAATTCCCTCATCCATATAAGCTATCATAATATTATCTTTAAAGCGTTTTGCTTTGGCGATAATCTCATAACGTTTTTTGCTCATATCATACGGTTCCTCAATCAGCTTTTCACATTCAGAAGAATTGGCACCAAGCTGTTTAATAGTCTTAGCTACATCAAAGGTTCTTGCATCGCTTCTACTTCTAAAATGGTTTGTATCAATAAGTAAACCAATATACATAATATTAGCTTCCTCTTTTGTAATATCAACATTCCTAGAAAAATAAGGGAACAATTCAACTGTTAGCTCGGTAGCAGAGCTAGCACCAGCTTCGATATACATAAATAATGCATCAACATCCAAATCAGCACTACGTCTATGGTGATCGATAATAACAATTCTATTTGCCTCAGATAATAAATTAGGACTATTTGAAACCATTTTCGAATGATGGTCAACCATAATCACAAGCGAATCATCATTTAAATTACTGATGGCTTCCGATTCTGAAACAAAGTTATGCCTTGAACCAAGAGTATTAGCATAACTATTCATAACATCCTTAATCATTGGCTCAACACCGCCACTTCTTGTGACAATATAAGCTTTTTTATTTAAAGTACTTGCAATTAAAGAAACAGCTAAAGCCGAGCCAATACAATCGGCATCCGCATCTTTGTGCCCAACAATAATAACATTACTAGCATCCTTAATAATGTTCCTCAACGTATTAGCAACAACCCTAACCTTAACTCTACTTTGCCTTTCTCTAGCCTCACTAGAGCCACCATAGAACCTAGCTTCTTTGCCAATTTCTCTAACTATAACCTGATCGCCACCTCTTGTTTGAGCTATTTCAAGAAGGTTACTTGCTTCCTCATCAAGTTCGCTTAAGCTATCGCTGCCATAAGCTAAAGACATCGAAAGAGTAACATCAACCCCTCCAGCCTTAGACTCTTTTCTTACTTTATTTAAAATTGAAAAGCGATCATCAATTAGCTTTTGAAATATCTTTTGATTCAAAACAAGCTGAATACGATTATTACGCAAAGTTTTGTATACGATTCCATATTTCCTAAAATATTCAATGACTGGAACCTTTATATTAGTATTAACAAACGAAACATCATTTTCATTTAAACTAAGTTCGTCAAAATTATCAAAATTAACTAGTCCAAGTACATATGCATTATCTTTTACAGCTTGTCTTAAATCATATTCGGCAGATATATCATTAAAGAATAATACGTATGCATCAGCCTTCTTACTTACTTCATATTTGTCATCATTAATAACAACAACAGTCTTATCAACCTTGCCACTTAATAAATCCTGCAGTTCAGGTAACCATACAAGGATTTTTTCACCAACACGATCAATTCCCTTGTCATTAAACAAACTAGAAAGCCAAGTAATTTCATAATCCTCGTTATAAACAAGGATACCCATTTCACCTTCTTTTAAGGCATCATTCATTGAACCATGAAGGTTAGATTCAATATCATCAGCAATGGACTTATGGAAGATATTGAAATAATAATAAATAGCAACCGAAATTAACACTGACGCCAATAAAATAGCTAGTGCCAAATAGTTTTTATTCTCTAAAACAGAAAAATTAAAAACTAATACTGCCGCAAGTATTAAATAAAATACAATAACTCCAACAACAATCCATTTACTCTTTTTCATTTTTTAACTAATATTTTTTCAAGATAAGTTCTTAATGGACCCGCTCCATATAAGAATCCAACCACAATCAATATAAGGTATGAGAGTGGGAATAATAAAATAATCGCAAGGAAAACTAACATAATTCTATTTCTTCCAAGACGAGCATTTGTATAAATAATTATAAACAAATAACCATAATATGCCAAAACAAGAGATGAAACTGCAGATAAGCACATAGCAATGTATGTTATTGTAGAATAGTTCGTCTCAAAGTTTGGAATCTTCATCAAAATGGTTGATAAAGCACTAAAGGCAAGCAAGACATAAGATAAATAAACAGGAATTTTAATATCAAGCGGACTCTTTATTGCGATATCTTTAATCTTCATTCTCTTTAATACAAATGTAGTTAATAAGCCTGTTAAATATCCTTCAAGAAGCCCCATTAAAACAGTTGAAGCTACAAAACAAATTAAAATCAAACTAGACATGTTTGAAAACATAGAACTGATTGATGTAGCACCATATAATTCCATCATCTGATTAAAGGTTGTTGTAATGCTTTCGAGTTGGCTAGCTACACTAATTCCAAAAATAGGCGAAATCACAAAAGCAACCAAAAGTTCAGCAACAATATAAATAAACATAGAAATAATATTTAGTTTACGACGATCAAAACCTTTTTTAATGCCATAGCTTACCGCTAAACCAACAATAATTGAAATTGGCATATAGATATAAGTTGTCAAATAGCCAAATAAAATAGTTAGCACAACCAATCCAACACAAAGCATACCGCCTTCTTTAATGGAATACATTGTTGAATAAACGGCTATAACTACCGGAATTAACAATAATATAATGGTTGAAAAAAAGTATGACAATTGTCTGTCCAAAAGCATTAGTGCCCCCACTATAGCTAAAAGCATTGCCCCCTGTGTTAACTTTTTTGTCTTGTTCATAATCCTCCAAAAAAAGCCTCCATAAAAACATGGAGGCTAAATAAAATTTAAATTAATCAACGATATATGGTAATAAAGCCATTTGACGTGCTCTCTTAATAGCAGTAGTCAACATTCTTTGATACTTAGCACTAGTACCAGTTACTCTTCTTGGAGTAATCTTGCCATTAGCACTGATAAACTTTTTTAATAATTCAACATCTTTATAATCGATATATTCAATTTTGTTCTTAGTAAAGTAACAAACTTTCTTATAACCGATTCTTTGTTTTCTAAAAGCCATAACTTTTATTCCTCTCTATTAATAAAATGGTAAATCATCACTAGAAATATCAAGTGATGGTGTATTAGAGAAATCATCATCTACATCATTTCCCGAAAAACTAGCTTCAGCGGCTGGAGTATAAGTTCTATTAGTAGCATTTGAAACTGCACTATTATTAGAAGCAGTCTTATTTCCGCCAATTAGCTGAACACTATCACATGTAACTTCAGTTACATAAACTTTTCCATTTTGGCCTTCATAGTTTCTAGTAGTAATTCTTCCTTCAACGCCAACAACAGCACCCTTACTAGCATATTGAGCTAAAAAGTCTGCTGATTGCCTCCAAGCAACACAGTTTATAAAATCAGCTGTTGGTTGATTATTATTTCCACTAGAATATCTTCTATTACAAGCCAATGTAAAAGTACAAGTTGAGATATTAGAGCTTGTCTTTCTAAATTCAATATCCTTAGTAAGTCGGCCAACTAATACCACAGAGTTAATCATTACTACTTACCAGCCTTTTCTTCAGTATTGATAGTCATTGAACGAACAACATTAGCATTTAAACCAAGTAAACGCTTAAATTCGTTAAGACCTTCTGTATCAACACTATAAGTAGTTACAACGTAATAACCCTTAGTCATACCATCGATTTCATACGCAAAATCACGTAAACCCCAGTCATCTACATTTTCAACTTTACCACCATGGTTAGTGATAATTGCATGTAGTTCTTCACATAAAGCAGCTTTGCCAGCTTCATCTAAAGAAGACTTGATGATATACATAGTCTCATATTGTTTCATCTTTAACCTCCTTTTGGACTAACGGTCTATTTCTAGACAAGGAATAGTATATTTTCTATTCGCTGTAATATTATACCATGTGATTTAAGACTTTCAAGCTCTAAAAACAACTGTGCTAAAATAATTCTATGAAACTAATTTGTCCTATATGCAAAGAAGAATTAAACAAGATTGAAAACAGCTATAAATGCCAAAACAAGCACAGTTTTGATGTTGCCTCATCTGGCTATTTAAATTTAAATATTAAAAATTCCAATAACTCTGGTGATGAAAAAGAAATGATAAGAGCTAGACATGAATTTTTAAATAAAGATTATTACTTATTTTTAAGAAATAAATTAAATGAAGTCATCGATAAATATAAGCCTAATTCCTTATTAGATCTTGCTTGTGGAGAGGGATACTACACTAAAAGTTTCAGTGTTGAAGATAAAATTGGCATCGATTTAAGTAAAGAAGCCTTAAAGAAAGCTTCCAAACAAGACAAGACCACTTTCTATATTTTAAAAAATATTTTTGAAGTTCCTTTTGAGAATGAAAGCTTTGAAGCTATAACTACAATATTTGCCCCAATTTCAAAAGAAATACCTAGATTATTAAAGAAAAATGGACATTTTATTTTAGTAAAACCAGATATCGATCATCTATATAAATTAAAGGAAACAGTTTATGATTCACCATATCTAAATGAAGTAAAAGAAATTCAAATAGATGGTTTAAAGCTTATTGATGAAATAAAAATTAAAGAAATAAAGCATTTAAACAAAGAAGATGTCATCAGTTTATTTAAGATGACACCTTATTATCATAAAACCAGTCTTAATGACTTTAATAAACTAAATAGTATTGAAACGCTAGATATTGAATTTTCTTTTATTATTGATATCTATGAAAAATTTTAAATATCAAAATAGAATTTAGAATATTCGCCAACTTTTGACTCTACACCATATTCAAGATTAGAGGCTATCAAAATATCTTTTGAAAGAGATAATCCTATGCCACTTCCAAGATGAACTCTTTTGTGTTCTTTATCAACTTTATAATATCGATCCCAAATCTTATCGTAGTCTTCTTCTTTTATGCCTTGGCCATTATCATAAACATACACTCTATGCTTGCTATCGATTTTCTCGACACCAATCTCCAAAATTTTATTTTCTTTATCATTGTAATTTAAAGCATTGTTCACAAAATTATAAAGAACTTGCTTCAAACGGTTTTTGTCCGCATTAACAATTACATCCTCACCTAAATCAATTTTAAAATCAACATTTTTGCTTAAACAAAATTGCTCATATTGACGATATACCGAAGTAAGCAATTCATTTAAACTAATATCGCTCTTATGAAGTTCAATCTTTCCACTTTCAACTTTTGATAAATCAAGCAAATCATCCACTAGCGTAGAAAGCCTTTTTGCCTCATCAATAATTACATTAATATTCTCTTCATTATTCTCTTCTGGCAAATCTCTTATCATTTCGCCATATCCAACAATCATTGTAAGAGGTGTTCTTAAATCATGTGAAACATTACCAATAAGTTCTTTTCTAGCCTTATCAGCCTTCTTAATTTCCTCATTAGCACTATCAAGCGTATAGTTTAGATTCTCTATTTCAAGACTATCAGTCTTAACCACTCCCTTATCATACTTGCCACTAGGAAGATTTTTAGCTTCCATTTCAATTTGATTAACCGGATTTAAAATTAAGGTTGCCATTAAAATCGCAAGAACAATTGTTGCCACTACAACAATAACCGCAATTCCCTTAAATTGATCAGAAATGGTTGCAATAGTAGCTTGCAAAGGCTCAATATTAGTACTAACTAAAATCAAGATATTCTCATTGTTTACGTTAGCAATTTGGCCATACAAATAGATGTTTTGAGTAAAAGTATTACCGTATTGAAAAAAGACATTATTAAAAAGTTTCTTTCCTCCATTTGCGATTGTAGCCCTATATATGCTACTTATATCATTATTTGAAAGCTTGCTTAAAGCACAAGCGCCGCCCGATTCATATTCACCAATAATTGAATTTGATTCAATCCTTATGCATACTTCATTAGAAAAAGAAAGATTGTCCAAGGCATTAACTAAATTTTCATTCTGAATATTATTGCTTATTTCTTGGGCAACATTTTCCAAATAATTTATCTTATTAGCTTTATAAAAACTATCTAACAAAGAAGTTTGAAAAAAGTATATGACGCTCAGCACAATGGCTATAAACACCAACAAAATCAAGACAATCTGCAATTTAAGCGACATTTTCTTTTTCAAAACGATAGCCAACTCCTCTTATAGTAGTAATATATTTCCCATATTCGCCAATATCTTTTCTTAAAAGCTTCATATGTGTATCCAAAGTACGATCATCACTATCGTACTTATAGCCCCATACTGTACTAATTATCAATTCTCTTGTAAGTGCCTTGCCTTGGTTTTTAACTAGAAATAACAATAATTCGTATTCTTTATTAGCCAATTCTACCTGTTTACCATCAACAGTAACGCTATGTGCCATTTCATCAATCACAAGTCCATCAACGCATAACTTCTTAAAATCCTTGTTGTCTCTTTTTAAAATAACTTTAATGCGCATTAAAAGTTCCTTTAAAGAGAAAGGCTTGGTAACATAATCCTCGCCACCAACATCAAAACCATAAATTCGATCGTTTTCTTCGCCTAGAGCCGTTAAGAAAATACAATGCACCTCTTTAATCTCACGCATCTTCTTAAGCGTCTCATAGCCATCCATTCCTGGCATCATAACATCCAAAATCACCACATCAAAATCTTCTTTTTTAAAGATTTCCAAAGCTTGCATGCCATCAGAAGCCAAAACAACTTCATATCCCTCATGACTAGCGTATTTGCCAATCATTTCTCTTATTTTTTCTTCATCATCTACAATCAATAGTCTTGCCATAATTAGATTATATGCTACTATTTGTGAAAAGAAACTGAAAAAAAGATATAATATTTATGCATTGCGGTGTAGCCAAGTGGTAAGGCGGTGGACTCTGAATCCATCATGCGCAGGTTCGAGCCCTGCCACCGCAGCCAAAGTATTAAAAAAGAAGACATTGTCTTCTTTTTCTTTTAGCCTTTTAATACTTTAACTAATATCACAATCACAACGATAATTACCGCAACAAGAAGACCACCAACTATATATAAGGCAATCTTTTCTCCCTTGCTTAAATCTTCTTCATCGTCATCTTCAACAACTTCTTGCTTAGAAACCTTTTTAACTACTTTCTTAGGAGTTTCTTCTTTAAATTGCTCTGAAGTTTCCTCTTTGACATCTTCTCTTATTTCTTTTTTTAGAGCACTCCTAGTCATAACAGGCTTTTCTTCTTTTGGCTTGTTTTCTTTTTTGACAGCCGTCATATATTGAAGTTTATCCCTAACAATTACCAATATTTCCTTAACAAGTAATCCAGACTTGGCTTGATCAAGAGAATATTTCTCACTAATTGTTTTAATAAGTCCTTTTAAATTAGCACTATTTAATAAATTATTGAAATTACTTGTAATTGCATTTAAATCTTTCTTTTCAATATGAGCACCATCTTGCCTTGTAAAATCAGTTGGAATAAGCTTTCCAAAAATTTCTACACAAACATTTTGTACAGTTTCACTACTAACTCCAGCACTATTAGCTATCTTAGCTACTTCGTTTGGGTTAATTAAATATGTTAATAATTTGTTTAAATTGTCCATAAAAACCTCACATGTTAATTTTAATACTTTTTCACTATTCTTAAAACTATTATAATTATTAAGAAGAGGTATTTTTTAATGAGCTGGTATAATAATGCGATTTTTTATCATATTTATCCTATAGGACTATTGGGGGTTGAAAAACAAAACAATTATCAAGCACTTGATCATCGCCTAAACGATGTCTTCCCATGGATTGATCATATTAAAAAACTAGGCTTTACAGCTTTATATATTGGCCCACTATTTAAATCAGGAAGTCACGGCTATGATACCACCGACTTTAGAGAAGTAGACAATCGACTAGGAACCAATGACGATTTAAAAGCTCTAGTAAAATATTGCCATGAAAATGATATAAAAGTGATTCTTGATGCAGTATTTAATCATACCGGTAGAGATTTCTTTGCGTTTAAAGACATTTTAGCCAATAGAGAAAACTCCAAATATAGATATTGGTATAACATTAATTTTAATTCCAACAATTCATATAACGATGGCCTATCTTATGAAAACTGGGGTGGCTACGATTTGTTAGTTAAGTTAAATGTAAAAAATCCTGATGTATATAACTATATTTTTAATGATGTGGTCAAATACTGGGTTGACGAATTTGATATAGACGGACTTAGACTAGACACCGCTAATGTGCTAGACCCTGAATTTCTTCATAAACTTAGAGAATATACAAATGATCTAAAAGAAGATTTCTATTTAATGGGAGAAGTTATGTTTGGTGAATACAATGGCTATGTAGGAAGCAATATGCTTCATGCGGTAACAAACTTTAATTTAGAAAAAGCTATCTATTCTGGATTAAATGATCATAACTTTTTTGAAATAGCACATACTGTAAATAGATTAGCTAATTTCCCTCATTTATACAATTTTGTAGACAATCACGATATCGAAAGAATTATTACCAAACTTCATAATAAATCTCATTACCTTGATGCACATATTTTACTGTATACGCTTCCTGGAACACCTGCCATCTACTATGGAAGTGAGTTTGGAATAGAAGGACACAAAGAAAGATTTGGACCGGATGATGAAATTAGGCCAGCTCTAAATATCAATAATTACAAAGATTGCTTAGAAAATAATCCTTATGCCCAAATAATTGCTAAATTAAGCCATTTTAGAAAAAATAATACAATTTTATCTTATGGCGAGTATAGACAAATTGAACTTAGAAATGAATACTATTCTTATTCAAGAAAATTAGAAAACGAAGAAATATTTGTTTGTTTAATTAACAACGAAACTTATCATGAATTTTATTTTGACAGTAATGAAATATATCACGGACTATTTAATAATAAAGAATATATTCCTGAAAATGGACATATCAAAGTTTGCTTAGATAAAAATGGTGAGATTCTTTATAAGAAAGGAACTAATTTAAATATTCCTGTTTTAGAAATAAAACAAGAGAAAAAGGATGAACTAAAAAAAGACTATACAGTTGTTAATAAGTTATACGAAGATATGACAAATGAAGAATTGCAAGATGCCATAATAGCTAAAATGGCTAATAACGGACCAGTTACTGATCAAATGATTGAATCAGTTAGAGTGAATGTATGGCGTGATTCTCTGCTTAATTGGATTAGGTCGTTTAGATAATATCTATAATATAAAAATGCCAAATTGTTAAATAAGCTATTTGGCATTTTTATTTTTAATAATTCTACTATTTGCCCAACGCAATCTTGCCTAATGCATCAGCTTGTAAAATAGCATCATATAATTCAATAGGTTGTACATCACCAGCTAAATTATGAATTGTTTCACCAGGCACACAAGCATTCTTTGAAATTTGTTTTACTTGATCAAGACTTGTGACACCAATTTCTTCAAGCGTTACAGGAAGTCCAACTTCTAAACAAAAGTCTTGAACTTGTTTGAATTCTTCTTTGTCAGCACCCTCTAATATTAGTTGTACCAATGTGCCAAAGGCAACACAGCAGCCATGATCAGCGTGCTTTACATCAAGTGATGTAACGCCATTGTAGAAAGAATGAGCTGCAGCACAGTTTACATTATCTGCACCAACGCCAGATAAATAAACATTTGCTTCAATAATATTTTCTAAGGCTGGTGTAACAGCATGAACTTTACAAGCTTCAACAGCTTGTTTGCCATACTCAAGCAGTGTTTCATAACAAAGCTTAGCCAAAGCTTGTCCAGCTCTTGTGATACCTGTTCCCTCAAGCGAAGAAGATTCTGTTCTGATTGAAGCTCTTCCTTCAAAATAAGTGCCTAAAGCATCACCCATACCAGCAATCAAGAACTTAACAGGTGCATTAGCGATAACCACTGTATCAACCATTACAGCATCAGGATTTGTTGGATAGAATAAATATTTATCAAAGCTGTGATCATCATTGTAGATAACTGATAAGCCAGTACAAGGTGCATCAGTTGCCGCAACAGTTGGAATAATCACAATATGCTTTCCAGTGTAGTAAGCAGTAGCCTTAGCTGTATCAACAGCGCTTCCACCGCCTACTGCAACTACAGTATCAATCTTGTCTTCTTCCACAATCTTTTGCATCTTAGCAATCTCACCTTTCGAAGAAATTCCTCCAAAGATTTCATAGCGGCGATAATCATCTAAACCTTCAAAACTCTTTTCAAGCTTATCGTGACAAGCCTTGTAGCCACTGTTTGAACAAACAAATAGCCATCTTTTGCCCATATAACCCATTTCATCATGGAACTTATATAAGGCATCTCTGCCTTGCACATATTTGAGCGGTTCTCTCATCGCTCTAAGTCTTCCCATCATGTTAAATATACCTCCATATGTAGAATACCATCTCTACATTTTTGATTATAGTACTTTTAAAGTAATATGATCATTTTTTCACAAAATTTTACAAAAATAAAAAAGCATTACGCTTTTTTATAAAAAATTAAAATTTAAATAAATTCAATCCGGTATTATCATCGTGGATTCTATCTACATTTCCATCGATAATATTAACAATCATCTCACAAGTTGCGGAAATTCTAGCTTCATTTAAATGTCCACCAAAACACCGTCCATTGCCATCTGCACAAGTAATATGAAGATGACTATAATACTCACCATTCATCGTATTAATATTTCCAACAAGAGCTGTAATTTCATATACACCATTAAACTCATTTTTATAATATTTTTGTTCAGGAACGCTATATACTCCGGCCACAAAATGATCACAAGCTCCAAGAGCACTAATACTAGCTAGTTTAATATTTTCCTTTAAAGCAACTTCCTTTAAAGTAGAAAGGATTTCTTCACCTCTATCCATTCTAAGAACAATAGTATTTTCAAATCTCTTATACTCCATTTTTACGCCTCTTTTCTTTTTCTTCTAGGAGAATGTTTTTGATTAAACAATAGAATAAATCTTGCGAATAAATAATTCAACCCAAGAATTACAACAACCCAAATCAAACTAATATAAACTGGATTTTTGTTTACCATCAAGAAAGGATAAGGTCCTTTCACAACATTAAATGCATTTAATATGATTAAGATAATCGCATAAACAACAGTAGGAATCATTGCCAAATAAATAGTTTTCTTTTTATTAAGTCTTCTATCTCCTTCAAAGAAAGTAAATGAAATAAAGGAAATAATTGGGCAAAGAAGGTGATAAAACAACATTGATCCATTAGTAAAAAACATTAATAGTCCTTCAAAATAAGTATCACCCACAGTACTAGCTAAATAAAAAACCACGAAGAAAGTTAATGTTAAGCACGCTGTTGTCATATATCTTAAAAGCGATACGAAGAAAGGAATTTCACCAACATCTTTTTTAATAATCATGTATATCACAAACAACAAGCTTGATAATAAACATAAGATATTAGAATCGTTTGTATAATACTCAACAACATTATTCTCACCACACGCAAGATATAAACCAATTCCGCCTAAAATCACAAGTAAGATATTACAAATTAGAGCGCACTTATTTCTGTTCATTGATTACCTTCTTTACTAATTCATTTAGATAATTATCATCATATTCTTCAATCGTTCCCTCATCTGCTAGATTAGCTAGCTTAGGATCAATTGGAAGCTTAGAAACAACATCAAGATTATATTTAGAAGCTACATTTTCAGTATCATCGCTATTATAAATATTAATGTTATGTCCACAATTATCGCACTTTACATAAGCCATGTTTTCAACAAGACCAACAACAGGAACTTTTACTTCCTTTGTCATGTTTATAGCCTTAGCAACAACCATTGATACCAACTTACTTGGAGTAGTAACCATAACCACTTGATCAACTGGCAAACTTTGGAAAACGGTTAAAGCTACATCACCAGTTCCAGGAGGCATATCGATTAATAAATAGTCTAATTCTCCCCAGTGAACTTCGCTATAAAATTGTTTAATAACTCCGCCCAAAATAGGACCTCTCCATAAAACAGGAGCTTCCTTATCTTCAAGCATCATATTAATTGAAACACTCTTAATTCCACTTTCTGATTCATATGGGAAAATGCCTGTATCATCGCCATATATTTCTCCATTAAAGCCAAATATTTTTGCTATACTTGGGCCAGTAATATCAGAATCAAGAACACCAACTTTCTTACCAGCTCTTGAAAGTTCAACAGCCAAAAGCGAAGTAACCATTGATTTGCCTACGCCACCTTTACCACTTAATACTGCAATAATCTTATTAATTTTTGTATCACTAGTTACACTAGCTTTCTTAGAGGCACAATCGCCACTGCAGCTTTCGCAACTTTCGCTGCTTTGACATCCTTCACAATTTCCACCACAACTCATATTTTTCTCCTATTCAAATAAATTTTGACTCTCTTCTTCATCACTGTTAAATTCAGGTAAATCAGGAAGTTCATCTAATGTGTATAATTTAAAACTATCCATAAACTCTTCTGTCACTTCATATAAAATTGGCTTGCCAGGCGCATCGCTTCTTCCTGCTTCTTTGATTAAATTGCGTGCAAGCAATTTTCTTAACATCATATCCGCTCCAACGCCCCTTAATTCCTCTATTTCAACCCTAGTAATAGGTTGTTTATAAGCAATAATAGCCAAAGTCTCTAAAGCGCTTTGCGATAAAGTATTAGGCTTCACATCATGAAAAAGTTTTTGGACAAATGGATAAACATCCTTTTTAGAAACAAACTTATAAGTCTTCCCATAATCCACAAGTTCTATTCCAAACAAATCGCTATCATATTTATTCTTAATATTGTTTAAAATAGCTTCTGTATCTTCAACGCTTTTTTCTATTGTATTAGCTAGTTGCTCAATTTTAACGCCATCATCGCCAACCACATAAAGCAATCCCTCAACAACAGCTTCAATATTAATTTCGCTCATTCGCATCACCTCTTTTAAACCAAATATCATCATTTTTATCAACAGTGAACACCAAATAATGGTCTTTTGCCATATCAAGTATCGCTAAGAAAGTAACAATATATTCATGTACAGTATGACAATCATCGACTAAAGTATCAAAATTAAATGTTTTGGGTAAGCTAGACAATCTAGACTTAATTTCCAAGATTCTATCTTCAGTAGAAATTTCCTTAGCAGTTAATTTAGTTTCAATAGGTTTAGACAATTGAAGTCTTCTTAAAACCTTATTCATCGCCTTTAAAAGATCATAAGCATTACCTTCTATCTTTTGATCGGCCAAATCGGTCTTTTTCATATAATCCAAAGAAATAGGCTTCGCCAACTGGTCTTGTCTTTCTAGATAGGCTTCATTTAAAACAGCACTGACTTCCTTATACTTTTGATACTCCAGTAATCTTTGAACAAGTCTTTCCTTAGGATCCTCTTCATATTCATCTTCAATATTTTCTGCAGGCTTAGGCAACAACTTTTTAGATTTATATTCAACTAAAACTGCCAGTTCAACCAAATATTCGCTTTCAACTTCAAGCTCCAATTTTTCCATTTCATGAAGATATTTAATATATTGATCAGTTAAAACTTCCATGTCCAAGTCAAAAATATCTAATTCTTGTTCACGAATTAGATGAAGCATTAGGTCAAGTGGCCCTTCAAATTTCATCGTTTCAACTGTAAATCCCATAAGCCCTATAATTATAGCACAGCAGTTTAGTATAATGTAGAAGGAGGAATACTCATGAAAATTGGAATTGCGAATGATCATGCCGCAACTGAAATGAAATTTGAACTAATCAAATATTTAGAATCACTTGGACATGTTGTAATTAACTATGGCTTTGATACAAATGAAAGTTGTGACTATCCTATTGCCGGAGAAAAACTTGCCAATGGAATCAAAAATGGAGAATGTCAAAGAGGCATCGCCATTTGTGGAACTGGTGTAGGTATTTCCATTGCCTGTAACAAAGTAAACGGCATTAGAGCTGGTGTATGTTCAGAAACTAAAACTGCCGCTTTAATTCGTGAACACAACGATGCTCAAATCATTGCCTTTGGCGCTAGAATAGTGGACTTAGATACAGCCAAAAAGCTAGTTGATACTTTTTTGTCTACTGACTTCTATGATCCAAATGGCAGACATACTAGAAGATTAAACGAACTAAAGGAAATTGAAAATAGACAACATGTTTAATGTATCTGACGTAAAAAGAGACGCATACATGCTTAATAGCCATGATGGCTATGACTGGTGGTGGCATTCTTTCACGGCTAGAAACAAAAATACAAACGAAGAAAAGCCATTCTTTATTGAATTTTTTATTATTAATCCATCTTTAGCTCAAGATTATCCAATTTTTGGTCAAAATAAAAACAAGCCATCTTATCTAATGGTAAAAGTTGGAACTTGGGGCAAGGATCATAGGCAACTTCATCGTTTCTTTGGTTTAAACAATGTTGAAGTCACGAAAGATGTTCCATTTGCCATTAAAGCTGACAATTGTTTCTTAAGCGAAGAGAAAACATATGGTGTAGTCTCTGTAAGTGGATCAGCCAATCACCCTGAATGGATGTGTGATGATGGAACTATCTCTTGGAATCTAAAAATAAACAAAAAGATTGCCTTTAATGTGGGATATGGTGCAAGTGAGCCCTTAAGACAAGCTGATGCTTTTGAGATGTTTTGGCACGCAGAAGGTATGAAAACCGAATATGAAGGTGAAATTATCTACAACAATAAAACATATGTAGTTAATCCAACTGATTGCTATGGCTATGCCGATAAAAACTGGGGAAAAGATTTTACTAGTCCTTGGGTATGGCTTTCTTCAAACAATCTAACTAGCACAATCACACATAAAAAATTAATCAATTCAGTATTTGATATCGGTGGTGGAAGACCTAAAATAGGCAATTTAGCTCTTGATAGAAAATTACTAGGAGCCTTCTATTATGAAGGAAAATGTTACGAATTTAATTTTTCTAAATTTTGGACACTTACAAAAACAAAGTTTGAGTTCAAAGAAATGGATAATGAAGTATATTGGCACATTATTCAAGAAACACCACTTCATAAAATGGAAACTGATATCTTTTGCAAGAAAGAAGATATGCTGTTTATTAATTACGAAGCTCCAGATGGTTTAAAAAAACACAACCATCTATGGAACGGTGGAAATGGAAGAGGCATCGTTAAATTATATGAAGGAAACAATTTAATCGATGAAATTCTATGCGAAAATGTAGGATGTGAATATGGTGAATATGATAAGGAGGAACAATGAAAAAATATATCGAAACGCCAAATGCCCCAGCTGCAATCGGTCCCTATTCTCAAGCGATTGATACAGGAAATTTATTATTCTTATCAGGCGTAATGCCTATTGATCCTTCTACTGGCAATCTAGTAGAAAGTGATATCACAAAACAAGCATCACAAATTATGAAAAATGTCGATGCTATCTTAAAAGAAGCAGGATATACTCAAGATAATGTTGTAAAAACAACTTGTTTCTTAAGTGATATCAATAATTTCTCAGCATTCAATGAAGTATATGGAAAATATTTTACCAGCAAGCCATGTAGATCATGTGTAGCGGTAAAAGACTTGCCTAAACAAGCACTTGTAGAAGTAGAAGTAATAGCTAGCAAATAA
The DNA here is from genome assembly GCA_963607765.1 of Paratractidigestivibacter sp. Lineage (GTDB taxonomy): Bacteria > Bacillota_I > Bacilli_A > Erysipelotrichales > Erysipelotrichaceae > Colivicinus. Next base: position 19,668 of record CAVDDT010000016.1, on the reverse strand, counting down.
AATGGTCAAATGACCATTTTTTAAATTACATCAAAATGTTTTAAAGCCTTGTATATCCCATCTTTATCACAATCATCAGTAATATAATTAGCTGATTTTTTTACTTTTTCATTTGCGTTGCCCATAGCTACTCCAATTTCTACATATTTAAGCATATCAATATCATTTTCACTATCGCCAAAAGCCATAGTTTCCTCTATTTTTATATTCTCTTTCTCAAGATATTTTTCAATTCCTTTAGACTTTCCTCCATTTAAAGGAATGACATCCGCCATTAAAGGATGCCATGAAGTAATAGTTAAATCCTTGATACTTTTTATTAATTCTTTGCGATCTTCATTATTTATATAAACCATTGCTTGGAAGATTTTTTCACCTTGGTACTCTTTTATCGGCCAAAGATTTCTATTGAATTTTTTATATATAGATTCATTAATCGAAGTAAGACAATTAATATAACTACCAAATTCCGTTTTTAAACATATTGCATATTTCTTTTCCTTAAATAGATTAACGATTTCTCTTCTTTGATTTTCATTCATATACTGAATATAAAATGGAACTCCATCTTTATCTAAACAATATTGTCCAGTAGAAGCTATTGTTGCATCAAATTTTACTTTTTCTAATACATTATTATTCTTGCCTATTTCTCTAAAATCTCTTCCAGAACATACAACACATTTTATCCCCTTGTTTTGTAAGATGTTAATTGCATTTAATGCACTATCAACAATCTTTTTGCCATTCATAGGAACAAGCGTTCCATCTACATCAAAAAATATTGCCTTAATCATTATCGTTGTCCTTTATTAAATTACTATAATATTTTGCTTTGCCATCCAAAACATCATTATAGAAATTTTGTTTCCAATGTATATAGTTAATACTATCTTCAATCTCTTTTTTCTTTTTTTCAAGTTCTATCAGCTTATTGTTTAATATTTTCTTTCTTTCAAGAATAGAACTCTCTCCCATTAAACATAGTTTTAAATATTCTTTCATTTCATTAATGCTCATATTACAATTTTTAAGGCACGATAAACTATCAATCCAAGCAATATCGTTTTCATCAAATATTCGATAATTATTTTTATCTCTTTTAACATTTGGTATTAAACCCTCATTGCAATAGAACTTTAAAGTATCATATGTTAGCCCTGTTTTTAGACACGTTTCTTTCATTGAATAATACATAAAAACCTCTTGACCGTGAGTTACTCACGACTTCTACAATATCACTGTAACACAAGGAGGAACATTATGGAATATGTTAAATTAAACAATGGTGTGGAAATGCCAATACTTGGATTTGGCGTATATCAAATTCCTAAAGAAGACACTAAAAGATGCATCTTAGATGCAATTAAAGTAGGATATAGAGCTGTCGATACAGCACAAAGCTACTTTAACGAAGAAGAGGTAGGAGATGCCATAATAGAATGTGGACTAGATAGAAAAGAACTATTTATTACAACAAAAATATGGATTGATAATTATGGCTATGAAAATTGTAAGAAATCCGTATATGAATCTCTTAATAAGTTAAAATCAGATTATATTGATTTGATATTACTGCATCAGCCTTTTTCTGATTACTATGGCGCCTATAAAGCTTTAGAAGAATTATATGAAGGAGGAAAAATAAGGGCTATCGGTGTATCTAACTTTTATCCTGACAGATTAAGTGATATCTGTCTATTTAATAGAAAAATTATTCCCGCAATCAATCAAGTAGAAGTCAATCCGTTTAATGGCCAATTTAAAGCTCAAGAAAATATGAACAAATATGGTGTACATATGGAAGCCTGGGCACCATTTGGTGAAGGAAGAAATGGATTGTTTACTAATGAAGCTTTAATTAATATTGGAAAAAAATATGGAAAATCAAGTGCACAAGTAACGCTTAGATGGTTAATTCAAAGAGGCGTAATTGTCGCGTGCAAGTCAACACATATTGAAAGAATGAGAGAAAACTTTGAAGTGTTTGATTTTGTTTTAAGTAAGGAAGACATGAAATTAATCAATTCTTTAGATACTTCAAATAGTTTATTCTTTGACCATCAAGATCCAAACATGGTTGATTGGTTTGATAAAATCGTTGTGTCAAGAAGAGAAAACAAAGACTTTAGACAAGATAAGAAGAATTGGTAATATACATATATTTTTTTGATAAAAACTAGAAAAAAGAAAAATATATTGAAATATTTAAGGGCTTTTTTATGCAAATACGCATTCATAGAAAAAGTAAAAGCTGTTAGAAAATTAATTTCTAACAGCTTTATTAGTGGAATCTTTTAATTAATTATTATTCGCCAACTGGCTTTTTAGTCATCATTGTCTTAACGAGCTTAGCACCATTAACGCCACCCATGTGAGTATCGTTTTCACCAATTCTTAAGATCTTTTTACATGACTTAGTATAAGGAGTCCAAGTAGGCAAACCTTTTCCATTTGGATCGCCAGTCTTAACAAAGTTAAGAAGATAATCATTCATTTCTTCGCTTACTTTGTAGTCTTTTTCAGACATTGGACGCCAGCAATTATCTAAAGTGCCAAACCAATACCATAAATCACTTGAATGCCATGCCCCATTATCATCACCTGGAAGTTGTCTATCAAAGAAATACATATAGCCATTATTGCCATGTTTTTCTACTGTTAGACACCATTCTTTTGCCATTTTATGAATGATAGGTGGGATCATGTCTTCACTATTTGAGCCCATGATATATGGGATAGCTAATTCCTCACCATCTTTTCCTCTAGTTGCTGGATCATTTGGCATGAACTCTCCATCAACAACAGGAACGGTACTCATAAACATATCTTTATGTTTACCCTTTACCACATTCCAAGCATCAAATAATTTCTTTACATCAAGTTTCTTTAATTCATCAGCAGTATTACACTTAGCCTCTTCCATAATTTCTTTCCAGAAGCCATAGAAATCACTAGCGTTTTTAGCATTGCCCATAACTTTACTAAAGCCACCACCAGAACTCATTACAGCGCCTGATACCAAGCCCTTAGTTAGTGGACTTAATACAAGTTGTTGTACGCTCATGGCACCAGCACTTTGGCCCATGATAGTAATCTTGTTCTTATCTCCGCCAAAGTATTCAATATTATGGTTAATCCACTTTAAAGCAGTCAATTGATCGTATAAGCCATAATTGCCAGTATGACCATCCTTATTAGCTAATTCTTCAAGACAAGCAAAGCCAAGAGGACCTAAACGATAATTAATTGTTACGCCAATTACGCCCTTTGTAGGCCAAACAGGTCCATCAAAATGTTTCTCATGGCCACATCCGCCTGTAAAACCACCACCATGAATATAGAATAATACTGGAAGATTATCGCCCTTCTTTGCGCCTTTTGGAGTCCAAATATTTAAAAACAAACAATCTTCACTATAAGTGTATGTTTCACCTTTTCTAAATTCATTGTAATAAAACTTCTTTGACTCTAAAGTTTCTTCATTAATGAAAGATCTAGGCTGAACTGAACAATCGCCATATTTATCAGCCTTATATACACCATCCCAATGAGTAACCTCAACAGGATATTCATATCTATTAGCCGTTGCATATCTTATGCCCTTATAAGCAATAACATCATCATATCTACTAGTTGTGCCCTCGATCTTACCACAAGGTGTTTCAATAATACTCATGTTTCTCCTTTACAGTCCAAAGACTCTTTGCGCATTCTTAAAGCAAATCTTTTCGTAAGCTTCTTTGCTTAATTCACCGCTTGCATATTTATCATCAAGCCACTTGCCAAGTGGAAACTCCATTTCCACATTAACCATATCTGTCGCAAAGAAAAGCTTATCTTGAAACTTTTCTAAAAACGCTAAACCAAATTCTTCATCACGCATAATAGCACATCCCGCACTATTTGCACTTAAATCTCCATATAAATTAGGATATTTTTCAAAAAGATAAGGAACTCTACCACCTGGAACAATTTTGCCTTGTCCCCAAGCATTTCTCTTTTCCTTTTCGACAGGTGCATCACTACTCATTTCGATCCAAAAACTTTGACTATGACCTAATAATTTCAAACTAGGATAATCATTTAAAGCTTCCTCTAAAAGTGGAAGACCAGGATCATCTACTACACCATAACTATAGCCAACTTCTGGGCTCATATGAAATGTAACAGGTAATCCTAACTTTTCAGCAGAACTAAATATTTTAGAAAGGAAGGGAGAATCTATCCTTTGGTTAATTGATAGTTCTCCAACCCCTATTGCACCTTCTCGTTTGTATTTAGATAATCTTTCAAAAATTGTATCCTCATCTACAGGATCTAAATTACACATCCATGCATAAGTGTCAGGATATAAAGCACATAATTCTTTATTGTCAGAATTGCTTCCAAAAGAAACATTCTCGCCAATAGACATTAGTACCGCTTTTTTAATGCCTAATTCCTTTAAGTGAGGAAGCATTTCTTCGCCTGAAGAAACAAACATCTTATCAGTCTTAGGAACACTTACTCTACTTACATGAAGATGTAAATCAATTTTATCCATGATTACTTATTTTTGCCGTGTTTAACAGCTAAATCGGCATACATCTTTTCAGTAGTTTCTTTATCTAGATTAAAGATTAGACCAATACCAATTAGTTCAAGTACGCAAGTAACAACTGGAACAGCGCAAACTAGATAATAAATATTATTGATTGTAGCAGCAGTTTGAACAACGCCAGTACCTGAAACATAGCCAATAGCGCCTAGAGCACCAGCAGCACCAGTAGAAGCTATTGTAGAACCAATCTTTCTTGAGAAGGTGTACATCGAATACATACTACCATCACTTCTGAAATCATCTTTCCATTCACTATAGTCAAGACAGTCAGTAACAAAAGCCCAAATTAACATTGTGAAAGCAGTTTGGCCAACCATAGCAGCAATATTTACAGCAGTATAGATATATACATTTGGAAGTTGAATGATCAACTTGATTAAACTTAATACTAGACAATATGCACTAGCTGCGACAATAACTTTCTTCTTTCCAAATTTAGAAACTAGTTTTGGAACAAGTGGGAAACAAATTACCAAGATTGGTACACTAGCCAAACTTGAAATAGTCATTACACTTGTATTTTGATAGAACTCTTTGTATACGTAGCTTGTAAGTTGGCTATTACCAGTGATAAATAACATACTACCGATAGTTGCAACCATTACACCAATTAAAGGTCTATTATGTAATACATGCTTAAATACTTTCTTAAATTCAAATTTCTCGCCCTTGTTTTCGATATGAATTCTTTCAAGAGTTAGCTTATTTAATAAGAAATAGCACAATAAGCTTAAGATACCAAAGATAACGGCTAATAAAGTAAATCTTTCAGGAATGATATTTGAATTAGAATCAAAACAAATAACTGGAACAAATGACAATGCAGCAATACCTACAACAGTGCCACCGATTGATCTTGCACGAGATAATTTACTACGATTGATAGGATCATCAGAAACAACTGAAGCCATTGAACCAAATGGCATTGAAGTACCAGTATAAGACATACCATATAGTACATAAACAAATGCTACCCAAGCATGTAATGCAAAGCCAGTGAATGAAACATTAGAGAAACATAATACACCAGACAATGCTAGAGGAATTGCGAATAGTTTAATCCAAGGTTTGAATTTATCGCTTCCCTTTCCAAGTTTAAATCTATCAGGTAGAGAACCAATCATTGGGTCATTAATTGCATCCCAAAGTCTAGCTACCAAGAATAGACCAGCCATCCAAGTTGCTTCAATTCCAAGTACATAAGTACAGAATGTTAAAAAATAAGCATCAACAAACAAATTGACGAAGCTACCAGCCATATCGCCAAATACGTAACCAAGTTCATCTTTCCAACTGAATGGACGAACTTCATTTTTTTCCATATAATTCCCCTTTCTTGAAAATGGATTTCTATGATTAAATTCTACGTAAAAAATATTTGCAATAAAATTGCATTTTTCGCAATACACATTGCAATTCTTACATTTAGTTATAAAATTAACCTATGAAATTATCTGAAGTAGCCAAATTCTATAACTTGTCTGACGATGTATATGTAAGTTTACAAACAAAAAGAGAAAAAGAAGAATTCTTTAGAAAGCATCATCCAAACGCTTCTTTCTACCAAGAGCTAGAAATGGATTCAAAATATGTTGACGCCCACCAAGATGTAAGTTTCTTTAAAGAAGAAGTGAATCTTCACTCGCATGAATTTTTTGAACTATTATATGTTCGAACGGGAAATATTGAATATTATCTAGGAACAAATAGATTTAAAGTAACAAGTGGCGATGCCATAATTATTCCACCTGGTGTAAGCCATAGACCAATATTGCCAGATGTCTTCGAAGAACCATATCGAAGATATGTTATGTGGATTTCTAAAGAAACAAAATCTTTTATTGAAGAAAATTTATTACTTGAAACATCGTATTTAAATAAGCCTATGCTTCTCCATTTAAACGATCAATCATATATTGATATTAAAGAATTATTTTCTAGTGCTTGCTACGAAAACATCGAAAGAAAAGTAGGCTGGCAATCATCTATCTTTGGCAAAGCTATGGAATTGGCGCCTCTTTTAACACGTGCTAAAAACGATATCGATAATTCAGTAACACCAGAGAAACCACAAATGATTGATGAAATTGTTTCTTATATTGAAGAACATATGCTAGATAAATTAACTCTAGAAAATGTGGCTAAACAATTTTATGTATCAGAAAGCACAATCTCGCAACTATTCAAAAAGAAGCTTGATGTAAGCTTCTATCATTATGTAACTCAAAGAAGATTAATATGTTCAAAAAACTATATCCTAAAAGGTGAACCATTAGATAACATCTATCAATTAGTGGGATTTAATGATTATTCCACTTTCTTTAAAGCTTTTAAAAAAGAATATGGTATATCACCTTCTGCATTTAAAAACATCTATGCAAAACAATAGTCATCAATCGATGACTATTTCTTTTGTAAAGTTGTTAAAAGAAAGTCATTAGTACTCGTAATCGATACAAGCTCTATTTGTTATATATTCCATAAAATAATCTTTACAAGCCAAATGTATTGGATCATTTTGATATGCATTTAATCCTTCAATATCTTTAAAATCATATATCAAACAAAAATCATAATTGCTGTTTGGAGCTTTCTTAGAATTTGTGACAGTAACCCCTCCTGTAGTAGAAGATATCTCATTTAATGCCTTAGTTCTTTTTAGTATTTCGACAAGTACTTCCTCTTTATTTTCTTCTTTTAATTTAAACATGCAAATATGTCTAATCATTTTAATTCTCCTTTTTATTATTTAAGCAATTGTATAAAGCGCCAATTAAATTAGCATCATTGCCATACTCACAAGCAACGATTTCGGGCATTGTGGCAGGAATTAATGTGGACGATTCTCCCACATAAGATTTTAAAGCTTTTTTAAGTGTTTCCAGTAATAATGGTTGTCTAGAGATGCCTCCACCTATCGCAATTTTTTCTACATCTAAAACAAGCTGCAAAGAAAATATTCCACAAGCTAAAGAACTGCAATATCTTTCTAAAGCTTTTAATGCATTAGAATCTTCTTTGTTAGCTCTATCAAAAAGCATTCTTCCATCTATATTTTCAGGATTTAATCCCGTTAAATTCGCATATTCATTAATTATTGACTTTATGCCATTTTTAACACCCCACATCGAGTTGAAACTAAATTTATTTTCTTCAAAATTAGTAGGCATAAAAGAAAATTCACCTGAAGCAAAAGTAGAACCACGATACACTTTTCCATCAAGAATAATGCCTCCACCTACACCCGTACCTATAACTAAAACGATACCATTTTTAACACCTTTCATGCTGCCCTTCCAAAGTTCCGCAAGAGCTGCACATTTCGCATCATTTTCCACAAAAACTTCTATAGGCAATATCTCTTCCAGCTTCTCTTTTAAATTAATTCCATCCGCATATTTTAAATGACCGCTAGTGTAAAAGTATCCATTATTTGAATTAATCCTGCCAGGAGCGCTCATCGCGATAGCCTTTATATCGTAAGCAACATATTTATCATAAATGCTTTTTAATGTATCTAGATATGCATCTAACCCATCATACGGAGTAGGCATTTCGCCCTTTTCTTTAACATTAATTTCTTCATCCATTACTGCATATTTGATATTTGTTCCGCCTACATCAATAGTTAGATAATTACTCATAATATTCCCTCTTTATTATCTTTAGTTTAATATATTTCATTACTTAAAAGTATATAAGTTAGATGAAAGAAAGCATATTATGACCGTTCAAACACAAATCATAATTGATACAGATATAAAAAAGACGATGAACTTTTGATTGCTTGGGTCTAGATATATCTAGTGTCTTTAATCTATTCTTACATCAATGTGTATTAAGAAGGTGATTGTCTTTTACAATAGAGGTTCTTGATTATAACAAAGAAACCCTTGATGCAATGGTAGAAGCAAGACAAATTTCAAAAAATTCTAACATAAAAGCATATGACAATACAGATGATTTTAAAAAGTGCTAACAAAATAATACGCAACAAAAAACTCTCCTTGTGTTAAACAAAGAGAGTTTTTCAAATATTTTATACTACAATATTTACCATCTTGCCTTTAATAACAAAATGTTTCTTAATTTCTTTTCCATCAATGAACTTGATGACATTTTCTTGTTTTAATGCTTCTTGATAAATTGTTTCATCATCAGTTTCGCTAGCTACAGTAAATTTAGCTCTTACTTTACCATTGACCTGAACAACAACCTCTTTTTCTGATTTAACAAGCTTGCTTTCATCTACTTCTGGCCAGCTTCTATAAGCTAAATCTTGTTTACCTGTAAGCATTTCATACATTTCATTACATAAATGTGGTGCCCAAGGAGAAAGCATTTGAACAAAATTAACTAAGTATTCTTTATATACCTTTCCTTCTTTGTAACAATCGTTAATGAAAATCATCATTTGTGAAATAGCGGTATTTAAAGAAAGATTTTCAATATCCTCAGTTACTTTTTTAACCGTAAAGTTATATGAATAATCTAATTTTCCATCATTTTCACTTGAAATTTTAGACTCATCGCATACTAATCTATATACTCTTTCAAGCCATCTATGTGCACCCTCAAGTCCTTGTGTACTCCATGGCTTATCAGCCTCTAGTGGGCCCATAAACATTTCATATAGTCTAAGAGTATCAGCACCATAATCGTTTACAACATCACTTGGATTAACGACATATTCAGGGAATCTTTTACCCATCTTAATGCCATTTGAGCCCAAAATATATCCTTGGTGAACCAATTTTTTAAATGGCTCCGCAACTGGTACAATTCCTTCATTATGTAAGAAATTATTCCACATTCTAGAATATAATAAGTGACCAACAGCGTGTTCTGGACCACCGATATATAAATCTACCGGAAGCCAATGTTCCATAAGCTTAGGATCACATATGCATGAATCATTATGTGGATCAATATATCTAATAAAATACCAACTGCTTCCTGCAGAACCAGGCATTGTTGAAGTTTCTCTTTTTCCATGCTTTCCATGATATGTAACATTAACCCAATCAGTTGCCTTATCTAGTGGAGCGCCAGTTTTACTAGGGCCATAATCCTCCAGCTCTGGAAGGATTAAAGGCAAATCTTCATCATCTAAAACGCCTATTGTTCCATCATCATAATGAATTACAGGAATAGGTTCTCCCCAATATCTTTGTCTTGCGAAAATCCACTCTCTAATACGATAATTAACCTTCTTTTTGCCAATGCCTTTTTCACTTAAATATTCAATCATCTTATCTATAGCTTCTTGTTTATTTAAGCCATCTAAGAAACCAGAATTAATATGAACACCATCGCCTGTATAAGCTTCTTTTGAAATATCTCCGCCTTTGATTACAGGAATAATTTCAATATCAAATTTCTTAGCAAAAGCATAATCTCTTTCATCATGAGCTGGAACAGCCATAATTGCTCCAGTGCCATAAGTCATCAAAACATAGTCAGAAATCCAAATAGGAATCTTTTTATTATTTACCGGATTAATCGCATAAGCACCAGTAAATACACCGGTCTTATCTTTATTTAATTCAGTTCTTTCCATTTCAGACTTTAATGCACACTCTTTTTTATATGCATCAACCGCATCCTTTTTATCAACTGTAGCAATCAAATCAACAAGTGGATGTTCTGGAGAAAGAACACAATATGTAGCACCAAACAAAGTATCGCATCTTGTTGTAAAGACGGTAAAATTCTTATCTATGCCATCGATTTTGAAGGTTACTTCAGCGCCAATTGACTTGCCAATCCAGTTTCTTTGCATCTCTTTTGTAGATTCCGGCCAATCAATAGTATCCAAATTAGCAAGAAGCTGTTCAGCAAAAGCAGGAATGTCCATTATCCACTGTTTCATGTTTTTTCTAACAACTGGATAGCCCCCTCTTTCGCTTTTGCCATCTATTACCTCATCATTTGCCAAAACAGTGCCAAGTTCTTCACACCAATTAACTGGCATTTCAACGCACTTTGCGTAGCCTTTTTTAAATAATTGAATAAAAATCCATTGTGTCCACTTATAAAAATCAGGATCACTAGTAGAAATTTCTTTAGACCAATCATAAGAAAAACCAAGTCCTTTTAATTGCTCTTTAAAATGCTCAATATTTTTGTTTGTAAAACCAGCTGGGTGATTACCAGTAGAAATTGCATATTGTTCAGCAGGCAAGCCAAATGAATCAAAGCCCATAGGATGCAAAACATTAAAACCCTTCATTCTCTTATACCTTGCCACAATATCAGTAGCTGTATAGCCTTCCGGATGCCCCGCATGTAAACCTACGCCACTAGGATATGGGAACATATCCATTACATAGTACTTTGGCTTAGTAAAATCATAAACATCTGTTTTAAAAGTGTCATTTTCTTCCCAATACTTTTGCCATTTCTTCTCAATAGCCTTAAAATCAAAAGCTGACATAAATTCCTCCTAAAATAAATAAAAGGTAGTACACAAGGGTGCAAAGCACGGTACCACCTTAATTTTTAACTTACTCTCTTAACGCGAGCCACGATTAATCACTTTGTTAAACAAGTTCAATAGTTACGCATACTCTTTCCACCAAATAGAGCTCTCTATAATGCTTACCCATCTACTACTTTTAACGATTACTCAATAATAATATGATTTTTAAAGCTTAAAATCAATGTTAATATTTATATATGAATACTTTTAAATACACTCTTGATAATAAAAGATATCATACTTTTAATTATTATCTTAAAAATAAATATCACCAAAAAGTAGCCAAAGTTATTATTGATGGACATTTCACTTGCCCAAATAGAGATGGCAAAAAAGGATATGGTGGATGCATATATTGTTCAAGCTGTGGATCTGGTGATTCAAATCTTAATATTAAAGAAGATGTCTTGACCCAATATATTAGAAACAAAGAAGTGATGGACAGAAAATGGAATAATGGCTTATATATTCCCTATTTTCAATCCTTTTCTAACACCTATGGCCCCCTGTCTAAAATCAAGGGGATGTTAGAGCCTTTTCTAGATAAAGAAGAAGTAGCTGAAATAGCTATCGCAACAAGATGTGATTGTTTAAATGAAGAGATAGTTAATTATCTAAATAGCATCACAAACAAAAAGCCTATTTGGATAGAACTAGGGCTACAAACAACCAATTTCAAAAGTTCTAAATATTTAAATTTAGGTTATAACTTTGATGATTTTAAAAAAGCTATTTCTCTTCTAGAGGACACAAATATTAAAGTATGTGTGCACATCATCAATGGCCTTCCTAATGAGACTAAAGAAGATATGCTTAAAACCATCAAGGACATTAATCATTTAAAATTTGATAGTATTAAAATTCATATGCTCCATATTTTAAAAGATACTAAACTTAATGAAATCTATCAAAAAGAGCCATTTAATATGCTTGGCAGAGATGAATATATTGAAATAGTAGTAAAACAACTAGAACTTCTAAAGCCTGAAGTAGTTATTGAAAGGCTAACTGGTGATCCGATAAAAGAAGAATTAATTGAGCCAAATTGGGTTTTGAATAAAACAACTATCTTAAATGATATTGATAAACTAATGGCTAAGCTAGATACGTACCAAGGCAAATACTATGAATAACAACACTTATGTTCATAAATATCTAAAGGGATTAATCACTAAAAACGATGTTTGCGTCGATATGACAATGGGCAATGGCAACGATACCTATTATCTAGCCACTTTGGCCAAGCATGTATATGCCTTTGACATCAATAAGCAAGCAATCATTAACACCAAACAAAAAGTTAAAGATTTAAATAATGTCTCTTTACTATTAGATAACCATATCTACTTTGATAAATATATTAATAAAGGTATTAAATTATTCATCTTTAATTTGGGCTATTTTCCAAATAGTGAAGATAAAACAACCACTAAAGATAGCGAAACCTTAACAGCTTTTAAAAAAGCATATAATCTATTAGAAAATAATGGATATATTATTATCACTTTCTATCGAGGACATAAGGGTGGAAAAAGTGAATATTATTTGGTTGATAAATACATTAATAACAACAATTTAAATGTATTAGAAAAATACAAAGCATACAAAAACATTGATGAGCCATATACCTACATAATTAAGAAAAGCTCCTGATGGAGCTTTTCTTACTTTAAAAATTTAGGGGACATTCTTTAAGTATCAAGGGGAATTGGATACTTTTGTAAGGTTTTTATTTTCCTTACAACTATATATTAAACAAGTGCTATAGCAGAAATATGTTTTAAATTTGTTAAATTATGTGAAATGCAAAAGTGAATTAAAGCTCCCTATTTGATAGAATAGATTTATGTCAAAAACAAAAAAGATTATTATTCTTATATTAGCTATCTTAATTTGCATTGGACTAACAATATACAATGCGATTTTTATTAATACTAAAGATATCACTGTTAGAAAAGAAACAATAACTTCTAACAAAATTGATTCAAATATTGATGGGCTAATAATTGCATATTTTTCTGATCTTCATTATGGAACTTTTTTAGACGATGAAGACTTAGACAATATCGAAAATAAAATAAATAATTTTAGTCCTGACATCGTTATCTTTGGCGGAGATTTATTTGATGAAGCTCTAGATGGTGAAAAGACCGCAAAGCTTGAAAACTTTTTGAGAAACATTAATGCGAAATATGGAAAATATGCCGTACTAGGAGATAAAGACAATAATTATTACGATCAAGTAAACAGCATTTATAACGAATGTGATTTTAGATTATTAAATAACACCAATGAAAAAATATACTTAAATGGATCTTATATTAACCTTGTTGGAGTAGATTCAAGCGTTAATGGAAATCCCAATGTAAGCAGTGCATATGATGGAATAAATTCAACACACTATACTGTTGCCATAACTCATTGTCCAGATGAAGCAAATAGCCTTACTTCATCTTTAACTGACTACATTTTAGCTGGGCATTCACTTGGCGGACAGGTATATATCCCGCTTATTAATTTATTCTATCGTCCAAGTGGTGCAACATCTTATTATCATGGAAAAGATGATGTTGACGGTGTAACTCTTGATATCACTAATGGACTTGGCACAATTGAAAACGACATCCGTTTAAATGCGGATGCCGAAATAGTTATATATAAACTTAAGAAAGCTAATTAGTGATTAGTTAAAGCTTCTACATCTTCTACAGTCTTGGGAATAGCGATAGATAGAACTTCGCATCCTGTGCCAGTAATTAGCAAATCATCTTCAATTCTAATACCAATGTTTTCATCTTCAATATATAATCCGGGCTCATTAGTGATAACGTTGCCAGGAGCAAGAGGAACATTGCCAGTATTAACATCGTGACAATCTAATCCTAGATGATGAGATACACCATGGAAATAATATTCAGAAACATCTTTATTTAGTCCGTGTTTTGGAAGCTCTGCAGTATAGTAATCAACTACAAGTTTATTTAAAGCTCTAAGCGTAATACCAGGCTTTGCGTTTTCTTCAACAATCTTTTGAGCACCTAAAACAATCTCGTAGATTTCCTTTTGACGATCAGAATATTTGCCGCCAGCAGGGAATGTTCTAGAAATATCAGCACAATAATTCTTGAAAGTAGCACCCAAGTCACATAAGAACAGTTCGCCTTCATTGATTGCTTGATTGTTGTCACTATAGTGAAGAATAGTAGCACGCTTGCCACTGGCACAAATTGACTTAAAAGCATTTTTGCCGCAAACATTGCTAGCTAAAACATAATTAAATAAGCCTTCCATAGCCATTTCATTCATGCCAGGACGAATAGTAGACATCATTTGTCTAACACCTGCATTAGTAATAGCAATAGCTTGTTTGATACAAGTTAGTTCGTAATCATCTTTCACCATTCTCATCTTAGAAATAACAGGATAGATATCCTTGATCTCTAAAGAAGGATAATTAGTTCTTAATTTATTAGCGTACTTTGCACCATCCGATAAATCTTGGTTAGCAGCATAATGCCATAAATCAAAATACATCTTATAGCCAGGATTGTGTCTTTGTCTATTTAATAAACTAGCTAGATAATCATCTAAATCTGCATAGTCTTGAACATTATCAATACCACTAATCTCACTTGCTTCTTCACTAGACATTCTGCCCCCTACCCATTTAGCTAATAGTTCATCATAAGGCAAAATAAATAAGCTTTCAGAAATGTTTCCATCAATGCAAGAAACAACAAGCGCCATTGATTCATTCTCTAGGCCTGTTAAATAGTAGAAGTTACGATTAACATCAAATGGGTAACCCTCATCCTCTGATTTCATAACAGTATTACCAGAAAATAATACAATAGTAGAATTTCCAGCAAGGTCTTTAATAAGTCTTTCTCTTCTAATAGAATATAAATTCATAATAACCTCCTAAAACATATCATCTGTATTCTTATCTAAATATGAAACCTTAACTATTTGATCGTTCTTAATGCATTCTTCAATTAAAGATTCATAATCAAATTTAGATTCATAAAATAAACATTCTTTTTCCTTTGGCTTAGTAACCGGATTCTTCGGATCAAAAATCGTACAACAATCCTCGTAAGGAAGAATAGAAGTCTCATATGTGCCGATTTTTTTAGCTAAATCAATACTTTCTATTTTGTCCATCATACAAAGTGGACGAAGAATTAAAGTGTCACATACTTTTGCGATAACACTAATGCTTTCTGGCGTTTGACTCGCAACTTGTCCAACGCTTTCGCCATTAGTAATAAGTTTAATCTTTCTTTCATTAGCAATTCTATCCGCAATACGATACATCATACGACGCATAATAGTTATCGCATAAGATTCATTGCTATGCTTATAAATAGCTAATTGCAAATCAGTAAAAGGAATAATGTGAACTAAAATATCACCTTGGTAGACACTTAAAATTCTGGCTAAAGATAGAACTTTTTCTTTTGCTTGAGCACTAGTATATGGTTCACTAGCAAAATGAATACATTCTATTTTTAATCCTCTTTTCATTGTTAAATAAGCTGCAACAGGTGAATCAATTCCGCCAGACATCATCAAAAGTGCTTTTCCATTTACACCAGTAGGATAGCCGCCAATACCTTTTACCTTTTCATCCATGATAATAGTATTATTTTGATCAATAACAATATAAATCTTTAATTCAGGATTGTGGACATCAACTTTAATATCACAGTTTCTTAAAATATGACCAGCTACTTGTCTATTAATATCATCACTTCTTAAAGGATAATTCTTATTACTGCGTCTTGAAACAACCTTAAAAGTTTTATATTCCTTTTTTGAAGCAAGTTTCAAAGCCACATCCTTAATTTCCTCGATATCATGACTAACAATCATTGCCCCAGAAAAATAAGCATAACCAAATACTTGTTTTAAATCCTCTTTGATTAAGCCATAATCCTCATCATTTAGTTTAATAAATAAACCATCATGAAGAGTTTTATATTCAAGCTTACTATATGCCTGTAATCTTCTTTTAATATTATTAGTTAAAGCTTTAGTAAAATCTTTTCTATTCTTGCCTTTAGTAGATAATTCACCATATCTAACAACGATATGATCATAAGCTAAATTAAGCATAACGTTTTATATCCTCCTTTATACATTCAATAAAATAATCTATTTCTTCTTTTGTATTACTATAGTCAAAAGAAACTCTAAGCGCATAATCTTCATCAATATCCAAGCTCTTTAAAGTTCTATTATTTTCATTCTTTCTAGAACCGCAAGTAGACTTACTAGAAACCATAATATCTCTAGCATTAAGCGCATTTAATTCCACTTCACTTTTAATAGGTGTAGAAATATTAACAAGATTAACACTACCTTTAGGGGAATTAATCTTAACCTCACTTACTTCACCTATTCTTTTAATAAAGTAATTTTTAAGTTCATCAACATAAGCTGCGTGCTTATCTTTATTTTCTAAGGCAAGCCTTAATGTCTTAGCCAAAACTATATTGCTAGGTGCATTAGAAGTACCACCTCTAATGCCGTATTCTTGTTGGCCACCAGAAATAATAGGCATTAAATCAACATGTTTCTTTTTAACTAAAACGCCACTTCCTTTTAAGCCATGAATCTTGTGAGCAGAAAAGCTAGCTAAATCAATATCTTTTAAATCAATATCCACTTTAGCTATACCTTGAGTAATATCACAATGGAAATAGGTTCCACTGTGCTTTTTAACAATTTCCTTAATGCTATTAATGTCATTAACAGAACCAATTTCATTATTAACAAGCATAATGCTTACAAGTAAAGTATCATCTCTTAATGCATTTTTAACATCTTCCGGACTAATTATTCCATCTTTGTTTGGATATAAATAAGTAACATCAAAGCCAAATTTCTCTTCTAATTGCTTAAAAGAATTATAAACACTTGAATGTTCATAAATACTAGTAATAAGATGTTTCTTCTTTTGATTATTTAAACACAATCCCTTAATAGCTAAACTATTAGCTTCACTAGCACCGCTTGTAAAAATAATTTCATCTTTTTCAACATTCAATAGTTTGGCAATGTTGCCACGTGATTTTTCTTGCATGTTATAGATGGTTACGCCATCATCATATAAGGCGTCGCTATTACAATAATGATTATCCAAAATCTCTTTATAAGTTTTTAAAACTTCTTTATTTAAAGAAGTCGTAGAAACACTATCAAAATAAATCTTATTCACTAGGCATTCTCCAAATAATCAGTATCTTTCTTATTAGGGAACAGCTTTTCCATACAAGAAATAGCCATCGTTAATGCCTTAGTATATTCACCATTAATGTATGAGAACTCAGCCTTGGACAAATCTCTTTCCACTTCAGGATAAGTAGAACGATACTTATTTCCAAAAACAATCGCATTTTCTACCATGATTGCCATACCAACAACATTGTTTACATTGTTGTAGAACTTGTAGATAAAATCAATAGCCTCATCTAAAGTAGTATTTAAAGTATCAATATCAATTGGAATCGCATTTAATAATTCCTTAATCTTTGCAATTCTTTCTCTTCCACTAACCAAATCATCATGATAAGAATTGGCTATCGTAGGAAGATGATACTCCAATACCTTAACTTCAACTTCATTTAATACAACTTGTAATTTCATAAGCTGAGTTTTAGCTCTTTGTTCATCACCAGTATTCTTATCAAAACTAGCCTTATAAGAACTCAATTTCTTCTTGTCTTCATCAGATTCTTCAAGAAGTTTATTAGCTTGAGCTAAAAGCTCAGTACTAGGCTTGTCATTACTTGCTAAGTCTTGATTAAAGATAATATAGTCAGCTTGATATTCCTTTATACGTTTTTCACTATCATTGATGTAATCATCAATATTTTCGATACCAAATCTATCTTTATCTTTTTCATAAGCAATCTTTACATAATTATGCAAGCTCTTTAATTCGTTAAGATTATCGGTAATTTCACTTCCCTTATTTTTAACTTCAGCATAGCTCTTATTTTCAACAGCTAAGTCATTTAAAATTTTATTAAGCTCAACAATATTTTCATTATTGTGTGAATCAACACCATCAATATTACCCAAACTTAAAGTTTTAATATCATCACTAACAACTTTTGAAATATTCTCTAACTTCTTGTCAATATCAAGATGCTTAATATAAACTCCTCTTTGTCTAGTTAGGGCATATTGTCTATTTACTTCATCAGTTAAAGTAGGAATGACACCTTTTGTATCCTTGATTAAAGCAGGAATCTTTAATACACAATTTTTAATATCATTAATTTCATCTTTAATCTTTAATAGACAGTCCCAAGAACTCACATAATCATTGATATACATAAATTCTTCGCTGTTAGAAAACAAATCTTCAACTTTCTCAATTTTCTTATTGATTCCTTCATAAGCAATAGAAAGACTATTAGATTTTTGATTGATATATAGTTTTAATTCTCTAAATTGTTCCTTTAAGCGACTTGAAGTTTCTCTTTGGTCATTTTCTTCTTCGGAAAATTGTTCCAAGAATTTGTCGATATCCGCAACCTCTTTTTCACTATCGGCAATATTCTCTTCCACAATAGTAACCGCTTCCCTTGCGGCTTTATAATCCCTGCTAGCCACTTCATCATCGATAGTAGAAAGCATTTCGCTAATTTGATCTATATGTTTTTGAGCATCTTCATATTTTTCATAATATACTTTAACCTTATCAGCGGTCTCTTCGTTTCTTTTAGCCATGGCTTGAGCTTTACTTAATTTAAACGCAAGAGGAGTGGTCTTCACCGCATTAAAACGTACATTTAATTCAGCGATGTCTTTTTTTAAGTTAGATTTTTTTGTATTAGAAACCAGAATAATCACAAGGATTATCGCAAGTAATATTAATCCACCAATAATGTATAAAATATATTGATTCTCCATAACGCTCCTTTATCACCAAAACTAGTTTAATTTTACTATCATAAACGCTATTTTTCAATTGACTATAGACATAACAATTTGGTATTATTATTAGGCAGTTTAGTGCGCATGTAAAGTTTTAAGGAAGCGCGTTAGTAACCAAATGGTATATGAGTAGTCTAGCGTAATGGATGAAAATTGAATACTAACACATCCCTAGGATGATTTACACCTCTAACTGATTGCTACAGGAGGAAAAAATATGGCAAGAAATACTGGACCAGTATGGCGTATATCTCGTCGTCTTAACTTCTCTATCCTAGAAACAGGTGAAGAATTAAGAAAGAGAGCTTATATCCCAGGTCAACACGGAAGTGCTTCTAAGAGAATCAAACTTAGCAACTACGGTTTACAACAAGCTGAAAAGCAAAAGATTAAGAACCTATACGGTTTAAATGAGAAGCAATTCTACAACACTTATTTAAGAGCTAGTAAGATGGAAGGCGTTACAGGTACTAACCTACTAATTCTATTAGAATCAAGATTAGATAACCTAGTATACAGATTAGGTTTTGCAAGAACTAGACGTGGTGCTAGACAACTTGTTAACCATGGCCACATCTTGGTAAATGGCAAGAAAGTAGATATCGCAAGTGCAATGGTTAAGCCTGGTTCTACT